>JBAQKP010000206.1:0-25291 GCA_049301135.1 Moraxellaceae bacterium | reverse complement strand
CAGTGTGCAAAGTTCGGGAAGGTAATAATCGCCTCACGTCCGACCCGCAGCATGTCCAACAACAGTTGATCTGGTGCTTCTACCGCTTGCAAGGCTTGTGCCATCACCACAAAATCAAAGCTCTGATCGGCAAATCGACCCAGTCCTTGATTCAGATCTTGCTGAATAATAGACAAACCACGGCCGATTGCTGTGGTGATTTTGTCTTCGTCAATCTCGACCCCATAACCGGTAATACCCAGTTTTTGCTGCATATGTGCCAGCAACTCACCATCACCACACCCCAAATCCAGTACGCGTGAATTGGGCTTGATCCAGCGTTCAGCCAAGCGTTGATCAAGCCGCATCATCTGCTCCTTGTCGGTCAGTCTCTACCGTAGGGTGACCGATGCCAGCCCCCAAAAAAGCGCGTAATGTCTGCACATAGCGCGGAATCGGAAACAAAAACGCATCATGACCTTGCGGTGCATCCACGTCGATATAGCTGACGCTTTTATTATTGGCGATCAGTGCATCGACGATTTCTTGTGAACGACTTGGGGCAAAACGCCAATCGGTGGTAAACGACACCACCAAAAACCGACAGCTTGCACCCGATAATGCACGCACCAAATCTTCATCAAACTCGCGGGCAGGATCAAAATAATCCAAGGCCTTGGTCATCAGTAAATAGGTATTGGCATCAAAGTTTTTGCTGAACTGCTCACCTTGATAACGCAAATAGCTTTCGACCTGAAACTCAACATCGTAACCATACATAAACTTACCGGACTTTAAATCACGCCCAAATTTTTGCTTCATCGCATCATCGGTGAGATAGGTCAAATGGCCGACCATCCGTGCCAAAATCAGCCCACGTCGCGGGTAAGTGTCTTGCTCAAGGTAGCGCCCGCCATGAAAGTCAGGATCGGACAAAATCGACTGCCGCGCAACTTCGTTAAACGCGATGTTTTGTGCGGACAGCTTCGGTGTACTGGCGATGATGGCACAATGGCGTAGCCGCGTCGGATAATCCACTGCCCATTGCTGTGCCTGCATGCCACCCAATGAGCCACCGACCACCGCATGCCACACGGCAATTCCCAGTCGATCCGCCAGCATGGCTTGTGAGCGCACCCAATCGCGCACCGTCACCAGCGGAAAATCCGAGCCGTAGATGCGGCCAGTATCGGGGTCGAGTGAGGTGGGTCCGGTGCTGCCGTGACAACCGCCCAGATTATTCAGTGCCACCACAAAAAACAAATTGGTATCAATCGCTTTATTGGGGCCGATACAGCTGTCCCACCAGCCCACTTTACTGTCATTCAGGCTATGCACACCAGCAGCATGATGATGACCGGACAGCGCGTGGCAAATCAAAATAGCATTTGAGGCATCCGCATTTAATGTACCGTAGGTTTCGATCATCAACTCAAAATTCAGCAGCGTGCGACCACAGTCGAGGTGCAGCGGCGTCTCGAAACGCTCAAGTCGTGGCAGCACCAGCCCGACTGAATCACCCATTGCATCGTTGGAGTCCACCACAATCGCCTTTGACCTAGCATAAAAAAACCAATCTTGGAGTGTACGGGGCAAGCCAAAATGGGGCAAGCAGTCTGTGTAAACGCACTGAAATCGTCAGCGCTTTGAGCAAAAAATTGCCGAAACCACCGATCAGCCGATTTTTTGCCATCTCAATGCTATATTTTTGTACTTGCGTGCAGCCTTGCCTTATACTCATCCACTTTATTTTTTCAGCTTTGATCAAGTACCGAGGAAGCCATGCAAGTTACGACCGAAGCGATCTCAGGTCTAGAACGCCGACTAACAATCACCGTTCCTTCTGAGCGGATTAACAGCCAGTTTGAAGCGCGTCTTAAAAAAGTCGCCAAGTCAGCCAAAATCAACGGCTTTCGCCCTGGCAAAGTGCCGATGTCACGGATTCGTTCAGATTACGGCCCTGGCATTCAGCAAGAAGTCATCAATGACACGATTCGTGATTCGGTGTTCGAGGCGATTCGCGCCAATAACATCAATGCCGTAGGCATGCCAAATATTGAATCGGCTGAACTGAGTGACAAAGGCTTGGAATATAAAGCCGTCGTTGAAGTGTATCCAGACGTGACCGTTGCTGGTTTTGACGGACTCAGCATCGAGCGTAAAACCAGTGAAATCACTGACGCCGATGTCGATACCATGATCGAAAGCCTGCGTAAACAGCGCCAAACGTTTGCGGTCACCAAAGGCATGGCCAAAAAAACCTTCCAAGTTACCTTTGACTTTGAAGGGACAGTCGATGGTGAGAAGTTCGAGGGTGGTACAGCCGAAGACTTTAAACTGGTGTTGGGCAGTGGTCAGATGATTCCGGGCTTTGAAGACGGTATTCTGGGCATGAAAGCTGGTGAAGAAAAAGTCATCGACGTGACCTTCCCAGAAAACTACCAAGCCGAACATCTGGCCGGTAAAGCCGCCCAGTTCACCATCAAGCTGAAAAAGTCCGAAAAGCCGGTCTTGCCAGAGATTGATGAAGGCTTCTTGGCCTTGTTTGGCATCACCGAAGGTGGTGAAGACAAGCTAAAAGTTGAAGTGCGCAAAAACATGCAGCGCGAAGTTAAGCACAGCCTGCGGACGCAGACCAAGCAAGCGGCCTTTGATGCTGTATTGGCCGCCAACGGTGATATTCAAGTGCCTAAAGCGATGGTCGCCGACGAGATCCAACGTCAACGCCAAGCCATGCTGCAACAGTTTGCCCAGCAGTTCGGTGGTGCACAGAAGTTTGACGACAACATGTTGCCAAATGAGCTGTTCCAAGATCAAGCGGAGCGTTCAGTCAAACTGGGTGTATTAGTCGCTAAGATCATCGAGCAAAGCAAACTGACCGTTGATCAAGACCGTGTCACCACGATGATCACCGAAATGTCTGAAAGCTACGAAGACCCAGCCGAAGTGATCGAGTATTACAGCAACGACAAGCAGCAACGTGCGCAAATCGAAGCGGTTGTGCTGGAAGATCAAGTGGTTGATCATATTTTGGCCGGTGCGACTGTGTCGGATGTGGCGGTGTCTTATCAAGACTTGCTCGCCGCCCAACAAGCTGCCAATCAGCGTCGTTAAGCAATACAGCAACGCCCTTCTTTCATAGGGTCGCGCTGTTCAAAAGGCACATCCCGTATGTGCCTTTTTTTGTGCTTTAAGGACAAACAGTGATCAGTATTCCGCTTGTGTGGTTTTGCCCTTTGCATTTTTGTTGAATATCCCCCATATTCTCGAAACAATCTTAAACGTGCAGGAAGAATTCGCTGTGACCTATCCAGCCCAAGCCATACAAAATGCTCTTGTTCCGATGGTGATCGAACAGTCCTCGCGTGGCGAGCGTTCGTTTGATATTTACTCGCGTCTGTTGCGTGAGCGGGTGATTTTCTTGACTGGTGAAGTCGAAGATCATATGGCCAATCTCGTTGTCGCACAGTTATTGTTTTTAGAAGCCGAAAACCCAGACAAAGACATCCATCTGTATATTAACTCACCCGGTGGTTCGGTCACCGCAGGCATGGCGATCTATGACACCATGCAGTTTATTAAGCCGGATGTCTCGACCATCTGTATGGGTCAAGCCGCTTCAATGGGATCATTCTTATTGACCGCAGGCACCAAAGGTAAACGTTATGCGCTGGCCAACTCACGCGTGATGATCCACCAACCGCTGGGTGGTTTCCGTGGTCAAGCCTCAGACATCGAGATTCATGCCAAAGAAATTTTGTATATTCGCGAGCGTTTAAACGGTCTATTGGCGCATCATACCGGTCAGCCGATTGAGCAGATCGCCAAAGATACCGACCGCGATAATTTTATGAGTGCAGAGACCGCCCGTGAATACGGCTTGGTCGATGCAGTACTCAGCCAACGCCTGTAAGCGTTGCTGATAGACAGACGGGAGAGCCCATGTCCGATTTAACCCATGCCGCAAAATGTTGCTCATTTTGTGGCAAACGCCAAGACGAAGTCGAAAAGCTGATTGCTGGCGAGAACGCATTCATCTGCAATGAATGCGTCGATATTTGTCTTGATCTGGTGCAAACCCACAAGCACGCTGAAGATACGGATTGGGACAGTCGCCCACTGCCAAAACCTGCCGAAATTCGCACGGCGCTTGATCAATATGTGATCGGTCAAGAGCAGGCGAAAAAAACCTTGGCAGTGGCGGTCTATAACCACTACAAACGGTTACGCGCGACCAAGCAGAGCAGCACCCAGAAAAACACGGATGCTGTTGAATTGTCCAAGAGCAATATTTTGCTGATCGGGCCGACTGGCTCTGGCAAGACCTTGCTCGCACAGACACTGGCGCGACTGCTGGATGTGCCGTTTGCGATGGCCGATGCCACCACGCTGACCGAAGCGGGTTATGTCGGTGAAGATGTTGAAAACATCGTGCAAAAGCTGCTGCAAAAAGCCGACTATGATGTCGAAAAAGCCCAAAAAGGCATCATCTATATTGATGAAATCGACAAAATTAGCCGCAAAAGTGACAACCCATCTATCACTCGTGATGTCTCTGGCGAAGGCGTGCAACAGGCCTTACTGAAGATGATCGAAGGCACAGTCGCCTCGATTCCGCCGCAAGGTGGCCGCAAGCATCCGCAGCAAGAGTTTGTGCAGGTTGATACCAGCAATATTCTGTTTATCTGTGGTGGGGCGTTTTCGGGACTCGAAAAAGTCATTCAGCAACGCAGCGAAAAAACCGGTATTGGCTTTGGTGCCGAAGTCAAAAGCAAAGACACCAGCAAAAAAATCGGCCAATTGTTCCGTGAGGTTGAGCCAGAAGATCTGATTAAATTCGGCTTGATTCCTGAGTTTATTGGTCGTTTGCCGGTGATTGCCACGCTCGAAGAGTTGGATGAAGCGGCATTGATGCAGATTTTGACTGAGCCGAAGAACGCCCTGACTCGTCAGTACCAGCGTTTGTTCGAAATGGAAGAGGTTGATCTCAGCTTTACCGAGGAAGCATTACTCGCGGTCGCCAAAAAAGCGCTAGAGCGCAACACGGGCGCGCGCGGTTTGCGTTCGATTCTGGAAAACGTGTTGCTCGACACCATGTACGATCTACCGTCATTGTCTGATGTCGGTACGGTCGAAATCACTGCTGAAGTGATTAATGGTCAAGCCAAGCCGATCCTCAATCCTGAGCGCTTGCCGCAAAACGCCGTGAATGAGCCCGCTGCTGAGTACTTGAAGGTGTTACACAATACCGCCAAGCGCGCCTAAATAGTCTGTAGGTCGTTGGTCTTTCGTTGCGTAAACTGGCAACCGAGCATTGCCAGTTTCACTTTAAAAAGCACATAATCAATATTACAATGCTTGTGTGCTTATACAATCATCTTTAAGTTTTTGCGCGACAGGAATCAATCATTATGCTGGCGGAGATTATTGCTGACTTTCAACGGAACTGGATGCTGTATCTGCTGATTCCTTTTATCAGTGGATTTATTGGTTGGATTACCAAAGTCATTGCCGTCAAAATGATGTTCGGCCCTTTAGAGTTTAAAGGCATTTGGGTGATTGGTTGGCAGGGCGTGGTGCCACGCAAAGCGCAAAAAATGGCGACGACGGCAGTCGAACTCATGACCAGTAAGCTGATCAAGCCAGAAGAAATTTTTGCACGACTAGATCCTAAACGCATCGCCCAAGAAATCGAAGCGCCGATGATGGCCGCCGCCGAAGAAATCACCCGCGAAGTCGCACAACGCTACCAAGCGGGCTTGTGGGAGGCGATGCCAGAGTTTGCGCGGCAAAAAATCATTAAGCGCGTCAAAGCGGAGTCACCGATTGTGGTCGCTCAGATCATGACTGAAATCCAAAAAGACGTGACCGGCTATTTTGATATCAAACACATGGTAATCACCAATCTCACCCGTGATAAAACCTTGCTCAACGATATTTTTAAAAAGGTCGGCAAGCAAGAGTTTCGGTTTTTTGGTTGGATTGGCTTGGTGTTTGGCTTGGTCATCGGTGTGATCCAGATGATGTTGTGGCTGCTATTTAAAGAGCCATGGTTACTGCCTTTGTTTGGTGGCATCGTCGGCTTTACCAGCGACTGGTTAGCATTGCACCTGATGTTTCGCCCACAACACCCGACCAAAATCATGGGCTTTACCGTACAAGGCATGTTTTTAAAACGCCAGCAACAGGTGGCGACGGATTATGCCGACTTGATTTCAAAACAGTTGCTCACGCCTGCCAATATGATGGAAGAGCTTTTTCGCGGGCAGATGTCCGACCGGATCATGGATTTGGTACACACCAACGTCAAGCGCATGGTGGATGAGCAGGCGGGGATTGCGCGTCCCTTGGTGGTGTACGCAGTCGGTGGTGATAAATACATCGAGATGAAATCGCTGATTGCCGAAAAAATCCTCAGCAAGCTGCCCGAAACCATGAAGCATATGGAAGCCTATGCTGAAGATGCGATGGATATTCGCAATACATTGGTGGAGCGGATGCGCAAACTGACGCCTGAAGAGTTTGAGGGCATGCTGCGTCCTGCTTTCCAAGAAGATGAAAAAACCTTGATCATCGTCGGTGGGGTGCTCGGGATTGTGGTCGGCGAAATGCAGGTGTTACTGATGTTGCCGTTGTTTCAATGAGTTGTAGTAGATGAGAGTGACTCAGAGGCTTGGCTCAACGTACAAACAGCGAGTGGCCTGTTCGAGTCTTCTGCTGACATTCGGCTTGCTGAGCCTGCCGACGCAGTTCAGCCACGCAGCGACGGCCAAAGTTGGTTGTGTGGTGCTGGTGCATGGTCTGGCAGGGAGTCGCTGGAACTGGCTAGGGATGCGGCAACTGTTACAGCGTAGCGGCTATCAGGTAGTGTCACTCAGTTACCCCTCGCGTCAACAGTCGATTGAAGTGTCAGCCCAAGCATTGCTACCAGCCATCCGTGAGTGTCAGCACACAGCAGATCGTCCAGTGCATCTGGTTGGACACTCGATGGGAGGCTTGCTGATTCGCCACTACTTACAGCAGCACGGTCAGACTGCCATCGGTCGGGTGGTGATGTTAGGCACACCGAATCAGGGCAGTGAGTTGTCTGATCCGGTACAGCAGCAGTTGCACGAGCGGGCAGTCGCGCGTTGGCTTGGACCCGCTGTGGCACAGTTAAGCACTGCGCCGCATGCTTTTATTGCGCAGTTGGCTGAGCCGTCAGTCCCAACCGGCATTATTGCTGGTTACTTGACCCCAACACCGTGGCTGAATCGGCGTTTTAACAGCGCTAACGATGGCTTGGTTGCGGTCTACAGCACGCGTCTGTCAAACATGCAAGATTTTGTACTGTTGCCGTCGGTTCATGCGACGTTGCCGTTGGACGTCGATGCACAGCGCCAAGTCGTTTGGTTTTTAGCGACTGGTCGTTTTTATTCACCCCAATAAGCAGCGTTTGTCGTCAAATGTTAACAAACCCCATATATGCTGGCGAGCTATTCAAGCTGGGTTAATAATAAAGCTGGTAATTGGTTTAATCTATTGCTAGACTATGCGCACGCACTTTTCCCGTTCTCTGCCTGAACATCTCATTAGCATTTCATGCGCGTTTACGTCCATAAGAGGACATCTTCATCGCGCCTGTGCCAGACGACTTCTGGCAGTTCTTCAGGCCACGGCTGCAAGCATTCGTGCGTGACACGAGCATCGTCTTATAACTGGTGACCCCGCTGACAGGAGTTAGCAACAAGGTTTCCGCGCTCAGCCGATGTCTACTTTGATTTATTTTTTACGGAGCGTCCTTACAGGACGAAACTCTCTATGAGCCTGACTTTTTCCGATTTTGCCATTGCTGATACCCTTAAACAAGCACTGGTTGATATGGGTTTTTCTGAGCCGACATCGGTACAAAAAATCGCAATTCCTTCGGCACTGAATGGTACTGATTTGCTGGTGTCCAGCAAAACAGGTAGCGGTAAAACCGTTGCATTCTTGCTGCCTGCGCTGAACCCACTGGCGATGGTGGCACAGCCGCCAATGTCAGCGCGTGCCAAGCCAATCGTCACCCCAAGCGTGTTGGTGTTGTGTCCAACTCGCGAACTGGCTCAACAGGTCAGCCAAGACGCGATCAATTTGGTGCGCCATGTGAAAGGCGTGCGGATTGCTAGCATCATGGGCGGTATGCCATTTGGTAAACAAATCGCACAGATGAAAGGCGCGCAAGTGATTGTCGCGACCCCTGGCCGTCTGCTCGACTTGGTCAATCGTCGTCAAATCAGTTTGGGTGAAGTGAAAACCCTGATTCTCGACGAAGCAGATCGCATGCTGGATCTGGGCTTTTCTGAAGACCTCGAAGCGATCAGTGACTTGGCTGATAACCGCGAACAAACCCTGATGTTCTCGGCGACTTTTGCGGATCGTATTTTGCGTCTGGCTGAGAAGTTGACCAACAACGCCGAGCGGATCGCGATTGAAAGCGAACAAACCACCAACGTCGACATTGCACAAACCCTGCATTGGACTGATGGTTTTGAACACAAGAAAAAACTGCTGAACCACTGGCTCAATGATGCATCCGTGAACCAAGCGGTTGTGTTCGCCAGCACCCAAAATGACACCGATCTATTGGCCGAAGAATTGGCTGAGATGGGTCACCAAGTGGTGTCACTGCATGGCGCGATGCCACAAGCAGTGCGTAACCGTCGCATCCGTACCCTGCGTGAAGGTCGTGCGCGTGTGTTGGTGGCAACTGACGTGGCCGCACGCGGGCTAGATGTCCCGTCGATCAGTCATGTGATCAACTTCGGCTTGCCGATGAAAAACGAAGACTATGTGCATCGGATTGGTCGTACCGGTCGTGCCGGTCGTAGTGGTCAGGCGATTACCTTGGCCACCCATCGTGAGCGTAGCAAAGTCCGTTCGCTGGAAGATTATCTAAAAACACGCATTGCGGTCAGCGAAATCGCTGGCCTAGAGCCAAGCCCACCACCAGAAGGCGCACGTCGTCCAAGCGGTCGTGGTGGTTATGCGGGTGCAGGCGCCGGTGCGCGTCGTCGTCCAGAAGGCGAGCGTAGTTTCCGCAGCAACGATGGTCGCAGTGATGGCGGTCGCAGTGGTGCACCAGCCGGTGCTCGCCCAGCCGATTCGCGTGGCGGTGAAGGCCGTAGTTTCCGTGATCGTGATGCACAACGTCCAACCGGTGATCGTGCGCCACGTTATAGCGATGACAATCGTGGTAACCGTGCTGATGCACCGCGTAGCGAACAGCCACGCAGTGATCGTCCATGGCAGCGCGATGCTGCACCGCGGGATGCGTCTGCTGCACCACGCAGCAACTATAGCCGTGACAATAGCAGCCGTGATGGTGCAAGCCGTGACAGTTACAGCCGTGATGGGGCTTCAGCGCCTCGCGCGCCGCGTGAATATGGTCAAGCGGATAGCCGTCCAGATCAACGCCCACGTCGTGATTATCAAGGTGCTGGTGTCGCAGGCCAAGGTGCTCCGCGTCCAGCGTCTGCTGCACCAGCCGCCGCACGTCCAGAGCGCAATGAGCGTTTTGGTCGCCAAGAGCGTCGCTTTGCATCAGATCGTCATGAGCAACGTCGTAAATACGAAGACTAATCGCGTCTGACCGAAAAAATGCCAGCAAAGCTGGCATTTTTTTTTGCTATGCTGTCTGCATGATCGGTAAAACTGACAGGAGCGTCCCCAATGCCATATGTTTTTGCGTTTCTAGTGGCTGCCAATGCAGTGTTTATGGGCTATAACTTGCTGCAACAAGAAAAGCGCGCCGGTAATTTACCGACCAGTTTAGAGCAGTATTATCCTGAGTCGGGTGCGGTGTTAAAGCTCGTCCGTCCCGATCAGCCATTAGCAGCTGATGCCGTACCGAACTAACTGTTGTTGTCAGCGTAGACTGTTGGTTGCAAAATGACAAAAGCCTAACGCAACATCGCATGAACCACATGGTTTGCGTGGTATATTTGGCCACATAAATTGGCAAGTGACTCACATCTGCATGACCGAGCTTTCCGCAAATACGCAATCACTGCTGGCGACTTCTGGCGACCCTCTGATTCAAGTACACGATTTATACTTTCATCGCGGTTCACGTCCAATTTATTTGGGGGTCGATCTGTCGATTCGTCGTGGCCAAATCACTGGCATTATGGGGCCATCTGGTACGGGCAAGACCACACTGTTGCGCTTGATCGGTGGTCAGTTGCAGCCGGATGCAGGACGCGTGTTGTTTGACGGGGTCGATATTGCGCAGATGAGTCGGCATGATTTATTTGCTGCGCGCGCACGGATGGGTATGCTGTTTCAAAGCGGTGCGCTGTTCACCGATATGACGGTGTATGAAAATGTGGCGTTTCCCCTACGCGCGCATACCCAACTACCAGAACATTTAATCGCTGAAATTGTCGGTCTAAAACTCGAAGCGGTCGGCCTGCGTGGCACCGAACAACTATTACCGGCTGAACTGTCTGGCGGGATGAATCGTCGGGTCGCGTTGGCGCGGGCGATTGCACTTGATCCTGAATTGATCATGTATGACGAGCCGTTTGCGGGACAAGATCCGATTGTCAAAGGCGTCTTGGTCAGATTGATTCGTACCTTGCGCGAAGCGCTCGGCTTAACCACGATTATTGTGTCGCATGATGTGGCCGAAACTTTGTCGATTGCAGATTATGTGTATGTGGTCGCTGATGGCAAAGTCATGGGCGAGGGCACACCGGATCAGTTGCGGGCGCACCCATCGGCCTTTGTGCAGCAGTTTTTGCACGGTCATGCAGAAGGTCCGGTCGAATTTCAATATAGTCAGCAGCCCTATTTGACCTTAGCAGGGGAAAGTCGCCCATGAATGTGATTCAGCGGCTGGGTCGCACCACGATTGAGCGCATCGAAGGCATTGGTGCTGCATCGATTTTACTCAGTCGAGCACTGTTTGCGCGGCCATCGTTTGGTGGTTTTTCGTTATTTATTCAGCAGATGTACCGCGTTGGCGTGTTGTCGCTGCTGATCATCATCGTGTCTGGCCTGTTTATCGGGCTGGTATTGGGCTTGCAGGGCTACACGATTTTGGTCAATTACGGCAGTGAATCGGCACTCGGTACGATGGTCGCCTTGGTGCTGGTGCGTGAGCTGGGGCCTGTGGTGACGGCGTTGCTGTTCGCTGGTCGTGCAGGCTCGGCATTGACCGCAGAGATTGGCTTGATGAAAGCCACTGAACAGCTGGCCAGCATGGAGATGATCGGGGTTGATCCGATCCGGCGGGTGATTGCGCCACGCTTGTGGGCGGGCATGATCAGCTTGCCGCTCTTGGCGTTGATTTTTTCCAGTGTAGGGATTTTGGGCGGTAAGTTTGTCGGGGTCGATTGGCTGGGTGTATATGACGGATCGTTCTGGGGCAATATGCAAAATAATGTGCAGTTCCTGAACGATATTGTCAACGGTGTAATCAAAAGCATCGTGTTTGGGGTGGTCTGTACGTGGATTGCAGTCTACCAAGGCTATGCTTGCGTGCCGACCTCAGAGGGGATTTCGACCGCAACGACCCGTACCGTAGTGTATTCGTCGTTGTGTGTTTTGGCGCTTGATTTTGTACTGACTGCGGTCATGTTCGGAGGATTATGATGAGAACACGGACTACTGAATTGGCCGTCGGGGTTTTTGTAATTGTGGCAGCGGTGGCATTATTTTTTTTAGCCATGCGAGTCAGTGGCTTAACCCAATCTGACAGTGCCAATACCTATACGATTAAAGCCAGTTTTGACAATATTTCCGGCTTAACCAGCCGTGCCAAAGTGACGATGAGCGGCGTCAGTATCGGTCGAGTCACTCGTATTTCGCTTGATCCGGTGCGTCTCACCGCAGTAGTCGAAATGCAAATTAACAGTGATGTGAATGAAATCAGTACCGATTCTCACGCCAGTATCTTGACTGCGGGTTTGTTGGGCGAAAAGTATATCGGGATTGTGCCGGGTGCAGACGATACATTTTTGAAAAACGGTGATGAAATTACGCTTACACAAAGTTCACTGGTTCTTGAGGATTTGATTGGTAAATTCCTGTTCAATAAAGCCACAGAGCCAACACCGGCTGCGACGACAGCTGAAGCTGCACCCGCAACAGAAGGTGGGTTTTAATGCTGCTGCACCAGCACAGGCAACCGGTAAAAGTACCCTAAAGCATTGATGAGGAAATAGATCATGTCATCGACAGTACGTTTAACCACGATGAAGACCAGCCTACTGCTAGCGACTGGTATGGCTAGTTTGTTTTCGGCTAGTAGTGTGTTGGCTGCGGTAGAGCCTGCGCCAGTATTCGTCAAACGCATTTCGGATACGCTGATTGATCGTTTGGTCAAAGAGCGTGCGGCTTATCAAAAAAACCCTGCCGTACTGACCAAGATTGTGCAGGAAAATATCGAGCCGTATGTTGATTTTGAAGGGTTTTCGCGCGGTGTGATGGGGCGTTATTATCGCCAAGCCACGCCTGAGCAGCGTACAGCATTTGAAAAAACTTTCCGTGATAGTCTGATTCGTACTTATGCACGGGGTTTGGCGGCGTTTAACAACGAAAGCTATACCTTAAAGCCGTTTGTGGCGGGTAATGACTCGAGTCGTGCGACGGTGGCGATGGACTTCAAAACCGATAAAGGTATGGTGATCCCAATCAATTACCAGCTGATTCAAGCGGGTAATAGCTGGAAAGTGCGCAACGTACAACTGAACGGCATTGATATTGGGTTGACCTTCCGCAATCAATTCACCAGTACGGTCAGTAGCAATCGCAATGATCTAGACGCAGCAATTCGCAGTTTTGTGCCGACCGCTGAACCGACCGCAGGCCGTTAACATGACTGTCCGCCTGATTCGTCAAGACGATGTGTTGTTGCTCAGTGGTGTGGTGACGTTTGCCAATGCAAAATCCTTGTATCAACAGGGTTTACCGTTACTTGCGGTGAATTTACCGCCGACTGTGCTGGATCTGAGTCAGCTCAGTCAGAGCAATACCATTGTGTTGGCGGTGATCGTGCAGTGGCTGCGCCAACTGAAGCCGACGCAGTCTTTGCAGCTACAGCAAGTGCCAGACAAGCTACAGGCGATTATGCGGGCATCGAATCTTGAGCGGTTGTTGCCGGTTTGAGTGTTGTTTATGAGTAGAAAAAAGGCCGATTTGGCCTTTTTTATTTTGGTCAAAAATTAAAGCAAGAAGATCGTCGCCAAGCCCAAGAAAATAAAAAAACCACCTGAATCGGTCAGTCCGGTAATCATCACTGAGCCGCCGAGTGCCGGATCTCGCCCAAACCGCGTGCGCAGCATCGGAATAATCACGCCTGCACTGGCCGCCAGTAAGAGGTTCAAAATCGTCGCAGCAGTCATCACTAGCCCAAGCGGTAGGTTGTCATACAGTAGCCACGCCATCGCACCGAGTAAGCTGCCCCAAATCAGACCATTGATCAGTGCCACGCCGATTTCTTTGCGCAGGAGGCGATGTAAAGCGGACTGCTCGACTTGTCCCATCGCAATCGCACGCACAATCATGGTGATGGTTTGGTTGCCAGAGTTACCGCCCATCCCCGCCACAATCGGCATCAGTGCTGCCAGTGCAACCAGTTGCGCAATCGAGTTTTCAAATGCGCCGATCACCCGTGAGGCAAAAATCGCCGTGCCCATGTTAATCGCCAGCCAAACCCAACGGTTTTTCACTGAGTCCCACACTGAGGCAAAAATATCTTCGCCTTCACGCAAACCGGCATTGCTGAGGATTTCTTGTTCAGACTCTTCGCGAACATAATCCACAATATCAACCACCGTCAGCCGTCCAATCACTCGATTATCACGGTCAACCACAGGCGCTGAAATTAAATCATAGCGCTCAAATGCTTGTGCGGCATCAGTTGCGTCATCGTGTGGCTCAAAGCTGATAATATTTTTGCTTTTCATGATGTCGCCAACAGGTGTTTTTGGTTGGCTGATCAATAAGGTTTCGAGGGTTAAAATGCCGCGCAGATGTTGCTCGCGATCCACCACAAACAGCTTGTCCGTATGTTCTGGCAGTTGGTTAAAGCGGCGCAAATATCGTAATACCACTTTGATGGTGACATCTTCACGCACGGTGACCATATCAAAATCCATCAGTGCGCCCACCGTATCGTCGGCATACGACATCGCAGCCCGAACCTGAGCGCGTTCCTCTGGTTCAAGTGCAGAAAACACGTCGCGCATCACTTCAGGCGGCAGGTCAGGCGCAAGATCAGCCAATTCATCCGCGTCAAGCGTTTCGGCAGCCGCACGGATCTCACTGTCTGCCATCACTTCGATCAGCGATTCGCGCACCGCGTCGGAGACTTCCAGCAAGATTTCGCCATCTTGCTTGGATTGCACCATTTCCCAGACCAATAACCGATCCCCAATCGGTAAGCCTTCGAGAATAAAAGCAATATCAGCAGCGTGCAGGCGGTCGAGTAGTTTTTGTAGATCAGAAAGATTCTGTTTATGAACCAGATTATCGACCAGTTGCTGCCGTGGCATGTGTTGCCGATGTACCAGATTTTCGACCAAACGATGCCGTGCCAACCGCTCTTGGATTTTGCGCAACAGTTTTTGGATGTCGTCAGTCTGCGGTTCGGGGGTCTTGAGCATGTCAGTCTCAGCCAAAACGATGCGGCAATCGCTCGGGGGTCAGGGTATGCGTGAGCATCATAGTTGCACTGCGGGCAGGCAGGCGTGCAAGGCATTCTAACGAGGCAGCGGTTGTCAAACCAGCTTAATTTGCAGTGCTGGCACGCTGGGTTATGTTGTGCTCTGATGCCGACTGGCGAGGATCAAGCCTTCAATCTGGGTTGCACCTGCTTGGCGTAAGCAGGCCGCTGCACTACAAAAGCTGCTGCCAGTGGTCAGTACGTCGTCGATCAGCAGCAACCGCGCAGGTGGCTGTTGCTGTGCTGTCACAGCGAACGCATCTTGTAGATTGCTCATGCGCTCGGCACGGTCGAGGCGTTGTTGGGCGGCTTGGTGTTTGATCCGTTGCAAATGCGGCCAAATCGGCACTTGCCAGAGCTGACTCAGTAGCTGCGCCAGTAGCTGCGCTTGGTTATAGCCGCGTTGGCGTAGCCGTCCCGCACTACAGGGCATTGCGACAATCGCGTCGATCGCCAGTTTGGGCTGTTGCTGTAAGGCATGTCTAAAAAACGGCAGCAGGTCGAGCCGTTGTTGGTATTTCAGCAAGTGCAGCAGCCGATCCAATGGCCATTGGTAGTCAAATATCACATGAATCGCCGTCTGATCCATCTGAATGGTATCCAAGCGCCACGGCAGATCCTGCTGGCAGCCGTGACAGACTGCGGCGTTCGGCATGGCAGCTTCGGTTTGGCACAGATGACAGCGGCGCACCAATGGCCAAAATTGATCAAACTGCATACTGATAGCCATGCATGTTATACCCGTGCATGCTACACCCGTGCATAACGGGGTGCATCAGGCAGCCAACGCTGTAACAACGCTTCGACTTGCTGTGGATAGTCACGCAAAATCCAACCCGCCGCATATTGTGCGGTGTTGAGCAAGTGCTGATCACGTTCCAGTTGTACCACCCGAAACCCCAAGATCCCCGTTTGCCGCGTCCCCAATAATTCGCCCGGTCCACGCAGCGCAAGGTCTTTTTCTGCGATCACAAAACCATCGGTGCTTTCACGCAAAGTGCGTAGCCGTTCTGTGCCGTTGGCCGATAACGGTGATTTATACAGCAAGACACAATAGCTGGCAGTAGAGCCGCGCCCAACCCGCCCGCGTAACTGATGCAATTGGGACAAACCAAGCCGCTCGGCATTTTCGATGATCATCAATGAGGCGTTGGGCACATCGACCCCAACTTCAATCACCGTGGTGGCAATCAGCAGTTGTAACTGATTGGCCTTAAACGCTTGCATAACCTGTTGTTTGTCGTCGGCCTTCATGCGGCCATGCACCAAGCCGATTTTGAGATCCGGCAAGCTCAGACACAGTTCGGCGTAGGTTTGTTCGGCAGCTTGGGCATCTAAGGTTTCGGATTGCTCAACCAAAGTACACACCCAATAAGCTTGCCGACCGTTGCTACAGTTGGCAGCGACCCGTTCGACCACATCGGCACGCCGTTCAAACGGCACAGCGACTGTGGTAATCGGGCTGCGGCCTTTGGGTAACTCATCAATAATCGAGGTGTCGAGGTCGCCATACACGCTCATTGCCAAGGTGCGCGGGATCGGGGTGGCAGTCATCACCAGTTGGTGTGGACTCATACCAGCGGCTCCTTTTTCACGCAAGGCGAGCCGTTGATCCACGCCGAATCGGTGTTGTTCATCAATAATCACCAGCCCCAATCGTCCAAACTGCACACTGTCTTGAAACAGCGCATGCGTGCCGATCACCAGTTGGGTGCTGCCATCGAGCACTGCTTGCTCGGCTGCTTGGCGGGCTTTGCCTTTTTGCTTGCCAGAAAGCCAGCCGACCTGAATACCAAACGGACTCAGCCACGTCTCAAAGTTTACGCGGTGCTGTTCGGCCAATAGCTCAGTCGGTGCCATGAGTGCGACTTGATAACCGGCTTGTAACACTTGGCATGCGGCAAGCGCGGCGACCAAGGTTTTGCCAGAACCGACATCGCCTTGCACCAAGCGCAGCATCGGGTGAGGTTGCGCCAGATCTTTGGCGATTTCGGCGGCGACTTTTTTTTGTGCGCCAGTCGGCTTAAATGGCAAGGTCGCCAGCAGTTGTTGATCCAGTCGGTTTCGCTTGGCGATGGGGCAGGCGGGTGCTTGAGCGGCTTGCACGAACTGTTTGCGACTGAGTAGGCTGATTTGGTGCGCGATCAGTTCCTCGATGATCAGCCGTTGCTGTGCCGGATGACAACCTTCGGACAGTTGAGCCAGCTTGGTATCTCGCGGCGGCTGATGCACATAGCGCAGCGCGGCTTGTAAAGCATAGGGTTGTTTTAAGTGTGCCAGTAGTGCGGTCGGCAGCAGTTCAGCCAGTTGGTCGGTATGTTGCTCGGCATATAATAATGCCTGATCGACTAAGCTGCGTAGTTTGGCTTGGCTTAAGCCCTCGGTGGTCGGATAAATCGCACTGAGTTGTGCCGGTGGTAGAGCAGCGTCGACACTGACCATGTTGACTTCGGGGTGGTAGATTTCAAGGCCACGCGCGCCGATACGAATCTCACCAAACGCGCGAAAATTGCGTCCGACCACAAATTTTTCTTTGAGCCATGTCTGGATAAAATAAAACCGTAAGGTCACTTGCCCAAACCCATCGGACAGCTTAATCGCCAATGAGGGACGGCGGCCATTTTGCGCTTCGACTGATTGCACCGTACCCTCAATCAGCACGCTGCGTCCAACGGTGAGTTCGGCCATCGGAATAATCCGGCTACGGTCTTCATAGTCACGTGGCAAATGAAACAGCAGATCAGCACTGTGATGAATGCCCAGCTTGGCCAACTGTTGTGCCACAGCTTCGCCGACCCCATGCAGTTGTCGAATTGGTATACTCATGCCAGATCAATCCATTTAATCATAGGAATGCGATGCACTGTTTAATCGTAGGAATGGGCGCACTCGGTCAACAACTGGCGCAAGCGTTATTACAAAACGGCCATCAGGTGACTGGCTTGCGCCGCACGCCGATTCAGTTGGCGGGTGTGCAGATGTTGGCACAGTCAGTACATCAGGCTGATTTGTCAGCAGTGTTGCCGATTCAGCAAGTGTATGTGATTTTAACGCCAGATCGTTACGATGCGGCCGGTTATCGACAGGCCTTTATCGACAGCATCGAACCGCTGCGACAAGCATTGTCTGCGCATCCCGTAGCGCGACTATACTTTATTTCATCGACCAGTGTGTATGGCCAAGATCAGGGCGAATGGGTTGATGAGCAGTCAGCCACCGTACCACGCGGCCATAATGGTCGGATTTTACTCGAAGCCGAGCAGTTATGGCGGCAAGCCTATCCTGAGCAGTTGGTGCTGATTCGGCCGAGCGGCATCTATGGTGCGGGTCGTTTGCGGCTGATTGAATGGCTGCGGGCAGGGCGTCCGGTGGTGACACAGGGATGGACGAATCGGATTCACAGTGAGGATTTGGCCGGTTTTTTGGCGTATTTGGCCAGCCTCAGCAGCGTGCAAACTTGTTACATTGCAACTGATAGTAGCCCCATCCAGCAAGATGTCATTTTGGCTGGTCTGGCCGCGCAGCTTGCCATACCGATGGTCAAGCGTGAGCCGCACGAGGTTTCGGGGAAGCGTTTATCCAATCAGCGTCTATTGGCTTCCGGTTATCGCTTGATGTATCCCGATTGGCAGTCAGGTTATCAACACATCATCAAGGATTTTTAAGATTTTGCTAAAGAAATTAATTATCTAATGTTTGGATTCAATTTTTTGATCGGAAAAAAGCCACCTTTCATCAGCGGTACTAATTTTTACTTGATGGTGATGAAGATTATCTTAAGATGGCGCAAGTTTGCTTGTTGTACACCTTTTGACCGATAATGGAGTCACCATGATTCGCGCCATGCTGCTTTGCCTTGCTTGTTGTTTCACCAGTCCAGTCTGGGCGGCTAAAAATGCCACCATTTGTGTGTTTGATGTGATGGCAGCGGCTGGTGATACCGTCAGCTTGGTTCGTGATTTTAGTTTGGCTGCAAAAACATGGGATGTAGACTTTGTCACTCGTGTCTACACCGACGAAAAAGAAGTACAACGTGCCTATAACAATAAAGAATGTCAGGCAATGGTGCTGCCGGATTTTGCAGTGCGTGATTACAATCACTTTATGGGATCTTTTAGTGCGGTTGGTTCGATTCAGAGTAATCAACTGGCTTCGAGCATGATTCGTGCCTTATCGTCGCCTAAAGCCGCACATTTAATGCTTGAAAAACAACATGAAGTGGCTGGAATCATCCCGATTGGTGCTGTCTTCGTCATGAATAACAACCGAAAAATGACCAAACTGAGTGATGCAATTGGCAAGCGTTTTATGGCGCTCGAAAATGATCCGGTGTATTTGCGCATGATTGAGGCATTTGGTGCCAAGCCGGTGATTGTTAATTTGGCCAAGTATGGTGCGGTATTTAACAGTGGCGGTGCTGATATTATTGCAGCACCTGCCGCCTTATATCAGCCGTTCGAACTGTATCGCGGGATTGGCACAACCGGTGCAGCGGTGCGTTATCCGGTGCTGTATCTGAGCTTAAATCTAGTGATTGATCCGAAGGCGTTTCCAGTCGGTTTTGGCCAGCGTAGTCGTACTTGGTTTGTCGGTCAATTGCCGCGATTGCTGGGTAATATCAATAAAATCGAACAGCAAATTCCTGAAAAAATCTGGCAGGATATTACTGCCGAAGAAAAAATCGCCTATGGCAAGCTGATGCGGGAAATGCGCCGTCGTTTCGTCACTGATGGGACTTACAACGCACGGATGCTGGCGATTGTCCAACGTACCCAATGTGCGTTGGATGCGACCCATTATAACTGCGATGCCCAAGCAAGCGTTGCGGCAAAATAACCCGCATACCACCCCTCAGGGATGAGGAGTGATACGCCATAACTGATTGTTTAGATTATTTTTTCAGCCGTCGCTCCTTCTTCTTGGCAATCGCCTGCATTGCCGCATCGACTTCCTCATCCGTGACTGAGGTCATGTGTTGCAAGGTGTTCAAGGTGTCCGCATTCAAGATCAGGCGAGAATCTTCCGCCATCCGCTCCAGTCGATGATCAAAATGAATCACTTGCTCGTCATCGAGTTGCAGGTAATCGAATTTGGCCAGCGTTTCGACAAAGCTCTTAAACAGCGTCCGATCAAAGAATTCAGGTGCGTTAAACTCATACAAAATCGACAGCCGCTGACCGAGCAAGTGGCTCAAGTCTTCGATTTGCTTGGCGGTCATCCGGCCAGTGCCTTGTTGAGTGATTAAGGTCAACGTCATAAAATAACGTTCTAGGCTCTGTTGTACCGGCGCAGCCAAAACGGTGAGCTGACTATACGCCGCGCTGTTCGGTGCAGGGCTGTATAGCGTGCCCGAGCCATCATCCAGCACCAATTCGGCTTGAATCAGTGCGTCAAGCTCACGGGTCAGCACGTCATTGAGCTGATGTTGTTCCCATTTGAGGAACAATTCGGCTTGCAAAAATGGATAAATCGCGTCAATCACCCCAGCGATCTCGTCGCGTGCGATCTTGCCATTATGTAAAATCAGCGACGCGATCAAAGACGATACGATAAACAAGTGCAGGATATTATTGCGGAAATAGGTCAGTAAAATGCCTTGATCACTTTCAATCGCGATCATATCGCCGAGCAGGTGATTGACTCGTTTGATCAGCTTTAACTTCAGGCCATACGCGATCACTTCACGCCCCGACAAGCCGGTGACTTGCACCCGTTCATCATACGGGGCGGCCTGTGCCAAGGCGCGATAGGTGTCGATCTGCTTGATACAGACATCTTCGTCCAGCGCGTGTTTTGGGGTCGAGAGCAGCACCAACGACAACAACGAGACTGGATTGATCACTGCGGCGCGATTGATGTTTTTCATCACTTGTTCGGCCAGTTCGGCTACGACTTTCGTACCGGCAGGTGGCAACGGTTCATCGTTGCGCTGGATGCGATAGTGTTCGAGTCCATGTTGTTTGAGCGCTTGGTCAATAAACACCGGCTCACCAAAGTTAACATGCACTTTGCCAAAAATTCGTTCGATCTTGCGCGTGGCGTTTAACAGGCCAAGCACCGACTCCGCTTCTTTCGGTTTACCTTGCATTTCACCGACATAGGTCGCGCCTTCCATCAGCCGCTCGTAGCCAAAATAAGTCGGAATCAATGCAATCGGTTTGCCGCCTGCGCGGCGCATTTGGCTGTGTACGGTCATCGCCAGCATGCCAGCTTTAGGTGGTAGCAAGCGTCCGGTACGCGAGCGGCCACCTTCCATAAAAAACTCAACCGGCGTATTACGGGTTAAAATACTGTGCAGATATTCTTTGACCACCGCGCTATACAGCGGATTGCCCTTAAACGAGCGCCGAATAAAAAACGCGCCAGCGCGCCGTAGCAGTGGCCCAACCATCGGGATGTTCAGGTTATCGCCCGCCGCGATATACGGCACCATCAGACCGTGTTCATGAATCACAAAGGACATCAATAAATAGTCGATATGACTGCGATGACACGGGGCGTAGACCAGTTCATAGTCTTTGGCAATCTCGCGCACGGTTTGGAAGTTATGCACCTCGACCCCGTCGTAGAGCTGATTCCATAGCCAATCCAGCACACCGGCCAAAAAACGAATCGCCGAATAGGCATAATCCGACATCAGCTCATCCAGATAGCCCCGCGCTTGGGTGGTGACATAGTCGGGCAGCATGTTGCTGCGCATCACTTCGGCTTGAATCGCTTGCTGAAGCCCTGCCGATTGCAACAGATCATCGACCAAATTGCGTCGATCCGACAGATCGGGCCCAAGTACCACTTCACGTTGCGCCGCCAGATAATCAGACAGATTGCGCACCACATACGAGGCCGACAGTAAGCCGGGTTGTTGCTGTTGGCCTTGCTCGCATAGGCTGCGCAACGACATCGGCGCATGAAACTGCACATAGGTCTGGCGGCCATGCACACCGATATTCAGCAGTTGCCGAACGGTACTTGGTGTGCCCCAAGAATCGGCCATCAGCAGCTTAAACCACGAGTCTTCCTTGTCCGGTGAGCGTCCCCACAGCACCGTCACCGGTACCAAATCAACATCCAGACTTGGATTTTGGGCGAGGGCGTCGATCAAGCGAATCAGGCGTGGTGGATATAAATAATGCGGCCGTGCTTGCTCAGCATCTTCGGACGGCTTACGTTGTAAAAAGATCACGGATTTTTGTTCACTGAGCAAATAGCTTTCCATCGGCTCAAGCGGTGAGTGCAACTGCTGGCGGCGTGCTTCGCCATCGACCAGCAGGGCATTGGTGCGCGAATATTGTTGTAAAATATAGCAGACAGGCCGTTCATGACCCTCGGCCGGCTGTAGCAACAAGGCAGTATCGGCATCTAGGCTGATCAGATCGGTGATGGCTGCATCCGTCTCAGCAGTCACTGTATCGACACTCAGCAGACTGCTAGGTTGCTGGGTCAGTTTTGCGGTATGCGCTTGACGCAGCGGCGGCGGAATCTCGCCGAGGATGTGTGGACTGACCGCAAGGTCAAGTAGCGCACTGGAAATACGACGATAAGCAGCACTAAAGCTGTTTTTCTTGGACATGGTTTGCCTCTGCGTCCCCGCATTTAAATTGGGCTTATCATGCCACAAAGCCTAAACAAGCTGCTGCGGCAGAATGTGTCAATTGCGTGGCTTTTGTTCCAAAACATCGCGCTTGCTGGCGTTTCAAAGCCCAACCGTATAAAAATTACTGTGGATTCAAACGACATTTGCTAGGATGGGTCGATCTGAGTGTCGCAGTCGATCCAACACTGCGTGCAACGGCACAATCAAAGGTGAGCTATGAACGAATTAACGCAACAGCTTTTAGCGGTGCTGGAACTGGAAAAACTTGAGGAAGATCTGTTTCGCGGCCAAAGTTTTAATCTGGTCGGTAAGCGGGTGTTCGGTGGACAAGTGCTGGCGCAAGCGTTGCGGGCGGCGGCTTACACCACAGATCGTCCGGCGCATTCGCTGCATGCTTATTTTTTATACGGTGGCGATATTGCTGCGCCGATCATCTATCAGGTGGATCGGTTGCGCGATGGACGTAGTTTTGCCAGTCGGCAGGTGCGGGCGATTCAACATGGCAAAGTGATTTTTACGGCGATGATCTCGTTTGCCCCGTTAGAGGACGGCCTCAATTATCAAACCGACATGCCGGAAGTGCCGCAACCAGAAGCGCTCAAGACCGAGCAAGAACTAAAAACCATGATCGCGCCATTTTTGCCCGAAACCGTGCGCAAAAACTTCATGCGTGAACGTCAGATCGAAATGCGCTATATCAACCCGACCAATCCGTTTACCCCGCAACCGGAAGCACCGCAGCGGGCGCACTGGATGAAAACCCATGATCGCCTGCCGGATGATCCGGCGCTGCATCAAGCCTTGATCGCATTTTCATCAGATTATGCACTCATGGGGACGGGGTTAATGCCGCATGGGATTAGCTTTATGACGCCGAATCTACAAGCGGCCAGTCTTGATCACAGCATTTATTTTCATCGTCCGGCGCGTGCCGATGATTGGCTGCTGTATGACATGGATGCCACCGTCACCAGCAGCGCGCGTGGGCTAAACTTTGGCCGCATGTGGCAAAACGGTGAGCTGGTGGTCAGCACCGTGCAAGAAGGCCTCATGCGTCTGCGCGAAACCGAAGAGCGTTAAGGTTAATCGTCAACCTCTTGTGGATCGGCATCGTTTAGCGCAACGCCATGCTGTAGTCGATCCGCAATCACCCGCGCCAATTCGCTTAGACCTTGTTGTCGTAGCGCTGAAAACAACTGAATTGAGAAGTTTAAACCTTCCGATTGCAGTTGTTTTTGCACGGCAAACAAGGTGTTATTGGCGGGGCCACGGTTGAGTTTGTCAGACTTGGTGAGCAAAATATGCACAAACAGGCCGCGTGATTTTGCCCATTGCAACATCATCTGATCAAAATCTTTCAGCGGATGGCGGATGTCCATCAGCAAAATTAGCCCCGTTAAACTGTTGCGTTCGATCAAGTAACGCTCCAGTTCTTTTTGCCAGACCAGCTTCATCGCCTCAGGCACAGCGGCATAGCCATAGCCGGGCAAATCGACCAAGCGGCGCTGCTCGTCACCCATACAAAAAAAGTTAATCATCTGGGTGCGGCCTGGTGTTTTTGAGGCGCGCGCCAGTTGTTTTTTAGCGCATAGTGCATTGATTGCACTGGACTTTCCGGCATTGGATCGTCCGGCAAAGGCAATCTCAAAGCCACTGTCACTCGGGCAGAGACTGAGCTTAGGTGCGCTGGTAAAGAAGTTTGCAGTGCCTAGCCAAGCGAGTAGGGCTTTACCAGACACTAGTGGCTGCTTGGGCAGTGCTAGTGGGGTGGCTTGTGGCAGATCGGTCGTCTGGTCTGCGAGCGGTGCATGATCATCAATAGGGTGTGTCATAGTCAAGGCTTAACAAAGGATTCGCGCCTAGTATAAAGCCATTCAAGTTTGATGCACTTAACGATATAATGCGCCGTGCGATCAGATTGATCTGTAGATGGCGCAGTCTGGCCAAATATCTGGCATAATAGACATGCCCTGAGGGCGGTTTGCCCTTGATATGGAGCGAGATCACATGAAAATGCTGCTCTGCAAACTGATGCTAGCGGGTGTATTGCTCGGCGGAACGCTGGGAACTGCACAAGCGAACGTGAACGAACTGTATAAACAGTCCTGCGCGACTTGTCATGCGGCTGGGGTGCTTGGTGCGCCGAAAGCGGGTGATCGCGCGGCATGGGCGAAGTTGATGCCCAAAGGCATGCCTGCTTTGGTGCAAAGCACAAAAAATGGCTATAAAAATATGCCTGCGCGTGGCTTGTGTGACAGTTGTACAGATGCTGACTATGCCGCGCTGATTCAATTGATGGCAAAGTAACATGAATGGCAATGCGTTGACTGTAATAGCGTTGCTAAAACAGGGTCACTCGACGCTACAGACTTTGCGCCAAGTCTGGTGCGCTGGATTTTTGTAAAACCGATTGGGATGCTGTGTTATGAAAAAACTGATTGCTGCTGCCTTTGCGCTCACCAGCTTTGCTGCGGCACAAGCAGCCGTAAATATGCCTGCTGGCGATGCGGTCGCCGGTAAGGCTGCTGCGGCGGTCTGTGCAGCGTGTCATGGTGCGGATGGTAATAGCGCTTCCGACCAGTTTCCACGTTTGGCTGGCCAAAATGCCAAGTACATTTACACGCAGTTGAGCAACTATAAGTCAGGTGCGCGTAAAAATGCGATCATGTCGGTGCAGGCCGCCAATCTCACCTCCAAGCAAATGGCTGATCTGGCGGCTTATTTTGCCTCTAAACAAGGTGGTGTGAGTTTGGCAGATCCAGTCATCGTAGATGCTGGTGCAAAACTATTCCGTGGTGGTGATGCGACGCGTGGTGTCGTACCGTGTTCAGGTTGTCATAGTCCAGATGGACGTGGCAACGCACTGGCTGCCTTCCCGCGGTTGGGTGGTCAGCACGCCAGCTATGTCAAAGCACAGCTTGAAGCCTATCGCTCGGCCGGACGTGCCGATGCCACTGGCACCAAGCGTGAGCACCCAATCATGCAACAAGTGGCGAGTCGCTTGTCTGATGAAGATATTGCGTTGCTGT
>JBAQKP010000205.1:0-5845 GCA_049301135.1 Moraxellaceae bacterium | reverse complement strand
AGTTAGAACATGAAGGCTCGCTTGGGCTGTTTTTGAGTGAGCAGGTGATTATTGGTGCAGAAGTGCGCACCCAGAGCAACCGTCTGAAGCAGCAAGAAGTCTTGGGTTTGCTCGGTGCACCCAATCTAGCCAAGGAAGACACGGCGCATGACTTCTTTATCGCCTATGTGCCGAATAAGCGTTGGTCACTCACGCTGGCGGCGGTCGATTTTGGCAATCTTCCGTTCCAAGAAGATTCCAAAGCATTTTATGTATCAGCGCAAGCGGCCTTCTAATTCTTTTCAATTTAATGGATCTAATGGAGTTTTAACATGATGACGCAATCGACCAAAGCGTGCGGTGGGTTTTTTTTCGGAATGTTGTTGAGCTGTACTGTGTTGGCACAGTCGCCTGAGCCGACCAAAGCCGCCACGCCGCAAGCTGCTGCAACAGCCGATACAAGCGCTCCCGCCAAAAACTATGACACTACGATTTATGAACGCCTGACCACCGAAAAGCCATCACTGTACGAGCAGATTGGCGGCCGTCCGGTACTCGAGCAAATCATGAAAGATTCAGTGGTGCTGTTCAAAAAAGACCCTCGCATCGCCAAGTTTTTTGAGGAAACCGACAGTGAAGTATTGGTTTATCACTTGACCGAGCAAGTGTGTAATCTGGCCGGTGGTGGCTGTGAGTATCTCGGCCGCTCCATGGAAGAATCGCACAAAGGCATGGGGGTAAAAGACGCAGATTTTGTCGCGTTGGTGGAGGACTTTCAAATCGCCGTGCGTAAGGCGGGTTTGACCTTTGAGCAAGAAAACAAGCTTGTCGCATTGCTTGCGCCGATGCGTCCTGTCATCGTTAATCAATGAGTACTCTATAATGCTGCTACGTTTGAGCGCGATGTGGGTCATGGGGGCGGTCTTGTGGACATCGCCTGCTTCTGCTTACGATTTAATTGCTGGTAAAGCGAAGGTGGACGCGGTCTGTCACAAATGCCATGGCAGGCAAGGCATCAGTGTATCGGCGATCCACCCACATCTGGCGGGTCAGCGCGAGTCTTATATTTCGATTCAGTTGCGTGCCTTTCGTTCCGGCAAACGAGTACATACCAAAATGACCGGTGTCGCCAAGGAGCTGACCGACGCTGACATCGAAAACGTCGCTGCATATTATGCAAGGCAGCGACCCGCTTATGCCTATCCTGATTAAGCGGGCTTCAGCAGCAGAGCCTACCGATATGAGGGTAGGCATGCGTTGTTGAGGGTGCGTCCTCGCGTCGCACTTACTCTAATATTACGCCTGTCCAAGACTCCAACAACTTGACCACTGCCGAAAAATCCGCGTTTTGCTCGGCTTGTAAGCTGGCCGCACGGTACAGGCTTTGCGTCAGTGCCAAAATCGGTGCAGGCAGTTTGGCTTGCTGCACCAAATCCAAAGCAATGCCGGTGTCTTTGGTCAATAAGTCCAACGCAAACGTGGTCGGAAAGCTGCGATTGAGCACGCGTTGAGGCAGTACCATTTCAGTTGCCATGCTACGGCCACTCGACGCATTGATACAGCTCAATGCGCCATTCAGATCAACCCCATGAGCTTTTAAGGTGCTAAAGCCCTCAGCCACTGCCCATAGGTTCACAGCGAGTAGCATGTTATTCACGGCTTTGACCGCAAACCCCGCGCCACTGGCACCGACATGCTGAATCAACCCCGCAAATGGCTCAATGGCTGGCCGAGCGCGATCCAAGGCTGCGGCATCGCCTCCCACCATCACGGTCAGCGTGCCTTTTTCGGCACCGATGGTCTGACCAGAGACGGGCGCGTCGAGAAAATACACACCAATCGCCAACAATTGCGCGGCCAGTTGTTGTGCCATCGCCGGTTCGCCACTGGTGCAATCGACCCAGATGCTACCCGTTTTCGGCGGGTGTGCCTTAATCAGAGCGGCGACATCTTGGCTAGTCGGTAAACAAGAAAAAATCACATCAGCTTGCACGGCCTGCTCAATCGACGTGGCAGTGGTAGCAAATTGCACGGCGTGCGCTTCGGCTTTGGCAAAATTACGGTTCCAGACACGCACATCCTGACAGGTTTTGGGCAAATGTGCGGCCATCCGCCAGCCCATTGCACCGAGTCCTAAAAAAGCAATCGACTGAATCATAAACATGCTCCTGTGAGCAGGGGGGGGTGAGGGCTGTGGCTTAATCTGAACGCTGTGCCAACCAATCGGCCAGTACCGGCCAAAATTCAACACTGGCGGCTTCACTGCCAATCATCCCAACATGTCCACCAGCAACGGTGGTAAAGGTGGCATCGCTTGAGCCGACCAAATCCACCAGCGGTCGCACAGCATCAACCGACACCATGCCATCGTTACGACCTGCACCAACCAGCATGGCCGCATGGATGTCTTTTAAATACACGGTTTTGCCACCAATTTTAAATTCGCCATGACTGAGTGGATTGTCTAGCCAGATCTTCAATAGCATGTCACGGTTGACCCCACCAGGGTAATCGACCATATGATCCAAAAATGCCCCGAGCGTGGCGTGAGCTTCAACCGCTTGCCGATCATCTAGGCGTTTTAGTAGATTCAGATGGCCTTTCAACGTGCCGACCGGATCGAGCAGTTTAAAGCCGAGTGCATTGCTCCAGCCTTGTGAGTGCAAGAGCTGTGCTGGTAGCGTGCGTGGATGCCAGCCCCAGCGCTGCTCAGTCCAGCGAAATACTTGTCCCGCACGCCGATAGAACTGGCCGATATTGCCAGACGCATAACTGTCAATCGGACTGCCCATGATGATGATGTTTTTAAGATCAGGATCTTGGCTGTGCGCAGCATACAACAGGGTGAAAATCCCCGCCATGCTCCAGCCATGCAAGGAGAGTTGTTGCTGACCGCTATGGTGGCGTGCTTCGCGCAGCATCGCTGGCAGATACGACAGGATGTAGCTGTGAAAATTGCGCTGTGCATGGCGACGAGTGGGCTTGCCCCAATCGATCAGGTATACCGAAAAGCCTTGCTCCAGCAGATACCGAATCAGCGAACGCTGCGGAAAGAGATCATACACCAACATATTGACTGCCAGCGGTGCAACAATAACCAGTGGAATACGATGACGGGTCGGCTGATCCGGCAAGGCGGGATAGTGCCGTAGACTGGCCATGCCATCATCATAAATCACGTCAAATGGGGTTTTGCCAGCCTGTACCAGTTGTTGAGGATTGAATAATCGGTCACGGGCGTTCAGCCAATGCGGAGAGTTGGGCAGTTGGCGTAGGGCGGTAAACGATTGTGACAGGGACTGAGCCCACGATTGAGACGAGGATTGTGGCAACGGCATAACACAGTTCCGTAAAGCAGCGGACGACGGCGCGAATATAGCAAAACCGATGCCGAAAAGATCTGACCATTACAGCAGTTTTGCCATGAATGAATCGTCAAGTTTTGCACATGATTGGTGATTGAAGCGTTGTCGATGCTTGACGCTATCCCCTGCATGCTTTCACAATGCTCGGACGGTGTTCGCAATCGATTGGAGCGGCGTATCAGGTGTGGCTGCTGCAACACCCGACGCCGCAGCCATCGTATTCTGGCCATGTCATCCCGCCGACTGTATGAAGTATTCCGTTATGAGTGAATTTGATTTAGAGCATGAAGCCGCTGGCCAAAATTTGCAGGCCGCTGCACTAGGATTTGATAGTTTAGCGATTCGTACTGGCCACCAGCGCACCTTTGAAGGTGAGCATAGTGAGCCGATGTTTTTGACTTCGTCGTTTGTGTACGCGAGTGCTGCTGATGCAGCGGCGGCGTTTTCGGGACAAGTGCCGAACCAAAATATCTACTCACGCTTTACCAATCCAACCGTGCGCACTTTTGAGCAACGCCTTGCCGCACTAGAAGGCGGCGAGCGTTGTGTGGCAACCGCGTCGGGGATGGCGGCGATTTTATCCACTGCATTGGCGTTTTTAGCGGCTGGTGATCATGTGGTGTGTTCGCGTGCGGTGTTCGGCACGACCACGGCGTTGTTTGATAAATACATGCGTAAGTTTGGCGTGGAAGTGACCTTTGTCGATCTGTCGGACGTGAGCCAGTGGCAAGCGGCAATTCAGGCACAGAAAACCAAACTGTTTTTTTGTGAAACTCCCAGCAATCCATTGTCCGAAGTGGTTGATATTCAAGCACTGGCCGATCTGGCACATGCACATGGCATCTTGCTGGCGGTGGACAATTGCTTTTGTACGCCTGCCTTGCAACAGCCGCTCAAATTGGGCGCAGACTTGGTGATTCATTCGGCGACCAAATACCTTGACGGTCAAGGGCGCGCTTTGGGCGGGGCAGTGGTCGGTAATGCCAAACTGCTTGAAGAAGTGTTTGGCGTCACGCGCACCTGTGGCCCGTCGATGAGTCCGTTTAATGCGTGGGTATTTTTAAAAGGCTTAGAAACCTTACGGCTCCGCATGGAGGCACATTCGGCCAGTGCTTTGAGTTTGGCGATGTGGTTGGATGCACATCCAAATGTCGAAAAAGTCTACTACAGTGGTCTGCCGAGCCATGCAGGCCATGCGATTGCGCAGCGCCAGCAGCGGGCGTTTGGCGGCATTGTGTCGTTTGAGGTGAAAGGTGGTCGTGAGGCGGCGTGGCGGGTGATTGATGCGACACGGATGCTGTCGATTACTGGCAATCTTGGCGATACCAAAACCACGATTACCCATCCGGCCACCACCACACATGGCCGTTTATCACCAGAGGCCAAAGCCGCTGCGGGGATTACCGAGGGGTTGATTCGGATTGCGGTGGGTTTAGAAGATATTGCCGATATTCGTGCCGATTTGGCGCGCGGACTGGCATAATCACTGATTGTGTTGAATGCAGACTAAAGGAGTCGATTGATGAACATCAATATGCTGATGCAGCAAGCCCAGCAAATGCAAAAAGGCATTGAAGAGCAGGTTAAAAAAGCCAAAGCAGAGTTGGCACAAACGGAAGTACAGGCCGAAGCCGGTGGTGGTTTGGTCAAGGTCACCATGAATGCACGTTTTGTGGTGAAGCGTATTGCGATTGATCCAGAATTGCTTAAAGACGATCCAGACATGATTGAAGATCTGATTGCGGCTGCCGTTAATGATGCGGTCCGTCAGGCGGAAGTGATTGCTGACGAGAAACTGGCCAAAGCCAAAACGCCAGCCGGTGTGCCAGCGGGCATGGCCAATATGTTTGGTGGCATGTGATCGTGCTGCTGACGGGTCTACAGCATGTTTAGTGCCAAGTTTGACGATCTCGTGCAGCGCCTACGGGTGCTGCCAGGGGTTGGTCCAAAATCCGCCCAACGCATGGCGCTGCATTTATTGTCGCGCAATCGGCAAGGTGGCCATGCGCTAGCGCTGGCACTGGACACAGCGATGCAAGACATTCAGCAGTGCAGTGTCTGTCGCTCGTTTTCGGATCATACGATCTGCGAGATTTGTAGCTCGAGTCAGCGTGATGAGCGTTTGTTGTGCGTGGTCGAGTCACCTGCTGACGTGATGGCGATTGAGCATAGCGGTAGTTATCGTGGGCGTTACTTCGTGTTGGGTGGGCATTTATCGCCACTCGATGGGGTGGGTGCGGAGCAGCTTGGCATTCCACTGTTGTTGAAGCGGGTGCAACAAGAGCCGATTGAAGAAATGATTGTTGCCACCAATGCCACGATTGAAGGTCAAGCCACGGCGCATTATTTACAGGAGGTTGTCAAACAACAGCCGCGCACATTGCCATTGTCGGTGAGTAGAATAGCGCAGGGTGTTCCACAAGGTGGTGAATTGGAGTATGTCGATAGCCATACCCTCAGCCAAGCCTTGCAGTACCGCTTAAAGATGGGCAATTAGTATC
>JBAQKP010000204.1:0-5957 GCA_049301135.1 Moraxellaceae bacterium | reverse complement strand
GCCATCTTGGTCACGGCGGAACCAGTTGACCTTGAAGAATTTCGGCGCTTTGGTGCCAGCAGCAGCGCTGGCGGCTTCGACTTGCTTACCGATATTCAGCCAGTGCTGGAAGTAGTCACCGACGTTGTAGCCAGTAAATGGCAACATCGCAAACGGATCACGCCGCACGATACCTTGCTGGCCAACCGCAGCCGCAGTAGTCTCTGAACCCATGGTCGCGGCTTTATATACACCATCGACCCAATCGTAGGCTTCCGCGACCAACGGCATGGTGTCGGCACGACGACCGCCGAAAATAAAGGCAGAGATCGGCACACCCGCGGTGTTTTCCCAGTCCGCATCAATCGATGGACACTGGCTGGCGGCGACGGTGAAGCGTGAGTTCGGATGCGCGGCTTTGCGGCCACAGTCTGGTGTCCAGTCCTTGCCAGTCCAATCAATCAGATGCGCAGGCGCTTCCTTGGTCAAACCTTCCCACCAGACATCACCGTCGTCGGTCAGTGCGACGTTGGTGAAAATGGTGTTTTTGTATAAGGTCGCCAAGCAGTTCGGGTTGGTCTGCTCTGATGTACCTGGTGCAACACCGAAGAAACCCGCTTCTGGATTGATCGCATACAGACGCCCATCGGCAGCAGGCTTGATCCACGAAATGTCATCACCCACAGTTTCGACTTTCCAGCCTTCGTAGCCAGCCGGTGGAATCAGCATGGCGAAGTTGGTTTTGCCACAGGCAGACGGGAATGCTGCTGCAACGTAGTGTTTTTCGCCGCGTGGGTTGGTCACGCCCAAAATCAGCATGTGTTCGGCTAACCAGCCTTGATCGCGTCCCATCACCGAGGCAATCCGCAGTGCCAGACATTTTTTGCCGAGCAGGGCGTTACCGCCGTAACCTGAACCGTATGACCAGATTTCTCGGGTTTCTGGGTAGTGCACGATGTATTTGGTGTCGTTGCATGGCCATGACACGTCGGCTTGGTCTTCAGCAAGTGGTGCGCCGACTGAGTGAATGCACGGCACATAGTCGCCGTCAGTACCGAGCACGTCATATACTGCTTTGCCCATCCGCGCCATGATGCGCATATTGACCACGACATACGGCGAATCAGTCAGTTCAACACCGATATGGGCGATTGGACTGCCGAGTGGGCCCATCGAAAATGGAACAACATACAGGGTGCGACCGGCCATACAGCCGTCAAACAGGCCGTTTAGGGTGTTACGCATCTCGGCAGGATCTGCCCAGTTATTGGTTGCGCCAGCAGCTTCTTGGGTGGCGGCGCAAATATAGGTACGGTCTTCGACCCGCGCGACATCCGACGGGCTAGAGCAGGCCAGATATGAACCAGGGCGTTTGGCTTCGTTCAGTTTTGTCATCATGCCAGCGCTGACCATCAAGTCGAGCAAGCGTTGATTTTCTTCTTCGCTACCATCACACCATTCGATACGAGCAGGTTTGGTTAAAGCGGCAATTTGTTCCACCCAAGCGATGAGCTTGGCGTGGCGAACGAAATCAGGAGCGTTCACTGGGGTCATGGTGAGGCCTATCGTTTTGACGGACTAAAGCAGCCGACCGGATCACGGGCGACCACTGGAAAAATTAGGCGAGCATTAAAGCATAAAACTTCAAAATATATAAGATGTGTATGGCTGGTATTTCGCAGCGAAATGACAAAAAACGCACAATTGCAGCAAATGTTGAGTGTTTGCATACCCTAGAGCCGGCAGATCGGGTATGTTTTACAACATCGCACGCCACGTAGCAGTCTAGGTTGGATCAACATGGTGGATCAGCAGCAGTCATCTGTTCAACCACGCCGTATTTCACTGATTATCAATCGTCACGCGGGACAGCAGTTATTACAGGGTGAGCAGTTATCGACGCAACTGGTCGATTACTTGATCGCGCAAGGTGCTGAGGTCACGCTATATCAACCAGACGATGAAAGCAGCTTTCGCCAAGCGCTGGATCAAGCCTTACAGCAGCAGGCCGAGCGGGCAGGGGTGCTGGTTGCTGCTGGTGGTGATGGCACGTTGAACACGGTGGCGCATCGACTGCGACAGGCACAACAACGCACGCCATCGTTGCAGTCAGTGACCTTGGGGATTATTCCCCTCGGCACGTTTAACTACGTCGCGCGCGCCCTACAGATCCCGCTGGATCCCCTGCAAGCGGCGGCAGTCATCGTGCAAGGTCAGCCACAGTCGATCCACATTGGTTGTGTCAATCAATATATTTATTTAAACAATGCTTCGATTGGTTTATATCCGCACTTGATCCAGCAACGTGAGCGTGATAATCGCCGCTTTGGTCGGCAGCGCTGGGTGGCGGCGCTGTCAGGATTGACCGTGTTGTTACGCCAGCATCATCGCTTGAAATTGCGCATGTTAGTCGACGGTCAATCTGAGGTGCTGCTCACACCAATGGTGTTTTTTGGTAATAACCAGCTTCAGCTCGCAGATTTTAAACTCAAAATCGCTGAATGTGCCGCACAAGGTCGCTTGGCCGCCGTCGCCATGCAGCCAGTCAGTCGTTGGCAGATGTTTGGTTTGATTGCCAGTTTGCAGTTGGGACGCTTTGAACAAGCCCCTGCGGTACAGTGTTATTGTGCCGAGCAGATTCGGATTGATGCGGGGGGATCGCAGATGAAGTTAGCAATTGATGGCGAGATTGTCACGGTCAAGCCACCGTTACAGTTTCAGGTTGCCCAAAACGCTTTAAACGTCATGGTGCCGCATGCTGCTGCATCTGTCTGACCTGCATTTTGGCACTGAGCAACCACGCTTGTGTCGTGCATTGGTGCAGTTGTGTGAGCAACTACAGCCGGAAGCAGTGGTCGTCAGTGGTGATCTGACCCAACGCGCACGGCAAGAACAGTTTGTGGCGGCGCAGGTGTTTTTGCAGTCACTGAACCGGCCATTGTTGGTGGTGGCGGGCAATCATGATATTCCGCTGTTTCATTTGACGCGTCGGTTACTGACACCCTACGACTATTTTCAGCGTTATTTTGGTGAGTTAGAGCCAGTGTTAGAAACCGCCAGTTTTTATCTGATCGGGGTGAATTCGGTCACGCGGCATCATCACACGCAAGGCAGTATTTCGAATCTACAAATCTGGAAAGCCGGTGAACGCCTGCGACAGGCCGCCAGTAGCAAGACCAAATTGATCGTGTCACACCAACCGTTTGCTGCTAGTCAACCAGAAGATCAGGCCGAAGCACCGCGCCTGATGGATCGGGCGATACGCTATTGGAGTCGGTTTGGCTTGGCTGGACTGCTGCACGGTCATCTGCACACGCCAGCGGTGTTCGATCTGAACCAACGTCACGCGCTAGGGCTGGCACACCCGCTGCTGGATATTCAGGCTGGTACAGCGATTTCGGCGCGGCTGCGGCAAGGCTATCCCAACTCAGTCAATCTGATTCATGCTGATCTACGGGTCGAGCGGCTGGATTTTGATCCGCTGACCGCACAGTTTCAGTCGGTACAACAACTGTGGCCGTCTGCTGATTTTTGACTGACTAAAAAATGCACAGTTTATGCACTTTTTTTGATTGCCTCCCTTGAAGCCGTACACAACACCCCCACACACACAGCAGTCGATTTTGGGCAGCGTGGTGCTGTCCGTATTCACTCAAAGGAGCTTAACGCATGAACATTCGTCCATTGCATGACCGTGTGGTGATTCGCCGCGTTGAAGAAGAAACCAAAACCGCGGGTGGCATTTTGTTACCAGGTTCGGCTGCCGAAAAACCATCGCAAGGCGAAGTGCTTGCCATCGGTACTGGCCAAATTACCGACAACGGTGTGCGCGCATTAGACGTTAAAGTCGGCGACAAAGTGCTGTTCGGTCAGTACGCCGGTACTACCGTAAAAGTGAACGGCGAAGAACTGCTGATCATGAAAGAAGCCGATATTTTTGCGGTGCTTGAAGCGTAATTCAACGCGAAATAGTGCACGACAACGTATTGTTTAAACCAATTTTAGGAGCATGAACATGTCTGCAAAAGACGTCAAATTTGGTGATTCCGCCCGCGCAAAAATGATCGCCGGTGTCAACGTATTGGCCGACGCGGTCAAAGTTACCTTGGGGCCAAAAGGCCGTAACGTGGTGATTGACAAATCTTTCGGCTCACCGCACATCACCAAAGACGGTGTATCGGTCGCCAAAGAAATCAGCTTAAAAGACAAGTTTGAAAACATGGGCGCACAACTGGTGCGTGAAGTCGCCAGCAAAACCGCTGACATCGCCGGTGACGGTACCACCACTGCAACCGTATTGGCGCAAGCCATCCTGAACGAAGGCATGAAAGCTGTCGCAGCGGGCATGAACCCAATGGACTTGAAGCGCGGTATCGACAAAGCTGTGCGCGTTGCTGTCAACGAAATCAAAACCATTTCGACCCCTGCCAGCGACACCAAAGCCATCGCCCAAGTCGGTTCGATCTCTGCCAACAGCGACCAAACCATCGGTGACTTGATCGCCGAAGCGATGGAAAAAGTCGGCAAAGAGGGCGTGATCACTGTCGAAGAAGGCTCAGGCTTTGAAGACACGCTGGACGTGGTCGAAGGTATGCAGTTTGATCGTGGCTATATCAGCCCGTACTTCGCCAACAAGCCAGACACACTGACTGCCGAGCTGGACAACCCACTGATTCTGTTGGTCGATAAAAAAATAACCAACATCCGTGAATTGATTCCAACCCTCGAAGCCGTCGCTAAATCAGGCAAGCCATTGCTGCTGATCGCCGAAGACATCGAAGGCGAAGCACTGGCAACGCTCGTGGTCAACAACATGCGCGGCATCATCAAAGTCTGTGCCGTGAAAGCACCGGGTTTTGGCGACCGTCGCAAAGCCATGCTGCAAGACATCGCCATCCTGACCGGCGCGACCGTGATCAGCGAAGAAGTCGGCATGAGCCTAGAAACCACCACGCTGCAAGACCTCGGTACTGCACGCAAAATCACTGTCGGTAAAGAAAACACCGTGATCGTCGATGGTGCAGGCCAAAAAGCCGAGATCGAATCGCGTGTGTTGACCATCCGTAAGCAGATCGAAGACGCGACTAGCGACTACGACCGCGAAAAACTGCAAGAGCGCGTGGCCAAACTGGCTGGCGGTGTTGCGGTGATCAAGGTCGGTGCTGCGACCGAAATCGAAATGAAAGAGAAAAAAGACCGTGTTGACGATGCTCTGCATGCGACCCGTGCAGCGGTAGAAGAAGGCGTGGTTGCGGGTGGTGGTGTGGCCTTGGTACGCGCCCTGCAAGCCCTGACCGATCTGGTCGGCGCAAACGATGACCAAACTGCTGGTATCAACATCCTGCGTCGTGCGATGGAAGCACCGCTGCGTCAGATCGTCACCAACGCCGGTGAAGAAGCCTCTGTCGTAGTCAATGCCGTCAAAAATGGCACTGGCAACTACGGCTATAACGCGGCGTCTGGCGAATACGGCGACATGCTGGAAATGGGGATTCTCGATCCAGCTAAAGTCACCCGTTCAGCGCTCGAAAATGCGGCATCGGTTGCTGGTTTGATGCTGACCACCGAGTGCATGATCACCGACATCGCTGAAGACAAACCATCTGCACCAGACATGGGCGGTATGGGTGGCATGGGCGGCATGATGTAATTTTTGCCCTCCCGACTCTCATTTGCATCGCAAAGAGAAAGCCCCCTTTGTTAAAGGGGGTTCGGGGGTTTTTGCTTAAGACCTTTAAGCGCAGATGAAGTATTGCTAGGCATATGATTGTCAATCGGACGGTTTTTATGTAAAGATGGCGGCGCTTAGAAAGGGTAAATTTACTTTTTTCATCGGACGATAGCTGGGAGCTTTGGGTATGTCTTTGCAATTAAAAGATTTTGAGGCAATCAGAACGAGAGCCATTCATGCTGACATACAGCCTCACCAAGAGGTACTAAGTGCAGATGAGGTTGAGCTAAAAAGCACAGCACAGCAA
>JBAQKP010000203.1:0-2739 GCA_049301135.1 Moraxellaceae bacterium | reverse complement strand
ATTCAACAGTGCAGATTTTGGGTGCAGGGTTAACGATCAAACGCCAACGCTTCACCGCGACACTCGTCTTGTACTTGGCCGTTTTGCCACGCAATCTGACCCGACACGATCGTCGTGTCTACCGTGTAGTGAAACGCTTCATGCACAAACGGTGTCCAACCGCAATGCGCCAACACCGGCTGATCTTTGACCGCAATCGCAATCTCATGCCGTTTGACCAGCACCAAATCTGCCCAGTAACCCTCACGGATATAACCACGCTCTTTGACCTGAAACAGATCAGCGACCCGATGGCTGGTTTTGGCGACCATCAACTCTAACGGCATCACGCCCTGCTCGACCAACTCTAGCAGCGCAGGCAAAGTGTGCTGCACCAAAGGCAAACCTGACGGCGCTTTGCTGTAAGGATTTTGTTTTTCTTCCCATGTGTGCGGCGCGTGATCCGTTCCAATCACATCAATCCGCCCTTCCACTACCGCCTGACGCAGTGCCTGACGGTCGGCCATGCCCTTAATTGCAGGGTTGCACTTGATCAAGTGACCCAACGTCTGATAGCTACTTTCTTCAAACCACAAATGATGCACACACACTTCGGCAGTAATGCGCTTTTCGGCAGTGGGTTTGGCCTCAAACAAGGCAAGCTCTTTGGCGGTGGTCAAATGCAGCACATGCAAACGCGTGTTGTATTTTTTCGCTAGACCGACCGCGTAGGAAGATGAGCGATAACAGGCCTCGTGGTCACGAATCACCGGATGCAGATACGCGGGAATATCGTCGCCATATTCGGCTTTGTAACGCTGCTCATTTTCGGTAATGCTCGGCGTATGCTCACAGTGTGTCAGCAAAATCGTCGGCACTTCAGCAAACAGCCGCTCTAAAATCTTCGGATCATCGACCAGCATATTGCCGGTGGACGCGCCCATAAATACTTTCACGCCAGACACGCTATTCGGATCGAGTCCCGCCACGATGTCGATATTGTCGTTACTGACGCCAAAGTGAAAGCCATAATTGGCTACGCTGACCGCAGCCGCACGTTGTTTTTTGGCGACCAATGCTTCGACGTTCAAGGTCGGTGGATTGGTGTTCGGCATGTCCATAAAGCTGGTAATCCCGCCCGCAACCGCGGCACGTGATTCGGTAGCAATACTGCCTTTATGCGGCATGCCAGGGTCACGAAAATGCACCTGATCATCAATCATACCCGGCAGTAAATACTGACCTGCGGCGTCGATTTCAATATCCGCCGCTGTATCAATACTGGCTGCGATTTTGGCAATTCGTCCGTGTTGAATCAGGACATCCGCATCAAACTGTTGGCCTTCGTTGACGATACGCGCATGACGAATCAAAATACTGGGAGTTGGTTGGGCTGACATGAGGCATCTTCCGGATCAATCAATCGTTAAACTATACGCGTAAACCGTGTTACGCCCAAGCCGAAGTCTTGTATTTTTTAGTTTTTGCACATAAAATTAGTACAGCTTATACCGACTTTCTCTGCATCGAAAAATCGTGACACTATTTACGCAGACTATTATTCTGCGAAATAGTAATCTGAGTTAAGCCAAATCGACTGACAATACTACGATATGAATCCAGCAGTTTTTTTGGATAAAAAAACTGTGTGTGACGATACCAGTTGAATCACGTCCACTTAGGATTGCATGAATTTGTGTGAGTTATGGATAAGCGATTGCAAAATCTGTTTTTTAATATCATTGGTGTCAAAAACGATCTGTATCAGTACAGATTTGTTGAAATTGAAAGCGTAGGCCTTTTTACCGAGAACACGGTAGGCTAATTTTTTAAAAGGCTGGAGGCTTTTTGATGTTAAAACCGGATCACAACGTTGAAATTCTCGCTGAGAATATAGTGAATACCGTCCGAAAGACACTAGCGGCTGAGGCTGAATCTAAAAAAGATCAAATTTCAGATGAACTATCCTCAAAAATAATGGCTAATTTACTTGAAAGAGTAGAGCAAAACCTGCTGGGCGAAGTTAAAAAAGCAGCAGACAAACAGATTTCCTCAGACAGTCATGGACAAAACAAAATTGAAAAAGGCATTGAAAGTATCTTGTATCGAACAAGATGGCTCATGGCACCTGCATACATTGCTGTAGGTTTTCTTTTGTTTTTTATGGGAATTTATATTGTAGGTGATGTAGTCCATATCGCTCAAAATGTCGTTGGCAAACTTTTCGGAAGTAATATTGAAATTCTTGGGATCTTGATTCAGTACGATCCGAGTTTTGATCTCACTGTATCGGTGTTAAAAACACTGGATCACATTCTACTGACCACACTGATTGTGATGGTACTGATTGGTGGATACGAGAATACTATATCCAAAATAGATATAACTAGTCAGTCTGGCCCAGCATGGGTTGGCCAACTGGATCTAAACAAACTAAAAGCCAAGATTGCCGCTGCAATAGTGCTTATTTCATCCATACATTTGCTTAAGCATTTTATGTCGATAAGCCCAAAGAGCGGTACAGGTTTCGACTGGTCTATATTCTGGGTGGTTATTATTCATATGGTTTTCGTTTTATCAGCACTTGCATTGGCACAGATTGATAGAATAGCAAAAACGATAAAAAAATAATACCGTACGGCAAGGTCGTGATAACGCAATTCACGACCAAAGCTCTCAGCGATGGCAACGCAAGACTCGCGTAGATACGATGAATACGGCAAATAAGCTGGGTGTCGCTCATTACGGATTGGTCAGGCA
>JBAQKP010000202.1:0-14676 GCA_049301135.1 Moraxellaceae bacterium | reverse complement strand
GTTTATTCAGGGCTTGGTCTTTGGCGAGTTTTTCTTGCTGTGCCAATAGCAGTGCTTGGCGAATGTCAGCGTCCGTTTGGTCTTGTCCGGTTTTTTTGGCGTGTTGTTGCTGCTGATTTATTTTCTTCGCTTTTTTGGCATCAACCAGACCAGCCTTAAGCAGTTGCGCCTGCAGTGCATTTTTTGCCATTCGTTTATCATCCAGCCATTCCAAAACAATCGACAGTTTAGAAAAAATCAGCCGAACAAGCCAGCAGTAAACCGTCAATCATTGAGCGCGCGTGCGCGCTATGTTGGTCTAAATACGCCAATATATATGTCGTATAATGTATATTATGTTAAATAAACTAAAAACCGAAAGAATAGACAGGTGATTCAGTGCTAAAAAAACCACAACTGTTGAGGTTGTGGTTTTTTTGATGGTTTGTGACGACTAGATTTTATTGCGCAGCCACGCTGGGCGCTGCAAGGATCTTAATCTTGGCACGGCTTTTTAGGTACTCCGTATAATCACGCAAGTCTTGTTGGCCACGCATACTGGCCAACATGGTAGACATTTGTTTGCGCTGATCTTCAGGCAGACTATCGACTTGACCTGCTTGAATCTCACTGACGGCCACAATACTAATGCCTGTACCTTGCTCACCGGCCACTGCGGCAGCACGCCATTGACCGGCGTTAGGCTTGGTCAAAGCAAATGCAGCGGTTTGCGCTTTTTTGTTTGGCAAACCGTTCTGACGATTGATCTGACCAAAATCAGCGAACTGGATTGCACGACTGGCTTGTACGGTGGCCGGATTAGCACCTTTATTCAGCTCATCGACAATCTTGTTCGCCTCTTGCATCGCCAACGCAATCGCTTTTTGCTCTTGCAGTTTGAGTTTAATCAGGCCACTGGCTTCTGCAAGGGTTTGTGCCCGTTCAGTACGGTGTTGTGTGGATTTTAACCAGATATTACGGGTTGGATTGACAGCAATACCGCTGGAAATTTGATGATCCAGCATGACTTCTTCGCTAAATGCAGCCTTGATCAAGTCTGGATTGGCGAGGTCGCCTGCCCCATTTTTACGGGTTAATCCTGCCTGTGATTGCACCACCAGTTGATAGGGCTTGGTCAGTTCAGTCAGATCACTGGCATCGACTGCCAGATCATTCAGTTGATTGATCGCATCATTGTAGAGTGCGGCAGCTTTGGCGGTTTTGGCTTGTTCGGTCAGTTCGACACGCATACTGTCCAACGTGGGCAGTTCTGGGCTACGCTTTTCCAGTAGCTTGATAATGTGATAGCCAAACTGGGTTTTGATCGGTGCAGACACTTGGTTGATCGCTAAAACATCTAACGATGCTTCAAATTCAGGCACATAGACACCTTTAGGGGCAAAGCCTAAGTCGCCGCCTTTTTGTGCCGAACCCGGATCTTGTGAAAACTCTGTGGCCAGTGCATCAAAACTCTCGCCTTTGTTGATGCGTGCAATCAGCTCGTTGGATTTTTTCAAGGCAGCATCAGCGTTGGTTTTATCGTCCACACTGATCAAAATATGTTGCGCGCGGCGTTCGACGTTACTTTGCAGATCTTTGGTCGCGATGTCGTATTGTGCTTTAAGATCGTCTTCGGTCAGGCTGACTTGTGCCAAAAACTGATCGCTGCTCAAAACCACATATTGCAAATCAATGTTTTCATCGACTTTAAGCGTGGCTTTGTTTTTATCGTAATCGCTCTGAATCTCTGCCGCACTAACCGTGACTTGTGCTAGATAAGGCTCTAGCGGCAGTTGTGCCAGATGCACGGTGCGCTTTTCGTCTTGCAGAACGATGATGTTTTGAATCTCGGCTTTGCTGGTAATCGCGGATGCGGTCAGACCGCCAGCAAACTGCTGTACAGCCATTTGAGACTGAATATCCTGAATCAAAGCCTTGCTGTTTTGTCCGGTCATCTTTAGGAAACTTTGAAAGCGTTCTTCTGAAAATTTACCGTCCACTTCAAATGAAGGCTCTTTACGAATCAACGCAGCCGCTTGTACGTCGGTGATCTGAAAACCGAGTGCTTGTGCTTGCTGTAACAGCATAGCGCGCTCGACCAGACCATCTAAGACTTGCTCACGCAACACGACGCTGTTGATTTTACTCTCGTCATTACCGACTTGTTGTAGCAGTTGCTGACGACGTTGATTGAGGGCTTGTTCAAGCTCAGTAGCTGACACATCTTTTTTATTGACCGTGGCGGCAACGCCTGCTTTGGAGCCGAGTGAAAATAGTCCTTCCATGCCAACAAGGGCAAATGGTACTAAAAATATCACCAGTAAGACTTTGCCCACCCAGCCTTTGATCAAAGTACGAAACGCTTCCATAACACTCTCATATGCCGACGATGGTATCAGTATACCGCGCTAGTCATGTTGTGATGCCCTCTCCTTGTGGTCAAACAAGGCTTGAGCTTCAAATTATATACACAAGCAACAGCAATCCTGCCGCCCCAACAAACAAAAGACGCGCCAAAAGGCGCGCCCTGATGACTCAGCAATGCTTAAGACACAGCATCCTTTAAGCCTTTACCAGCTTTAAAGCCAGGTACTTTGCTGGCCGCGATTTGGATCGGCTCACCGGTTTTTGGGTTGCGGCCGGTGCGTGCTGCACGCTCTTTAACGCTAAATGTCCCAAAACCAACCAACGTCACGGCTTCGCCAGCTTTCAACGCATCTTCGATGGCTGCAAAGGTCGCCTCGAGTGCTTGTACCGCTTGAGCTTTCGACAGGTCAGATTTGCTGGCGATTGCGTCAATTAATTCCGATTTATTCATGGAAAGGAGCATCCTCTAAAATGTTAAGACATGTGCCTAGGAGCAGGCGTTTGGCCTTTATAGCAATGGCCTGCCCGTAACACAAGATCAAGCCGTGATCTAAAGCACAAAACGACCCAATTGAGTCGTTTATCTGCTGATATTAGCGGCGTTGAGGCGGTTTTTGACTATTTTTTGGCAGGTTGCTGGCTGGCGCGTAAGGCACGCACTTCGTCAGTCAATGACTCGACTTGCTCGGTGAGTCGAGCAATCATATTGGTCAGTTCGGCCACTTCACGATGTGAGGCAAGGCCAATTCTGGAGACTGTTTGGCTGACGCGGTCATCCAAAACCCGTTCGACCCGCTCTTTGGTGTCAGAGACCCGCTCAGTCACGCGACCACGCACCTCTTCAACCGCACCCACAGTACTGTCTGCGATATCTGTGGTTTTGAGCTCAAGCTCTTCGCCGACTTTGACCAGTGAGTCAAACAAGCGAGTGCCCTCTTCTTCCGCACGCGAAAACGCACCGAGGCCAGCCAGCCAAATTTGTTGAGTGTATTTACGAAAGTCGAGTGCGCTTTTACGTCGGGAAGCACGATGATCAGTCGCGGCCTGTGTTGCATCTGTTGAAAGATGTTCCGGTGCGGTCATGTTTACTCTTCCTGAAGATTTGGCAGTGGCTCAATCGAGAGCCTGTTGGCGATACAGACGGTCTGTCCCGCCCAATTTTAACATGTGACTCGACCAATAGACTAAAAAGTGTCTGACATTTGCTTGACATTTTTGTGATATTGTCCAACATAACAAACCGATCCATTTTATGGCGCTGTGTTATGGCTCAAGCTCTGCCGAAAAACCAACAAAAGACGCGCAAAGGGCTGTTGATTCAAATGCCAAATCGTCAGTCATCGGATGACTCAGCACCGAAGCCTGAAGCGGCAGATCAATCGAACGCGGAATCGCAAGAGACCAGCACCCTGTTTTCGCTGGTGCTCATCGTGTTTGAGTCTCTGTTGACGTTTTTGTTGCGCCACGACACGCCATCACAGCGCTTGGCCGAACGCCTCATCGCACGACATGCCGTGATTCGGATTCGTACCCACCTGCCCGCGTATACTTTTTATGCGACATTTAGCCATCATGGCGTGCTGCTTGATGAACAAGCCCCCGAAACTGAATACCTAGCAACGGTGGATGGCTCGATTCCGACTTTTTTTCGGGCATTTATGACCGCGCCACCAGAAATTCTGGACGGAATTTTGATCCATGGCGAAGACGATTTGGTGGCCGAGTTACGCCAGTTAATGACCGCGTTTAACATCAGTAACATGTTGAGTAATTGGCTGAGTTTTCCATGGTTTGGTAGAGCCAAGCCTGACCAGCCGCCCGCCAAGCAACAACGTGTCAAGCCGTTGCTCAAGCGGATTGATGAGCAAAAAAAACAAATCGAACAGCTCAATATCACAATCAAGCAGCAGGCACATGAGCTACAGCAACTACAGTTTCAACATAAAATGCTGCTCTGGAGTACCGCAATTGGTGCAAGCTTGCTGTTGGCAGTGATTCTGCTGCTACTGTTGCGTTAAGCTTGGTGCATGTGCATGTGCATGCCGCGTTCGGCGGTTTTGCCCTGATGCTGTTCAAACCCGATGCTGCTCAACAAACCGTGCCAGTTCAGCAAAACAATACGTGATTAAAATTTAATATCTTGTATGACCTCTGTTATTCCCGCGCAGATTTCAATCTTGACTAAAATAGTCGGGATTGCTATCCTAGCATCATCCAATCCCCTAACGGCATGTACGCTTATGCGCCTCACGACGCGCGGTCGCTATGCAGTGACTGCCCTCCTTGATTTGGCTTTGCAGCCGAGTGATCAGGCCATTACCTTGGCTGAAATCGCGGGGCGTCAGTCTATTTCAGTTGCTTATTTGGAGCAATTGTTTTCGAAGCTAAAGCGGCATGGTTTGGTGACCAGTGTGCGTGGCGCTGCCGGTGGCTATCACTTGGCGCGACCTGCACTTGAGATTCGGGTGTTGGAAATCATTTCCGCAGTGAATGAATCCGTTGAGGCCACGCGCTGTGACGGCAGTGGCAATTGTCAAAATGGTGCGATGTGTCTCACCCATGATCTTTGGCATGAGTTGTCCGATCATATTGAGTCGTATCTCGCTGACATTACACTCGGCAGTCTGCTCAACCGGCAAAACGTACAAACTGTTGCGCTGCGCCAACACACGGCTGCCATGCAGTCGGTTTAACCCTTTCATCTTTATTGAGTTTGACATCATGAAGCGTCCCATCTATCTCGACTATGCCGCCACCACGCCAGTCGACCCGCGTGTGGCTGAACGCATGATGCAATTCATGACCATGGACGGTGCATTTGGTAATCCTGCATCGCGTTCGCATGGTTACGGCTGGCAAGCCGAAGAAGCGGTTGAACATGCCCGTCAGCAAGTGGCTGATTTGGTCAACGCCGATCCACGTGAGATTGTTTGGACATCGGGTGCGACTGAGTCGAATAACCTTGCGATCAAAGGTGTCGCGCACTTTTATCACAAAAAAGGCAAACACATCGTCACCAGCAAGATCGAACACAAAGCCGTACTCGATGCCTGCCGTCAGCTTGAAGATGAAGGCTTTGAGGTGACGTATCTCCAGCCCGAAGCGGGCACTGGCTTGATTCATCCGGCGGCGGTTGAAGCCGTGTTACGCGATGATACGATTTTAGTCTCGCTGATGATGGTGAATAACGAAATCGGCACGGTGACTGACATCGCTGCGATTGGTGAGATGACCCGCGCACGCGGTATTTATTTGCATGTCGATGCGGCACAAGCCACAGGCAAAGTAGAGATTGATCTGTCCAGCTTAAAAGTGGATCTGATGAGTTTTTGTGCGCATAAAACCTATGGCCCAAAAGGCATCGGTGCGTTATTTGTGCGTCGTAGCCCGCGTGTGCGTTTAAAAGCGCAGATTCATGGCGGTGGTCATGAGCGTGGCATGCGCTCTGGCACCTTGCCAACCCATCAAATTGTCGGTATGGGCGAATGCTTCGAGATTGCTGGCCGTGAAATGCAAGCCGAAATGCAACGCTTGGCCATCTTGCGTGACCGCTTGTGGGCAGGCTTACAAGATTTGGAAGAAGTGCATCTGAATGGTCATCCGACCCAGCGTACTGCCAATCACTTGAACGTCAGCTTTAACTTCGTGGAAGGCGAATCGTTGATCATGGCGCTCAAAGACTTGGCCGTGTCGTCAGGTTCCGCTTGTACCTCAGCAACGCTAGAGCCATCGTATGTGCTGCGGGCGTTGGGTTTGTCAGATGAACTGGCACACAGCTCGATTCGGTTTAGCTTGGGTCGGTTTACCACCGATGACGATATTGACCGCGTGATTGAATTTTCACGGCATGCCGTCGAGAAGCTGCGTGACCTGTCGCCGCTATGGGACATGTACAAAGAAGGTGTGGATCTCTCGAAAGTGGAATGGGCAGCGCACTAACGCTTGCTTGCTCCACTAGATTGTGTGCCAAAGTGTGTAAGCGTTACTGTTTAAAACATCACGGGTATGATCAGCGTACCCTTTATTTAGGCTGACCCCGAGGTTTGGAGAAGCATCATGGCTTATAGCGACAAAGTGATTGACCATTACGAAAACCCACGCAACGTTGGTGTATTGGATAAAACCGCCGAAAACGTTGGCACTGGCATGGTCGGTGCGCCCGCTTGTGGTGACGTGATGCGCTTACAGATTCAAGTCAACGATGACGGTGTGATCGAAGACGCGCGTTTTAAAACCTATGGCTGTGGCTCGGCAATTGCGTCTAGCTCATTGGTCACTGAGTGGCTTAAAGGCAAAACGCTCGACCAAGCACAACAGATCAAGAACTCGGCGATTGCCGAAGAGTTGGCGTTGCCACCGGTCAAAGTCCACTGTTCTGTACTGGCCGAAGATGCGATCAAAGCGGCGATTGCCGACTATCGCAGTAAACATAGCCAAAGCGCCTGACGTTTAAGACCGACCTAGTCGCTATGCTGCTGTAGCAGCGTGAGCGATTCGGGCTGTTGTATGTGGCTAATATTTTGGTTTTGAGGAGTTTGACATGATTCATCTCAGTGAGCGTGCCGCCGAACACGTCAGAACCTTTTTGCACAATCGTGGCAAAGGCGAAGGTATTCGGGTCGGGGTGAAAACTTCGGGCTGTTCAGGCTTGGCTTATGTCTTGGAGTTTGTCGATCAGGTTGATCCGCACGATCAAAGCTTTGACGCCAATGGCGTAAAAGTCTTTATCGACCCGAAAAGTCTGGTCTATCTGAATGGTCTAGAGATGGATTATGTCACGCATGGTCTGAACCAAGGCTTTGAGTTTCGCAATCCGAACCAGACCGGCGAATGTGGCTGCGGCGAATCATTTACGGTGTAATCTGAGCCGACTCAGCAATCTGCTGCTGTGTCTGATGAACGCTTTCATCAGAGCACAAATCGGTCAGTTGCCCAGTCGGCTATGACGTCATGGCATGAGGCTTTTGTTCCTTGAATTTTTTTGAGTTTTTTGGGCTAAAAACCGATCCCGTGCTGGATCAAGCTGCACTGGCGGCGCGTTACCGTGAACGGCAACAACAATACCATCCTGATGTGGGTGGTTTTGATGCAGCCGAGGCACTGCAACTGTCAACTTTGGTCAATCAAGCCTACGACACGCTACGGTTGCCTGACCGCCGTGCTGCACATCTATTGGCACTGCATGGACAAGCGCATGGGCTTGAGCAATCGATTCATGATATGGATTTTTTGCAAAACGCCATCGAGCTACGCGAACAACTGGATGAAGTGCGCTCTGCAATCGAATTGGTCAGTTTGCGACTTGAGCTACAACAATGGCTTGAGGCATTATGTCGTGAGTTTCAAATCGACTGGATGGAGCAAGATTGGGCGGAAGCGCGTGATACTGCCCGAAAGTTGGCATTTATCCAGAAAGTCCTCGCTGACCTAGATCGAATCGAAGATCGTTTTGATGATTTGGATGATCAGCTGGCTGATGATTTCAACGACGATTTTTAAGCTGCTGCTGTCTGTCTGTGCGATGATTTGCCCTGTCTGTATCAGGGCAGTTTATTTTTTAGAAAAGCTGGTTTTTTAGGAATTCTTGTTATGGCGCTGCTCCACATTGCCGAGCCTGGCCAATCCACTGCCCCACACCAACATCGACTGGCGGTCGGTATCGACCTCGGTACGACACATTCTTTGGTGGCCGCAGTTCGTTCCGGTTTACCAACGGTACTGGTCGATGAGCAGCAAAATGCGCTACTGCCCTCGGTGGTGTACTACGGTGATCCGCGTCCTGTGGTCGGGCAAGTGGCACGGCAGCAGGCGGTAGATGATCCAAGCAATACGATTGTGTCAATCAAGCGCTTTATGGGGCGTTCCGGTGCGGATATTCGCTTTGATCATCCCTATCATTTGCTCGGACATGATGATGAAATGCCTGCGTTTATGACTGCACAAGGCCGCAAAACACCGGTTGAGATTTCGGCAGATATCTTGAGCGTATTGCGGCAACGCGCTGAAGCCAGTCTAGGTGGTGAATTGGTCGGTGCGGTGATTACTGTGCCTGCTTACTTTGATGAAGCACAGCGGCAGGCCACGCGCGATGCGGCACGCTTGGCCGGTCTGAACGTGCTGCGCTTACTGAATGAGCCGACTGCGGCCGCCATCGCTTACGGCCTTGACCAAGTCGATGCAACTTCGGCGCAAGAGCAAATCCAAGTGATTTTTGATCTGGGTGGCGGGACGTTTGATGTGTCGATTCTGCGCCTGAATCAAGGCGTGTATGAGGTACTGGCCACGGGTGGGCATACCGCACTCGGTGGCGACGACATTGATCGGTTGTTGGTGCGCTGGTTGTGTCAACAGGCCAGAGTGATGAGCCCAAATCCCAGCCAACAACAGGCATTGGCGCTACTGGCACGCGATCTTAAAGAGCAACTCAGCCGCACAGAAACGGTACAAGCTGCATGGGCAGATTGGCAGGGTGAACTGAGCCGCGAGCTGTTTGATCAGTTGATTGAGCCGATTGTTGAGCGTTGTCTGAACGTCTGTAAGCGGGTGCTACGCGATGCCAAGCGTTCGGTTGATCAGATCAATGCCGTGGTGCTGGTTGGCGGCTCGACCCGTGTGCCGCGTATTCAACAGGCGGTACAGCAGTTTTTTGGCCAAATCCCGCGCTGTAGCATTGATCCTGACCAAGTGGTTGCGCTGGGTGCGGCGATTTCTGCTGATCAGTTGGCGGGCAATCGTGCCGATGGCGCACTGCTACTGGATGTCACACCGCTATCACTGGGGCTGGAAACCATGGGTGGCTTGGTCGAGCGCTTGATTCCACGCAATACCGCGATCCCCACTGCCCGTCGCCAAGAGTTTACCACCTATAAAGACGGCCAAACCGCCATGCTGATTCATGTGCTGCAAGGTGAGCGTGACATGGTTAACCATTGTCGTTCACTGGGGCGCTTTGAGTTGCGTGGGATTCCAGCGATGGTGGCCGGTGCGGCGCGAATTGAGGTGACGTTTAATATTGATGCTGATGGCTTGCTGTCGGTCAGTGCCTGTGAAAAAACCTCTGGCGTGCAAAGCGAGATCGTGATTAAACCCTCTTATGGGCTATCCGAAACCGATATGTCTCGCCTACTCACTGATGGCTTTGAACATGCTGAACTCGATAAACAATTGCGCAGCTTATTCGAAACCAAAGTCGAAGCCGAACGCGAACTGATCGCACTAGAGCAAGCCTTAGAGCATGACGCACACCTGCTAGACCGCAATACCCTGAAGCAAATCACCGCAGCAATCACGCAGCTACAACAGGCATTGACTGGCGAGGATCTGTCTGCGATTGAGGCAGCCGTTGAAACCCTCAAAATCAACAGTGATGCTTTTGCGGCGGTGCGAATGGATCGAAATATCCAAAAAGCTCTGACCGGCACGCATCTGCATGATTGGTAACCTATTGAATCCGCTTTTTTTCGACTTGCTATTTTTAATCGGGAGCCGCCGCTAATGCCGCGTATTACTGTACTACCGCATGCCGAGATTTGCCCAGATGGCAAAGTATTCGACGTCGCACCGAATGCCAACCTCTGTCAAAGCTTGCTGGATCACGGCGTAAAAATTGAACATGCCTGCGATATGTCAGCCGCCTGTACCACCTGTCATGTGATCGTGCGCCGTGGTTTTGGCGCGTTGGCTGAAATGGATGACGTGGAGGCGGATTTATTAGATCGGGCGTGGGGCTTAGAGCCAGAATCGCGGCTGTCTTGTCAGGTCAACGCGATCACGGAAGATCTGGAGGTGCAGTTGCCACGCTACACCATCAACCACGCCTCTGAAAATCATTAGGGTTAGTCGCTGCTGACCGACCAACGACCAAGCTGCTGTTGGTCGCTGCTTTTTTGTTCGACCCACTCGGCACGACCACTTGCCAAGACTTCCCGCTTCCAAAATGGCGCGTCATGCTTTAAAAAATCCATCAAAAACTGTACTGCATCAAAGGCCGCCTGCCGATGCGCACTGGCGACAGCGACCCCGACAATCGGCTCGCCCAGTGCCAATTCCCCCACTCGATGAATGAGGATAATCGCATGTAGCGGCCAGCGTTGACTGGCTTGCACGCAGTAGCGCTCAAGCACTTTTTCGGTCATGCCAGCGTAATGTTCCAGCACCAAGCCGACCACATCTGGCTGATCGCCATGATCACGCACCCGACCGATAAAACTGGCAACTGCCCCGACCTGTTGATCAACGTATAGTGCTGCATCGAGCTGATTGGCATCAAACCGCTCGGTTTGTACCCGCACTTGAATCTGGGTTTGCATGTGTTGGGTCTGAGCCTGCACTGCTTATCCTCCAGTCACCGGTGGAAAAAATGCCACTTCATCACCGGCCTGTATCAGACGATCATCATCGGCAAAATCTTGATTGACTGCTGCCATGACGGGTTGGCGTAAACTGGCAAACGCAGGATATTGTGCCGTCAGTTGCTGTTTAAATTCAGCCAGCGAGATCGGGGCAGCCAGCGAAAGTACACAATCCGCCATGCCCATTTGCTCGCGATGACGGGCAAAAAACAATACACTGACGGTTGAATTAGCGGTTGACATCGGTTTTACCTCCAGTTTTTTGGCGTAAGGTAATTTGATCAATCATCATCTCTTTGTCTACAGCCTTGCACATGTCATACAGTGTCAGCGCAGCCACACTGACGGCAGTCAACGCCTCCATTTCGATGCCGGTTTGTCCCGTGGTACGACAGGTCACACTGATCTGAATGCCGATCTTTTCAGCTTGCTCGACCGTCACAAACTCAACACTGACCTTGCTTAACGGCAGTGGGTGACACAGCGGAATCAGGTTGGCGGTTTGTTTGGCGGCTTGAATCGCGGCAATGCGCGCAGTCGCTAACACATCGCCTTTGGGCAGCGCTTGATCTTGCAACAGCCGCAATGTGGCAGGTTGCAGGTGAATAAATCCAGTGGCCACCGCCTCACGCCGACTGATCGGCTTATCGGTGATATCGACCATGTGCGCCGCGCCCGTGTCATCTAAGTGGCTAAATGGTTGTATCAACGCTTCTGGCGTTGATGGTGTCACCGACTGGCTCGGTAAATCCTGCATTTGGTTTGCCTGTCTAAATCCCGTATCATGCCGAGTATAGCGAGTCTTGGCGTGCGACGCTGTGTTTGTCATGCCAGACCGCATTGGTCACATCGGCATTGCCGGTTGGATCAGCTAAAATTTCACCTGTTTTGGGGTCAATCAATGTCTTGGATGCCACATGTGACCGTTGCAACGGTCGTTGAGCGCGATGGCCGGTTTTTATTGGTGGAAGAACACAGTCCCTCTAGCAGTCATCTGGTGATCAATCAACCGGCCGGTCATGTTGAAGCAGGCGAAACCCTAATCGACGCTGCCATTCGAGAGACCTTAGAGGAAACCGGCTGGCAGGTGCGCCCGACGGCATTACTGGGCTTTTATACTTATACACCGCCAAGCAATCCCGATTGCACCTATTATCGAGTGTGTTTTTTGGCAGAAGCGCTGTCACATGATGCCGACCGGCCACTGGATACGGGGATCGTGCAAGCGCTGTGGCTGACGCTGGATGAACTACAGGAGACTGGCCGTGCGCGTTCGCCTTTGGTACTGCGCTGCATTGAAGATGCACAACGTGGCCGCGCGTTTCCGCTGGATTTGATTTATGAACATCCCTTGTTTATTGCCGATCCCAGCCTAATCAATGCCTGATGCTGTGCTTTGCGGCATCTACCGATATCGATTTTTTGAGTTTTTGAAAGTGAGCTTGACCCATGAACACGCCATATCCCTCGGATATTTCTATCTCGCATACCTCTGACACAGCGACAGCCACGCCTGCGCCGTATGTGATTGTCGGCATGTCTGGCGGGGTGGATTCGTCGGTATCGGCGGCGCTGTTGCTTGAGCAAGGCTATCGGGTCGAAGGCTTGTTTATGAAAAACTGGGAGGAAGATGACGGTACCGAGTATTGTACCGCGCTAGAAGATCTGGCCGATGCACAAGCGGTTTGCGATCAACTCGGCATTGTGCTGCGCACGGCAAATTTTTCGATGGAATACTGGGATCGGGTGTTTGAGCATTTTTTAAAAGAATATCAAGCTGGTCGCACGCCAAACCCAGATATTCTATGCAATAAAGAAATCAAATTTCGAGCGTTTTTAGACCACGCGCTGACCTTGGGTGCGGATTTTATTGCGACCGGACATTACACCCGTAAAGGTCGAATTTATCAAAACGCGCACGGCGAAACCGTTGCCGAATTGCTACGCGGTCGTGACGTCAATAAAGACCAGAGCTATTTTTTACATGCTGTGAATGGCCGTGAAATCGCCAAGACCCTATTTCCGGTCGGTGAACTGGAAAAGCCACAAGTCCGCGCCAAAGCTGCCGAACTCGGGCTTGCCACTGCCCGCAAAAAAGACTCGACCGGCATATGCTTTATTGGTGAGCGGCGTTTTCGGGATTTTCTCAAGCAATACCTGCCTGCTCAAGCCGGTGATATTGTCACCGATGCCGGACAAGTGGTGGGGCGACATGAAGGCTTGATGTATTACACGCTGGGTCAGCGTAACGGGATTGGGGTCGGCGGCCTCAAAGACCAAGCCGAAGGCGCATGGTTTGTGCTGAAAAAAGACATGCACAACAATCGGCTGATCATCGGCCAAGGCCATGAGCATCCAGCCATGCAAAGCCAAACGCTGTGCAGTGAACCGATTGATTGGGTGTCCGGCGATCAAGCGATTCCGATTGAAGGCTTGCGCTGTACCGCCAAGACCCGCTACCGGCAACCCGATCAAGCCTGTACGGTGTTTGCGGGTGACATCGCTGGCACAGTGCGGGTGGTGTTTGATCAGCCACAGCGAGCGGTCACGGCTGGCCAATCGGTGGTGTTTTATCAGGGTGATGTCTGCTTAGGCGGTGGCGTGATTGCCAAGACGGATGCCCCTAGCGTTGATGTGGATTCCTCAGCGCAGTCAGCCCCACAGACCAGCAGCTATGCTTGATTTGTCCCTGAATTCCCCGAATGCTGCATCCTTTACTGTTTCGCAGCAGCGCACCCTTGCACTGGCCGCCGTGTTTCAAGCGGCCAAGCTGGTACATCTACTGGCCACACAGGGCGCGACTGCACTGCTGATTCATGGCGAATCTTACGACTATTTGTTGTCTGAAAGCCTGTCTGATCAAGCGGTTGAGCAGCGTTTTCAGCGGGTAGCGACATTGCGTCTTGGTTTGTCCAGCTTAGAACGTTGCTTGGTACAGCCCTATCAGACCGTGCCAGAAACCAAGCAGTTGCGCAAAAACCAAATCCTGTTGTATGCCACCAGTTTGCTGCTGATTGAACGTAAAGTGTTTGGTCGAAGTGAACTCGCGCAACAAATCAGCAAGCAACTGCCGACCTTACGCCATCGTTTGCAGTTTTTTGCCGGTGATTTACGTCACAACGCGCTGCTGGCTGGTATGGCGAGCTTATATCTGGATACCGCAGGTTCGCTGAATATGCGCCTGAATGTACGCGGCCAACAATCCGAACTGACCAATAGTGCCAATATTGATCGGATTCGCGCGTGTCTGTTGACTGGCTTACAGGCAGCGCATACATGGCATGCGTTGGGCGGGCGGCGTTGGCGTTTCGTGTTAGGACGGCGACAGGTCATGCTGGATCTACGTGAGCTAGCGATGCTGGATCGTCCGCAGACGGTGAAAGCCTCCTAGTCAAAAAGCCGCAGTTAAAAAAGACATCATGATATCTTTTTTATTGAAAAAAATGATAAATAGCCACGATAGTATCTATTAAAAATTCAGATCTCTGTTTTAGAGCACCCGTGGTTAAACTCAGGCTGACTGCTTGTCTGTATTTCAGATAACACTAATTTTAAACACAGCCATTCAAAAATACGGATATCCTGATGTCTTTATTTACCAGTTAAAAACCAATAAAGATATGCTAGTATCTTTTTGTTGATTTGACTCTGCTGAAATAGACAAGGATGACTGGGTATGCTGTCACTGCTCTCCGCCCACGATGTGCAGCTTCATTTGGCTACTGCGATTCGCGCCAAACGTGGCGCGTTAAAGCTGTCTCGCGACGCGCTGGCCGAGCGCAGTACAGTTCCGTCACCGACCATTAAAAAGTTTGAGACCACTGGTCAGATCTCGCTGCGGCAGTTTATTTTATTGTGGCAAGTAGTCGATCAACTCGAACGAATCGATAGCCTGACCCAGCCCGATCAGCCCAATCCCAAAAGCATTGATGAAGTGCTGCGCGGATGAAAACCTTTGAGCCGATTCGACGCTTACAGG
>JBAQKP010000201.1:0-15760 GCA_049301135.1 Moraxellaceae bacterium | reverse complement strand
GCCTAACTAAGGATATACGGCATTTTTGATGCATAAGCTATTGTCATCATGACGTATATCCTGCTAAATTTGAATCTGAAGAGTAATATTGCTATTGCTCGCTACAGACCGAATATAACAGGCTTTTATTAAGGTTGCAAACCAAACATGTCCGCCGATGAAAAACCAAAGAAGCTTCTTGATTTAGTTAAAGAAAAATGTAGATACAAGCACTACAGCTTACGCACGGAACAATCCTATTGTGGCTGGGTAAAACGCTTTGTTTTGTTCCACAACAAGCGCCACCCCAGCGAGATGGGTGCAGTGGAAGTGACAGCATATTTATCCTATTTAGCTGTGGAACAAGGCGTTTCAAGTTCTACACATCAACAAGCCCTTTCCGCACTGTTATTTTTATACAGAGAAGTGCTGGGTTGTGACTTGCCTTGGCTCAGCCAACTCTCTAGACCTAAGAAATCGACACGATTGCCAGCCGTACTCAGTAAAAGTGAAGTTGCCTTATTATTTAGTCACCTGTCTGGCATTCATCTATTGATGGCGAGGTTACTGTATGGCACGGGCATGCGCCTAATGGAACTGCTTCAGTTACGCATCAAAGACATTGATTTACACAGCAACCAAATTACCATCCGTGCAGGAAAAGGCGATAAAGATCGCGTGACCATGCTACCGCAAAGCCTTGTAGAAGAAGTGAACAAACAGATAAAACAGGCGGAAAGCTTATTTTTAGCAGATCGCGCACAGATGCGCCCTGCTGTGTACATGCCTTTTGCCCTAGATAAAAAGTATCCAGCCGCTGGGCAGCAGTTGGCATGGTTTTGGTTATTTCCTGCCAAAGCAGAATCACTAGATCCACAGTCTGGCATTACACGCAGGCACCATACGCATGAACAAGCCGTTCAACGCGCCATCAAAAATGCTGTCGTAAAATCTGGGATCACCAAACAAGCTTCAACGCATACCCTACGGCATAGTTTCGCCACACACCTACTACAAAGTGGCTACGACATTCGAACGGTACAAGAATTATTGGGGCATAGCGATGTCAGCACCACGATGATTTACACTCATGTACTCAATAAAGGCGGTTTAGGTGTGTCTAGTCCGCTAGATAGCTTGTGAGTTTGAGCTGACACGATGCGCATTAGTACCTCACCTATGCCTCCCCGAAACACACTGTTCACCGCCATCCCCTTGCAAAGCATCTCACACTGCCCAACAATCCAGATCTACTGATTGGATTGCGTTGGATCTTGCATGCCACTGGCCACCCTGCCCGCCCTGTTTATTTCGCACGGCTCACCGATGCTCGCACTCGATGCGGGTGCAGTCGGCGCAGCGTTGCACCGCGTGGCCAGCAACCTCCCTAAGCCACAAGCGATTGTGGTCATGTCCGCACATTGGCAAAGCCAACACCTCGAAGTGTCTACCGGACACCTGCCCGAAACATGGCATGACTTTCGTGGCTTCCCAAAAGAACTGTACCAAATCCGCTATCCCGCCGCCGGTGCGCCAGCGATTGCCGACTACATCATCGAGCAACTCAACCACGCACAACTTGATGCCCGTCCAAATGCCATCCGGCCACGCGATCATGGCGTATGGATGCCACTCTTGCACATGTACCCAGATGCAGACGTGCCATTGATTCAGATTTCGATCCCGCTGCACTATAACGAAGGGCAACTGGCCTATATCGGACAGATACTATCTTTGCTGCGCCAAGAGCAAATTCTGCTGATCGGCTCGGGCAGCATTACCCATAATCTGGCTGAGTTGTCGTGGCAAGACCCCAATGCAGCCACACCCAGTTGGGCGAGTGAGTTCCGCAATTGGATCGTGCATCAACTGAGTAATGACGACCGCGAGGCGGTATTTGCGTGGAAAACCCATGCCCCACACGCCGCCCACAATCACCCGACCGATGAGCATTTAAGCCCGTTGTTTTTTGCGATGGGTGCGGGTGAGCGGTTTTCGGTGATTCATTCCAGCTTTGCGCATGGTTCACTCGGGATGGATATTTATCGGTTTGATTGAGGGTCGTACAGCATGAGCATCACACAACAGCGGATCATCACGGCATTTACCGACGTACAACTTGCTGGCGCGAGAACTCTACTTGAGTGTGATTTTTATGATACGCACTATCGGTATTTTGATCAGGTTGATGACCAATACCTGACCGCTGTTCAGCATAGTGCCGAAGATTTATTGCTGAAATATGGCTTTGATTGGCCTGAACACCACATGTTACTGGGTCTGACAGCACTGAAAAATCGCGCCAGACCCGATGAGCAAATTGTAGCTTGGACTGAAGTTGATCACGAATATTTATATTATTTTGGCGGCGACTGCTGCTTTTTGGAAAGTGAAGGTTTTCGGTTTTTTCTACCTGCTGCGATGTTGCGCTTTTTAGATGCGGGAGAAAAAACACAGCATTTGTTGATCATTTTATCTACCGACTAGAGTTGCAATGGGGCAAAGACGCTGCGTACTTTAACGACGAACAAAAAACCGTCATCGCTGAATTTGTCCAGCAATACTTCCCTAAAGATGTCGGCTGGACATTTGGCTATAGAATATAAGCACAGGGCTATAACTCAGCTTACTGTGCTGTTTCGGTCAACCTCACATCATCACTTCACGCTTACCGCTTGAACCCATCGGACTGACGATGCCCGCATCCTCCATCTGATCGACAATCCTTGCCGCACGGTTATAACCCAGACTGAATTTACGCTGAATCGACGACGCTGATACCTTCTTGGTTTCGAGTACAAAGGCCACCACCTGATCAAACATCGGATCACGGCCACTGTCAGCACCATCACCGCCACCTGAATCGGCATAACCAGACGATTTACCGCCGTCCTCATCAAACGGGGTCAAAATATCATCGACATAATCAGGACTGCCGCGCTCACGCCATGCATCACAAATCCGATTCACCTCGTCATCACTGATAAATGCACCATGCACCCGTTCAGGTTCGATTTTACCAGGTCCAAGAAACAGCATATCACCATGCCCGAGCATGTCCTCTGCTCCACTCGCATCCAAAATCGTGCGCGAGTCGATTTTACTGTTGACGCGCAAGGCGACACGAGTCGGGATATTGGCTTTGATCAGGCCAGTAATCACATCGACCGATGGCCGCTGAGTGGCCAGCATCAAGTGAATCCCCGCCGCCCGCGATTTTTGTGCCAGACGAGTGATCAACTCTTCGGCTTTTTTACCAATTTGCATGATCATGTCAGCAAATTCATCAGCGACAATCACGATCAATGGCAGGGTTTTCAGTCGTGGCGGACGATCTTGTACCGCACTGTCCGAAGCCTTCCACAGCGGGTCGAGCAAGTCTTCGCCGCGCTCTTCAGCTTCCAAAACTTTGCGGTTAAATTCATCGATTTTGCGTACTTTAAATAATGTCATCAGTTTATAACGCCGCTCCATCTCGCCGACACACCAATTCAGCGCATTCACTGCGTCTTTCATGTCGGTCACAACGGGTGTGAGCAGATGCGGAATATCGCCGTAGTTGGCCAGTTCGAGCTGTTTCGGGTCGATCAAAATCAAGCGCAATTGCTGCGGGCTATATTTCAGTAGCATTGACAGCAGCATGGCGTTGACCGCTACCGATTTACCCGAACCGGTCGTTCCTGCCACCAGCATGTGTGGGGCTTTGGCCAGATCTGCCAGTACCGGACGACCGGCGATGTCTTTGCCCATCGCCATCGACAGCATCGCCGCCGGATCACGATAAGCAGGCACGCGTAGCAGTTCAATCAAGCGCACCATTTCACGTTTTTGGTTCGGCACTTCGATGCCGATATACGGCTTACCAGGGATCACTTCGACCACCCGCACCGACCCCATCGACATGGAACGTGCCAGATCTTTCGAGATACCCGTCACTTTACTGGCCTTGACCCCTGCGGCCAACTCAACCTCAAACCGTGTCACCACAGGGCCGGGTTGTGCTTCAATCACTTGGCCTTTGATATTGAATTCAAGCAGTTTGATTTCGAGTAGCTCAGACAGACGCGACAACTCTTCGGGCGTATAGCTTGGCTTGCGATCAGGATCAGGCAAGTCCAACAAGTCTAGACTCGGCAGCGGCGACAAGGTGGCACGATGCGCCGCGACTTGCATTGAGCGTGACATGACGCGGCCATTGGCATCGGTCAGTGGTGCATCAAAATCCTCTAGCTCCTTCGGATCAAGCGTGGTGATTTTGATCGTGTGTGGCTCAGTGGAAGCCGTTAGCTCAGCTTCGGCCAGTGGATTAGCGGCTGTTTCTTCATCTAGGTCTAGATCATCATGTGTGGATCCGTGCGCAAACTCGTCTTGCTCTGGTTGCTCAGCCCATGCTTGTTCACTCAGATCGGGGGCGACACGCGCGGTCATGGTCGGCCAAGACTCTGGTAACGCTTCTGGTCGTGTTTCTGGTTGATCAGTCATCATCAACGGCGGTGTCACATGCAAAGTGACCGGCGCTGATGCGGCCTGCTCAGTCGATATCTTCTGAATGGGCGCGATATCGTCTGGCTGCTCTACATCACGCTCAACAACTGGCTTGGCCTGCACTGGCGCAACGGCGGCGACCACCGGCACAGCGACAGCAGCGGCAACTGGCACATCGGCCACCACCGGCTGATTCAGTGCAGCATCAATCGACGAAAATGCCAGATCAAATGAATCAGGCTGCTGCGCATCAGCAAAATCAGCGACTGGATGGGTCGGCACGGCCTGTAGCAGCTCTTGGAATACATCCTGATCTTGCCAGTTAAACGCCGGACTGATCCGTTGGGCAGTTGAATCAGGCAACACGCTGGGCAACACCGCCGCCTGACCAAATTCTGCGGGCGCAATCGGTATCATCGGGGCTGGCTTGGACTGCTCTAACGTCTGCTCGACATGCTGATCGACTATCTGCTCAAAGGCGCTGTGATGCGGTGCGTTCGATGGTAGGACTACATCAGAATCTGCACTGAATACAGGTTGAAACGTTAACTCGGCTGGCTGCTCTGCCGCAGGATTGGCGGTCTGTAGTGGCGACGTTTGCAGAGGCAATGCCTGCTGCATCGGCTCAGGCTCATCGACCGGCTGCCGTGCAAATAACGCTGCGATTGCCGGTGGCAAGCGTCCCAACGTCTCTAGGGTGCGTGACCATTGAATACCAAATGCCAATGTCATCATCAGCACCAGTAAACCCAATAAAAACGCCGTGACCAGCCAGATGTTAGCAACACCCAACAAGCTGGCCGCCAACTCATAACCAATAATGCCACCTGACGCATTGCTCAACGTATCGGCAGGCTCGTACACATGCAAACTACAGAGTGCCGCCACCGCCACGATCAAAAAAAATTGCGCTGCCAAGCGAAAAGGCCGTGCCACAAAGCTATGCGGCCACCACAACTGCACCACCTCCAGCAGCAGCACCAAGGGTAGCAACAAGGCCGCTCTTCCTAAAAAACCATACAGCAAATCAGCAATCCATGCCCCTGCGACACCCGTCGCATTGGTGACCGACTGGGTATCACTCGACAGATGGGTCCAACCAGGGTCAAACGGCGTATAGGTCAGCGTTGCAACCAGCAAATACAGGCCAAAAGCCACCACAAACAAACTCAGCAACAAACGCTGTGCGTACTCAGCCAAAAACAACTTCATTCAAGTCTCTATCTTGCCCGTGACCATCATTTATACCGTGCCAAGCGCATCCATTATCACTCGACCCCATCGACCCGCAGACTGCATCTACCGCCCAATCATACCGAAAACTAGCACAAAATACGCCTGCATCCACCAGCCTGAGACGATTTAGCCGAATCAGCCACAGCAAGCCAATAGCGCAGCGGTTTTTAAACCAGTCGTGGCTTCGTCTTATTCTTGTATTTGCTACAGCGTCCTCGCCAGTTGTTGACTATAATGGTGCGCAAATTTGGGATACCACACAGGAACTTTTCATGGCTGCCCGTCACATTCGACTGTTGATTTTAGGTTCAGGCCCTGCCGGTTATAGTGCTGCGGTGTATGCCGCGCGTGCCAACCTTAACCCCGTCATCATCGCAGGCATGCAACTTGGCGGCCAGCTGACCACCACCACCGAGGTGGATAACTGGCCGGGCGACCCGCATGATCTGACTGGCCCTGCCCTGATGGAACGTATGCATGCTCACGCCGAGCGCTTTGGCACCGAAATCGTGTATGACCACATCAACAGCGTTGATTTTTCGCAGCGGCCATTTCGGTTAGTTGGCGATAGCGACGAATACACCTGTGATGCGTTGATCATCGCCACCGGTGCGACCGCGCAATATCTCGGGCTAGACTCTGAACAAGCCTTTATGGGGCGTGGCGTCAGTGCTTGCGCGACCTGTGACGGTTTTTTCTATAAAAAACAACCGGTCATGGTGGTTGGTGGTGGCAATACGGCGGTAGAAGAAGCCTTGTATTTGTCCAATATCGCCAGCCACGTTACCCTCGTGCATCGCCGCGACAGCTTGCGTTCCGAAAAAATCCTGCAAGACCATTTGTTTGCCAAGCAAGCCGAAGGCAAAATCTCGATCATCTGGAACCATCAGGTCGATCAGGTGCTCGGCGACGAACGCGGTGTCAACGCGGTACGGATTCAGCATACCAGCGACGGCAACAGCCAAGACGTTGCGGTGCAAGGCTTGTTTGTGGCGATTGGACACAAGCCAAATACAGGGATTTTTGACGGTCAACTGGCGATGCAAGACGGTTATTTGACCGTACAAAGCGGCACGCAAGGCAATGCGACGCAGACCAGTATCGAAGGGATTTTTGCGGCGGGTGACGTGGCCGACCATGTCTACCGGCAGGCGATTACTTCCGCTGGCTCAGGCTGTATGGCCGCGTTGGATGCCGAAAAATACCTCGACCAACTGAGCAAAGCGCACGGCTAAACCATTCAGCCGCGCTGATCACTGGGCGCACAGCAACGCGTGTTGCCCAGTCTGACGACATGACCAACAAGGAACCGTTATGGCGTTTAACCGCCTGCCCCCCTCGCGTTACGATTTTCCTGATCCACGACGGGCTGACCCAGAGGGTGACGGACTAATTGTCACTGGCGGCGATCTTGCACCCGCAACGATTTTGGCTGCCTATCAAAAGGGCATGTTTCCGTGGTTTAGCGGCGATGAGCCGATCTGTTGGTGGAGTCCTGAGCCACGCTGTGTGATTTATCCAGCACAGTTTAAACCGAGTAAATCATTGCTGCGCCAGATCAAAAAAAACCAGTATCAACTGACCTTAAGCCATGCGTTTGAACAGGTGATCACGGCCTGCGCCGCGACCCGACAATACGCGGAAGGCACGTGGATTAGTCGCGATATTATCGACGGCTATAGCGGATTGCATCGCGCTGGTTTGGCGCACAGTATCGAAGTGTGGGACGCTGACACATTGGTCGGTGGCTTATATGGGGTACAGCTTGGCCAAGGCTTTTTTGGCGAGTCGATGTTTAGCCTGCGTACCGACGTCTCAAAAATGGCATTTTTTGCGCTGATGCGCTTGTGTGCCGCCTCGAAGCTACCGTGGGTCGATTGCCAATTGCCGAATGATCATCTGATGAGTCTCGGCGCGACCACGTTACCGCGTGCGCAGTTTTTACAACAATTGCCTGCCGTGCTTGCCGCACCAGCACCAGATTGGACAGCCATTCAACAGCAACGCTATGCTGTTGCGCAATTATTAACCGATGATGTGTTTGCTTGAGGCTCGGCTGCACATTGACCACTTGTTTAACCTGATAAAAGTGTTTAAAAGTCCAGTATGAAGGACATTCAGTATTACATTACCCCGCCGCATCGCTGTAGCTATCTTGAGGATCGCTCGGCGCGTATGGTGTTTATCGACCCGCAGCAGCCGGTTGATCAGATGTCGTTGTCCGAATTATCGCGACAAGGCTTTCGGCGCAGTGGCGACTTTATTTATAGACCCGAATGTCACCACTGTCGGCAGTGCTTGTCAGCGCGTGTGCCGGTCGCGTTGTTTAGCCCCAATGGCAGCCAAAAACGCGCGATCAAACGCAATCAAGATCTACGCATGGAGATTCGACCCACCCGTCAAGCCACCCAAGTGCATTATCGCTTGTACGAACGCTATATTAATCAACGACATTGTGATGGCGACATGTATCCGCCGAGTCGTGAGCAGTTTGATAAATTCTTGGTTGAAAGCTGCGCCAATAGTTTTTTTATTGAGTTTTGGCTGGCGGATCGCTTGATGTGCGCGGCGACCTGTGACGAACTCGATGATGGAATTTCGGCGGTGTATACGTTTTTTGATCCCGATGAAGTCAGTCGTAGCTTGGGCACATTTGCGATTTTAAAGCAGATCGAATGGGTCAAACAGCAAGGCAAGCCGTTTGTGTATCTGGGCTACTGGGTTCCCGAAGCACCAAAGATGCGCTATAAAATGCAATACAGTCCGCTGGAAATTTTACTCGAAGGCCGCTGGCAGCGCCTGCTGCGACCCTTAAATAACGATGAAACCGTACAGCTCACACGCACCTTGTCACGGCCTGAGAATATTTCGGATTATCGGCGCTTGCGTTAAACAGGCTTCACCTCAAGATCGCTGCAAGCCAAAAGTGTAACACCAAGCGCTTTAACCAAAAATATTATCGCGGGTCAGTGCCATCACTGCTGCATCTTCACGGCCAGTTGCATTCGGATAATAGCCACGTCGTGTACCGACTTGATTAAAACCGACTTTTTCATACAACCCAATCGCGGCTTGGTTACTAATCCGCACTTCTAAGAACACCATCACGCAGCGCTCACCCAGCGCAGCCAGCGACTGCTCCAACAGGCTAGCCCCGTAACCTTGACCCTGATGGGCTGGGTCAATCGCCATCAGCAGCAGGTTGGCTTCGTCCACAACTGTCTGCAAAATACAAAACCCGACCACCTGCCCCGCTTGCTCCAACACGCTGCAATGTGAGGCCGTGCTCAGACTCTCCAAAAACTGTTGCTTGCTCCACGGCTGGAACTGCACCTGCCGCTCAATCGCCACGACGGCATCGAGGTCTGTGATTTGCATCGCACGAAACTGCATCATAGGGGTCATCGGCTCATGAAGATGGCGGATTATAGCGAAGTCTTTGGGTAAAGATTTGAGTGTGATTGGTATTTTCAATTGGCTTGCCGCTATAAACGGATCAATATCACAGTCCATCACTCGAATCAGATCAGCGTATGAACGAATTTTTTGCGGCGTATGACAGTGCATTTTGGGCGTTGTGGTTGGTGGTGTTTACGGTATTTGCGCAGGGCTTGATCGCGGCTGCCGTCAAAGCCAAGCAACCCGATGCCATCCCCGGCCAAATCCCTGACGGCTTAGATCATCACAGCATTGTGTTCCGCACCAGTCGCACACACTTTAACTCCTTAGAAAATCTAGCGGTTTTTTTGGGTAGTGCGTTTTTGGCGATCTTAGTCGGCGCGGATCCAACATGGACGGCGGGCTGTATTTGGGTGTATGCGTTGGCACGGCTGGCACATATGGCGCTTTATTACGCGATTGCCACCAACAAGAATCCGAGCGCGCGCAGTTATTTTTATCTGATTGGGGTGTTGGCCAATCTAGCCCTGTTGTTGCTGATTGCGTTTAGTTTTTTCAACTAATTTGGTCAGCACTCGTATTTGGGTCGCAATATCCGCTATAATCGCGCCGCTGTCAGCAATCACAGCGGTTTAGCCTTGCGGGATTAGTTTAGTGGTAGAACGGGAGCTTCCCAAGCTTTCGGCGCGAGTTCGATCCTCGCATCCCGCTCCACACGCCAAAAAAATCAATAAAAAAAGAACTTTAAGCATATTTAAAACGCAAGGTGTTGACGTTAATCTTAAAACAACGCGTTGTACAAATTCCAGACGCTTAAGCCCGAGATGAGCACACCAACCATCACCAACAACTGTTTGGTGCTTAAGTGCTGACAGAGCCACGCCGCAAACGGTGCAGCAAATACCCCACCAATCACCAAGCCGACAATCGCTGTCCAGTAGCCAAAACCGACCAAAGCCGCAAACGCGGTGGCACTCGCGATGGTTAAAAAAAACTCTGCACTGTTGACCGAGCCGATGGTTTCTTTGGGCGCATGACCACGACCCAACAAAGTGGTCGTCACCACAGGCCCCCAACCACCACCGCCCACGGAATCGACAAAACCACCAAACAACGCCAACGGGGCAACAGCGCCTTCACGGGCAGATTTTCGCGCGGCATGATGCACAAAGGCTTTGCGTAAAATATATATCCCCATGATCAACAGGTAAGCCGAAATAAACGGCTTTAAAATAGCACCGTCGATGATACTGACCAAATACGCACCCGCCACAGCACCGATGGTGCCAGGGATCAGCAGCTTTAAAAACAAACTGCGGTTAAAGTTGCCCATGCGCCAGTGCGAAAAACCTGAAAAACCGGTGGTAAACACTTCGGACAAATGCACGGCGGCGGTAGATGCGGCAGGTGGCACACCGACCCCGAGCAGTAGGCTATTCGCGGTGACACCATAGGCCATACCGAGTGCGCCATCGACCGCTTGTGCAGCCACACCAATCAGAATAAACATCCACAGTTCGGGGCTGACCAGTGCACCCTCCACTTCTCGGGTGACGCCTGAGTTGGGAAATACCCCAACCAAGACCGCATACAAGATCGCCATCACGGCAGCAATCATGACAAAGGTTTTGAGGGCATGCACAATGCCGTATTTGACCAGCGCTTTGTCTTCTAGCGGTGGCAGGTCGTCGCGTTGGGCTTCGGGGCGGTCGCTACGGTGGCGAATTTTCATGGCTGAACATGTTCTAAGCAGGAATTATGCTAAAGCATACCGGCTTATGCTTTGCTAATTAAATGATAAAAAATGCATAGCTTATGAATAATAATGCAGAGTAAGCACCGTTGAACTGCACTCTGAAAATTTGACAGGTCAGTCTAAATTTCAGAGTGTCGCTCCTATCGGTTCGCTTTCTTGATCATAAAAATGAAATCTGTTACTTGACGTCTTTCATCTCATTTGGCTGCCCGAACAAAGGGCCCATCGAACCTGCGCCAGCGCCTTTTTGTAGCCCTTGCATGGCCTTCATCATCTTGCCGATCCCAGCCGGATTCGAGAGTTTTTTCATCATCTTGGCCATTTGGCTGTGCTGTTTCAGCAGGCGGTTCACCTCCTGAATATCCTTGCCACAGCCTGCTGCAATGCGACGCTTACGGCTATTATTGATCAGATCAGGGTTGCGCCGCTCTTTGATGGTCATGGATTGAATAATCGCTTCCATACCCTTCATTGCACCTTCAGGGTTGGCCTCTTGCACTGCTTGCTGCATGCCACTACCGCTCATACCGGGTAGTTTGTCCAAAAAGCTGGCCATGCCACCCATGTGACGCATCTGCTCAAACTGGGTCAGCATGTCTTCAAGGTTAAACGCGCCGCCTTTTTGTAGCTTTTTAGCCATTTTTTCGGCTTTTTCTTTGTCGATTTTGCGTTCGACTTCTTCGACCAGTGACAACACGTCACCCATGCCGAGAATCCGCTGCGCAATCCGTTCAGGGTGGAACGGCTCTAACGCATCGGACTTTTCGCCCATGCCCAAGAATTTAATCGGCTTGCCGGTAATCGCGCGCACAGACAGCGCCGCACCACCGCGTGCATCACCGTCAGTTTTGGTCAAGATCACACCGGTCAGTGGCAGCGCATCGTTAAAGGCTTTGGCGGTATTGGCGGCATCTTGGCCAGTCATCGCATCAACGACAAATAGCGTTTCGCTCGGCTTAATCGCCGCATGTAGCTGTTTGATTTCGTCCATCATGCTGTCGTCGATATGCAGACGACCGGCGGTATCGACGATCAGCACATCGGCAAACTGGATTTTGGCCTGCTCAATCGCACGATTGGCAATCGCAATCGGGTTTTCGCTGGCATCGGAACTGACAAACAACGCACCGACATCGCCCGCCACCATGCGCAACTGCTCAATCGCCGCCGGACGATAGATGTCGGCCGACACCATCATGACTTTTTTCTTTTGCCGTTCTTTTAAGAAGCGCGCCAATTTACCAGCGGTGGTGGTTTTACCCGCCCCTTGTAGACCGGCCAGTAGAATAATCACCGGCGGCTTACTGTGCAGGTCGAGGGTTTCGTTGGCCGCGCCCATCATCTCGGTCAGTTGGTCATGCACGATTTTGACGAAGGCTTGACCGGGTGATAACTGCTTGAGGACTTCTTGGCCGAGTGCTTCGGTTTTGACTTTTTCGATAAAATCGCGCGCTACCGGCAGCGCCACATCGGCTTCGAGCAAGGCCATACGCACTTCGCGCAGGGTATCTTTAATATTGTCTTCGCTCAGTTGGCCAGTGCCAGTGATATTTCGCAGACTCTGCGAGAGACGATCGGTCAGGGTATCAAACATGATCAGCACAAATCTAAAGAAATAACTGCTAGCATAGAAAAATCTGGCCGCAGATGCTATAGGATAAGCAGGGTTCTTTCGCTGCCGGATGATTTTGCAGCACAACAGGTTGATTGACTGAAGATGAATGCCTTAATGCTGCCGTTCACGATTTTTGCACTTGCCGTGTATGCCGGTGTGTTTTGGCATTTGTGCAGTCAGCTATTGCGTAAACAAGCGCCACGCCGCATGGCCAGCCTGAACTTGCTCTGGGCAGGATTGGTGTTGCATGGCTGTGTGTTATTGCCGCGCTTGGTCGGCACATTTGGGCTGGATCTGAATTTATTTAACATGTTGTCGTTGACCGGCTGGCTGATGTTGGGCTTTTCGGTGATTTTTTCGACCTACCGACCGGTGCTGGGGCTCAATTTACTCGGCATTCCTGTCGCTGCATTCGGTCTATTGTCTAGTCAACTCTGGCAAGCCGCGTATTTTCCACTGGCCAATAGCAGCACTGCCTTACAAGCGCATATTTTACTGTCGTTGGCGGCGTACTGCCTGTTGTTGATGGCGGCAATTCAAGCGATTTTATTATTTTTTCAAAACCGTGAACTCAAGCACCGTAGCGAGCGACGGATTTGGGTCACGCTGCTACCGTCGCTGCAAAGCATGGAAGAATTACTGTTTGATATGTTGCTGGTCGGCTTCGGTTTATTAACGATTGCGCTGCTGTTTGGTGGCTTTGCGGTCGATAACTTACTGGCACAGCATCTGGTACACAAGACCGTGTTTAGCCTGCTCAGTTGGTTGGTGTTTGCGGTATTGCTGCTCGGACATTTGCAATTTGGTTGGCGCGGTCAGCGTGCGGTACGCTTTACCTTGGCTGGTTTTGGCCTGCTGTTGGTCGGATTTTTCGGCAGTAAACTGGTGTTGGAACTGCTGCTGCACTGATGGTGTAGGCTGATTTTGGGCGGGCTGCGCTTATCGAAAAAGCCCAGCCGGACAGTTCAACAGGCTCACTGTACATGCAGCTTAAACATGACGCGTCTGATAGACCTTACCCCAACGCCACAGCGGCCACAACAACAACAGCCCCACCAGCGCACTCAACACAAAATGCCAGCTATAACCGAACTGCTCGGCAAGCGCACCACTGACCAGATGTCCCGTACCGCCGATCAAGGTCACCATACACACCTGAAATGTAAAATCACTGCCCGCCCGCTCAGGCCGTGCGTAGTCCATCGCCAAAGTCAGCAAGGCCACCAATGCCATCGCACCGGCCAGATGTTCAATCGCATTCGCGCCAAATACCAAAAACGTATTGGCCTCAGTCGTTACACTAAAGCGCCACGCGGCCAACGCATATAAGCCAGTACACAGCGCCTGCAACAGGTTAAAGCCAATCAAGGCTGCCACCCGACCAAGCCGCCGAATCAACAACGCGCCCAAAGCTGCCCCGACCAAAGAGGCCGCCGAACCGATAACACTGGCCAACAGGCCGATCTGCTCCAGCTGATAGCCCATATCGACCATCATCGGCTTGACCATCGAACTCGACAGACCATCAGCGATTTTAAACACCAGCAGCACGGCCAGCCACGCCCGCATTTCAGCGTTATGCCAAAAATAGCCAAACTGCACTTGAAAGCGCGGCCACCATGCGGTGATTTTTTGGGTAATACTCATCGAGGCAGTAGCGGGAAGTTTGGCCAGCGTCGGTTGGTTATGTAACCAAACCGGCTCACGGAAACGCCAAATCGGAATCGTATTCAGTACGATTAAGCCAGCCATCAGCAAGAATACCGACTGCCAACCCCACGACCCCAACACCAAAAGCAACCCACCACCGCCGATGATCAACCCGAGCCGATAACCGATTACCTGAATCGCATTGCCCCACTGCCGCTGCGCACTGCCGAGCATCCGTACCGCCAGCCCATCAGTCGCCACATCCTGCGTTGCACCGAGTAAATTTAAGCAAAAAAGTAGTGCAAAAAACGGCAACAGCACCGCCGGATCACTCAAGCGCGTTGGGTCAAACAACGCAATCAACGCCACCAAGCACGCCGCACCCAACTGGGTCGGTAAAATCCACGAGCGACTTTGGCCGATCTTGGGTCGATAATGCCCATCAACAATTGGCGCCCACAAAAATTTCAGCGCCCACGGCAACAGCAAAAAACCGACCAAACCAATCATGGTCAGCGAAACATTGTACTGCCGTAAAATCGCCGGTAACGCCTGCGTCACAAAGCCTGCGGGCAAGCCCTGAGCCAAATATAAACTCAGCAGTAAGCCCAAGCTATAAACCGCCGGACGCTGCTGCTTTAACACTGAATCAGATGTGTTGGGCGACAGCGCCACACCATCCTGCTCGTAGATGTTCATCACACTCACTCAAATCAGCAGCACACAGCACGGCAGCATAACAAGCGTTTGATCAGTCAAACACAATGGTTTTGTTGCCATGCACGATCACCCGATCTTCCAGATGCCAGCGCACTGCACGCGTCAGCACATTGCGCTCCACATCCTCACCCAGCTCTCGTAGATCCGCCACACTATAACGGTGACTGACCCGCTCGACTGCCTGCTCAATAATCGGGCCTTGATCCAGTTCAGCCGTGACATAATGCGCAGTCGCCCCAATCAACTTGACGCCCTTGTCATAAGCCTGCCGATACGGATCTGCCCCGACGAACGCAGGCAAGAACGAATGATGGATATTAATCACCTTCATTGGCCATTTTTCGACAAAATCTGCCGACAAAATCTGCATATAACGCGCCAACACCAACAGATCGCAACCCGCCATGATCTGATGAATTGCCGCCTCAGCTTCTGGCTTATTGTCTTTATTGATTTTAATCACGCTAAACGGCACGCCAAACCCCTCAACCGCGCTGCGTAAATCCTCGTGATTGCTCACCACATGGGTGATTTCACACGGCAATAAACCGCGCGAATGCCGCCACAGCAACTCTAATAAGGCATGATCGTATTTGGACACCAAAATTCCGATCTTTTTAATATCACTGATAAACGACATGTGCCACGTCATCTGGTATTGCAAAGCAACCGTCTCGCCAAAGGCAAGACTCAGCACATCCCGACTATCTTGCAAACGCGCCAACTCAAACTCGACCCGCATAAAGTAAGTGCCACCTTGTGCCTCAGTCGCATACTGATCGAGCGCCGTGATGTTTGCACCGTGATGATATAAAAAACTCGACACCGCCTGCACAATGCCAGAACGGTCAGCACAGGTAATCAAAAGCCGTGCGGTATGGGCTGTCGTCATTGCTTGCATATCCATCCAAAATCAAAAG
>JBAQKP010000200.1:0-1650 GCA_049301135.1 Moraxellaceae bacterium | reverse complement strand
GCATAAGATGGACTATAAGCAGGAATGGTCTTTGCCAAGCCAGCAGCCACAAGGGCTGATGCAAATAATTGTACTCGTGACACCTCAATATGCGTTTGAGCGGCCAGTTGCTGCACACTCGACGCATGCTGATGCAAACAGGCAGATAACTGCAACACATCATGACGATCCCGACCAGCGGCAGGCTGTGGCCAACCCAACAGCTTTACACAGTCATTGGCAGACAACAATCCGGTGTAGCTCGGCGAATGCCAAATCAAATCCCAAATGGACTGTTTGAGATCGCGCGACTGTCCAGACATCTCCTGCAACTCACGACGCGTCGAGTGTGCAATACCGAGCGTATGATCGACCGTCCGTTCAGCGTTTAAATTCAACGCAGGCCAAAATAACTCTTGTGCAGTATCCGCAACCCCCAACACGCCTTTAGCGTCCATCAACTTCACCAAGCCCAACGTTTTACCGTGTAATCGCTCAAAAATATGTAAATCAGGCTGCTGCTGTTGAACTGGCGCTTCGACGGGTTGCTCCGCATGGGTAACTGTGAGATTTTTTTGATGATGTACGTCAAATAAATGACGACCCATCCAGTCTTTTAATAAATCTATATTGTTTACTGGCAAGTATAAGGTGTCCTCACAAATATTCTGTGCCACACTTGGATAACGTACAATTTTTAAAACAGGGACGGGATGATACGACAAGATGTTTTGAATACTTCTTGCTTGAACAAAATCCGCATCAATCATTAAAAAATCAAGATTAGGGTCAGAAACGCTCACCCACTGAATATCAAAATGACTGGGAATGATCTCTCGACATAATTGTCGGAGTACCGTCATATTGGCAACGCTCAATCCGACAATACAGATATGAAACGTATTAGGTATAGAGGACATGTCGCTGCTCCCTGAGGTACGGATTGAAGATCCTTCTTCAATACCTAGCGCAAACAAATGAATGGAAGGTCACGGATCACGCAAACCTTCCATCTTAAGATCACGATATTAAGCGGGTTTGCTTAAGCAAAATCCAACTCTTTTTCAAATGCTTTCAGCTCATGGCGCGACATTGCAAGGTTAGACTTGCTGCGATCTAGCACCACGTACAAAAACAAAGCTGCGTTGCGCTCTAACGGACGAATCAGGTGATATTGCTTACCCAAGGTAATCAAAATATCTTCGATATGGTCATTTAGGCCGAGTGCCTTGGCTACTTTACGTTTAGCACGAATGACTTCGGTATTACCCGCAGCAGCCAGCTCTAAGTTTACCCCACCACCAGCAGTCGCCAGTGCCAAGCCACTATCACTGTCTACCAGTGCAGCAGCAACAAATCCATCAATACTGGTTAAACTATCCAAAGAGAGTTTGGCCATGATTTAGCTCCTATGACGTTCCGTGTAGTTCGAATGAAAATTGGGGACAGTCGATGCAAAATATGGCAAAAATCGTGCAATACAAAAAACAGTCTTATTTTTTGCAAAACCAAAGGGCATGTCTAGGAATATCAACATCGGAGTTGGGTAGTGTCAAAAATCAACGTGTTCTGGTATAAAATTTAGATCACCCACGCTGCCCAACCTCACTGACCATGATCTCAGAAACCACCGTCCATCGTTGCACCCGCTGCAACTCCACCAACATCTTC
>JBAQKP010000199.1:0-7570 GCA_049301135.1 Moraxellaceae bacterium | reverse complement strand
ACGGCTGAAGCAGTTTAGAGCGATTGCCACGAGATACGATAAACTGAAACGTAATTTCGTCAGTCTGGTGGCATTAGCATGTGCCTTCATCTGGTTGCCAATGTGAAACGTCAACAGACCCTAGTGATTTAGACCTGTTATTGGTGGATCAGCGTCACGTGCTGAAACTGCAATTGGCGCGTAATGGCTTGACTGCACAGCAGGTACAACACGCGATCCCGCATGCTAAGCAGTTGTCTGAGCGGTTTTTATATTGGTGGCAGCGGGCGCAGCCCATTGCTGAACTACGCCGTTTATCACTTTAGCGGCTGGCTAGCACTAGAAAATCCCACCACTGGATGCCATCGCCAAGTTGATCATAAACACACTGCCCAAGATCGCAATTGCGCCCAACACATACGCCACAATCCGGTCAATCCGTGATTTGGCAGTCTGGCTGTCGAGTAACACCTCAGCGGCTTCGGCGTGTTGCTCAATCTCCGTCGGCGAGACCGGCTCAGGCAATTGATGAAACACATCCACCAACTGTTTGATCATCTCTGGACTAAATTGATAAGGATCGAAGCGTTTCATGCTGTGCTCTTTTAATAGCTCTTGCACTTTTTGATCCACCGAAACATATTTCATGTTCCAGTCCATGAAGGACAAATAATCAATCGACTCTCTGGACAAAATTTCTAGGTCACGATGACGCGGATCACGACGCAGACTGTCTAACAACTGATCAATATCATCCGAGTTCCCTTCGAGACATTGAAAAAAACAACCGTTGCCGTAGTACAACACCCCAACGAGGTTGCGGTGCATGTTATTACGCCGTGATTGCGACAGAATACGTGCGACATTTGGTTCAATCCCTGATTGCGAACCAAATGGTTTAAAGGTAGAACGGCTAACGTAGGTAACCCGCATGAGCTGACTCATGATCTGACTCCTTGTGTGATCATTTGCGCTGTACAACACACGCCCCTGTGTGTTGCTGAACCAAACGTCCTGCTTGGCTCAACTGAAATATCCATCAGTTTGCAGAGTATATTTGACTGAACAGACCTACAACAAATCAAAAATTGTATTAAAAAATCAATAATTTAATAAAAACTTAAATTCGACTAGCGACTATTAATCAAACTCTAAACATTGCACGCATCCGCTGATTTTGGCCGCGTTTGGCTGTCTGACGATCAATATGTAGTTGTTGTTTGAGCATGTATTGGCGTAGTCCATCGTATTGCTGTTTTTGTGCGGCCGAGAGGTGTTCGATTCGTGCCAGCAATTCATCTTGCTGCTGTGCTTGTTGGCGCTGCTGCTGTTGACGGCTGAAATCGATCTGCTGGGCAGCAAAAGCATGAAAATCTGCCAGTGTATTTAATTGTGCCGCCAGTGCCTGTTGATCACCCTGCCGTAGCTCGACCTGTTGTTGCTCATGCTGCTTTTGCTCAGCCAAAGATGCGGCTTGCTGGGCGTCGATCACACCGAATAATTGTTGGATGTGTTGTGTATGTACGTCCAGTGCTTGGTCTCTTAAATCAATTTCTTGTTGACGCTGCTGCGACTGCTGGTGCTCGGCATCTCGTTGTGCGTGTAGCTGCACGATTTGTTGCTGCTGCTGCTCAATCAGGAGGTGTGCTGCCGCGAGTTCTTCTTGTAGCTCAGTATGTTGTTGCTGCCATTGCTGTTTTTCAGCGAAGTAATCTTGCTCTGCTGCTTGTTTGAGTTGCAGCCACCAGTCTTGTAGCGAGCCACTGAGCGCAGTCGGCATATCATCTTGCTGAATCAATTGCGTTTTAACGGTTTGGCGATCTAACAAAAAATCTTGCTTGGCACGATGAATGTCATTGGCGCTGCCCTTGCCGATCCATTGTCTAATCTGCATCCAACTGGGAATCGGCAGGCCAAGCGTGGTCAGTAGCTGACAACAAATTTTGGCGCGTTCATATGCCGTTAACCCTGACCAATTCTCGGTTTGTTGCAATTGCTGACTAATGTTCATGGCTTTGCTCCGTCTCGCATCTTACTCGTACATACAATACTGTATTAATATCAATATATATATTTTTTATTTGAATATTATTCCCATAACGCCTATTAGCGGAAATAACCCGTGATTTGATCGGAAAAGCCGTCCAAAGCACCACAATACTCTCGTCCTCTCACTTTGCTGCTGCGTCGTAGGACAACAACCCCGTACACTGACCAAGCATTGACTGACCAAAACACCCACTAAACAACGTCACTACGGCAATACAGCATCTGGTCAAGCCATGACAGGATAAAGATGTGATGCAACCTCACTGGATACGGAGTAAACAACAATGAACACAAAGTCTTTGGGTAAGGCACAAGGGTTTGGCCTTGCGATCCTGACGCAGTTTGCAGCAAGTGATTTACCGGATCGCCTGAAGATCCGCGAAACGGTCGAAAAGATGCTGTATCACGGCTCCAAAAATGGTTTTAAATTGGTGGCAACAGCCTCACGCAGTTTTAAACCAGCCCAAGCCAGTGGTGCTGCCACCCGTTTAGACAAGCAAAAAAAGGCCGGGGTGTTTGATCTATCGCTGTCCGATGAGCAGCAACAAGTACGGGATAACCTGTCCCGCTTTGCGCGTGAAGTGCTACGCCCTGCCGCGCATGATGCCGACGAAGCACATCAGATTCCGGCAGAGATTTTGGCGCAAGCGACCGATCTTGGGATTATTTACTACGCGATTCCTGAGCAATTTGGTGGCATGGCAACCGAAGACAGTCTGATCACGCAGATGTTGGCGCTGGAAGATTTGGGCAAAGGGGATTTTTCACTCGGCGCAGCGCTGTTTACCTCGGTATCCGTCGCTAATGTACTGACCCGTTACGGCACAGCGGAACAGCAAGCCAAATATCTACCGGCGTTTGTTGAAGAAACCCCGCTGGTTGCCACGCTGGCCTGTGTTGAGCCGACGGCGATTTTTAATCCGAATGAACTCAAAACTGTTGCCACTTCAACCGGCAGTGACTATGTGTTGAATGGCGAAAAGTCTTTAGTGTTGATGGGACAAGCGGCGCAGTTATTTATCGTTTCAGCGGAATTAGATGGCGAGCCAACGCTGTTTGTGGTGGAAGGCGGTACGGCTGGTTTGAGCGTGGCGGCTGAGCCTGCGATGGGTTTAAAAGCAGCACAAACTGCCCGCCTGACCCTTGATGGTGTGCGGATTCCAGCGGCTAATAAACTCAACGCTGACTATCGTGAATTTCTGGATCTCGGTCGCTTGGCATTTTGTGCCTTGGCGTTGGGTGTCGGCGAAGCGATTTTGGACTACGTCGTACCGTATGTAAATGATCGGATTGCCTTTGGTGAGCCGATCAGTCACCGCCAGAGTGTGGCGTTTATGGTTGCGGACATTGCGGTAGAACTCGAATCGATGCGCATGCTGACATGGCGTGCCTGTGCATTGGCTGAGAACGGCCAACCATTCCATCGTGAAGCGCATTTGGCACAGATTCTGTGTAGCGAGAAAGCCATGAAACTCGGTACTGACAGCGTGCAGTTGTTGGGTGGACATGGCTTTACCAAAGAGCATCCGGTCGAGCGTTGGTACCGTGACTTGCGTAGCCTAGCCGTCATGCACAATGCACTCAGCTTGTAAGTCTCTCCACATTTATTGATTGATTGGAAGCAATATCATGAACTTAGAAAATCCGAAAAAGTTTGCCATGCTGGTTGAGCAAGCGCACCAAGTCGCTGAGAACGTGCTGCGCCCGATTTCACGCAAGTACGATAAAGCGGAACATGCCAAGCCAGTGGAGCTGAACATGCTAGCCTCGTTGCTTGACGGCATGAACGAAGGCTCTGGCGAAGCGGTCGGCGCGACCAGCACCGGCTCTGGCACCAGCTCAGGTAGCGGCACAGGCGTAAAAAACGGCTCCAACATGTCAGCCGCACTCGGTATTATGGAAATGTGTTGGGGTGATGTCGGGCTGCTGCTGGCGATGCCTCGGCAAGGTCTGGGCAATGCCGCGATTGCCGCAGTCGCCAACGAAGAACAATTGCAGCGCTTTAAAGGCAAATGGGCGGCGATGGCGATTACTGAGCCGGGTACAGGCTCTGACTCGGCCAACATCCGCACCACCGCAGTGAAAGACGGTGATCATTACATCTTAAATGGTGAAAAAATCTACGTCACCAGCGGCCAGCGGGCGGATTGTGTGGTGGTCTGGGCAACCTTAGATCGTGCTGTCGGTAAGGCGGCGATTAAATCCTTTGTGGTTGAGCATGGCACGGCTGGCATGGAAGTCACTCGCTTAGAGCATAAGCTGGGGATTAAAGCATCCGATACCGCTGCGATCAGCTTTGCCGATTGTCGTGTACCTGCCGAAAACCTACTCGGTACGGCTGAAGTAGACGCGCAAAAAGGCTTTGCTGGCGTGATGCAGACTTTTGATAATACCCGTCCTTTGGTTGCTGCAATGGCAATCGGTGTGGCAAAAGCATCATTGGATCGTACCCGTGAATTGCTCAAAGACCATCTGTCCGCTGACTATGACAACCTACCAATGCAAGCATCATATGTCGAAGCGACACTGGATCGTCTGGAAGCTGAATGGGAGGCCGCTCGCTTACTGACCCTCAAGGCAGCTTGGATGGCGGATAACCGCCAACCGAACTCGAAAGAAGCCTCGATTGCCAAAGCCAAAGCCGGTCGGGTCGCCAACGAAGTCACTTTAAAATGTGTCGAGTTGTGCGGTGCACTGGGCTATGCCGAAACCGAACTATTGGAAAAATGGGCGCGGGATTCGAAGATTTTGGATATCTTTGAAGGCACGCAACAGATTCAATTGCTGATTGTTGCGCGGCGCTTATTGGGTAAATCATCGGCTGAATTGAAATAATATTCTAAAACCCCCTCATCCTAACCTTCTCCCCGAGGAGAAGGAACTCCCTCTCTCCTTTGGGGAGAGGGCTGGGGTGAGGGGTCACTCTTTAAGCATCAGACGACTTAAAACCGAACTTGGCAAAAATCTTAGCACGGCGTTTTGGACTAATATTGGCTTTGCTCAAATCACCCTGATAGTGCTCATAAACACGCTTATCCATGATTTTAAACCACAATGACGGAATGTAAGCCGGTAGTAACATCGACGCATAGCCGCTGGGTAGCTGTGGGGTATTGTCAAAATGCCGCAGTGCTTGATAACTACGGGTTGGATACGCATGGTGATCCGAGTGGCGCTGCAATTGGTACAGCACCAGATTGGTCACAATCCGGTTGCTGTTCCAGCTATGCTCTGGCATGGTGCGCTCATAGCGGCCATCGGCTTTTTTCTGGCGTTTTAGACCATAATGCTCAACATAATTAATGATCTCAAACAGGCTTGAAGAATACACCGCCTGTCCTGCGAGTGCTGGCAGCACGCCTACCCCAAATTTTGACACCGCAGCTGCCCAAAATGCCGCTGACATGCCCCAGCCTTGCAGCAACTCATTATTGACTGACCAAAATGACTCACCGCGCCGCTCTAGTCGCCGAGTTTCAATCTCTAAAGCTGATTTAAATCCACCGATCACCGTGCGTGGTAAAAACTCCCAGTAGCTTTCGCCCATCCGCGAGCTGGCTGGATCTTCTGGGGTCGACACACGACGATGATGCCCCATCGGATGTTCAACGGTAAAATGCGTGTAGCCCGTTGGTGCGAGGGTAAACATCGACAAAAACCGGTCGAGTTTATTGTGTTTATGGCTCAATTCATGTGAAGTGTTAAAGCCAATCGCATTCAACACACCGAGCGTCATGGTCACACCGACCCGATCCAATAGTGGTGCGTCACGATCAGCAGCAATATCTAACGCAATATAGTTAGCGGCCATTTGTAACGGAATGAACAACTTGACCAGATAGGCATAATACGGATCATTTTCAAGCTGGGCGATCATCTCATCTGGCGCATTGCTGGCATCCTCCCCAAAAACCCGATCCAATGCAGGAATCACTGCATGTACCAGCAGCGGGCCAACCCAAGCCAACGCCCGCATGTTTTTAGGATTGGCCTTATACATCAACAGCGCGCCTGCCCCAATCGCTGGAATGGCAGGGCTTAAAAACCACAGATACTTTTTAGCATCAACCCAAGGTTTTGGCTGCAAAAAAATATCATCGCTGGATATTGCAGAGGGATTGATCGTGATGGCGTTCATATGCAGCACTCCTTAAAACGGGTCGATTTAACAGTCATGCCAACATCTTGTATGTTTATCATGTAAATGAACAGCCGAGAGCGTCCAAAAAACATATGCCAAACACCAGCAAGCCACTGAGTCGTATCGCATGACTGTTGCATGACGATTAACCGCAACGTATCAGCGACCTGCGTTGCCAATGCTACAGATTTGGCTTTTATGCTATAATAAGGCTGGTGTTACCCGTTGCGCTTACGCATATGGTTGGTTTTGCCAACGCAGTCTTTTTATTGCCACTGTTGTGATGTTTCTTTATGGATGCACTGAGCCAAATTCTTGATGATGTCTACCTGAGCCGAGGCCAATATGTATACGTTATGGCACAGGACGACTGGCATTTTCAGTTAGAAGGTCATGCTTCAGTGATGTTTCATATCGTGATGACCGGTGAGGTACAGGTGCGGATCGACCGTGATTCGACACCCCATGTGCTGCATGCGGGTGATATGATTTTTTTACCAACGGGGCGGCGACATGCTTTACTAAGTGGTGAAAAAGCCCTGAAAAAGCCCCCACTGCCGCTGGATCAAGAGTTTCATGGGCATCGCAACGAACCCGTGATGGCTTATCACACGCAAGCAGATACGCTGATTTTATGCATCAAGTGTGAGCTTGATGTCGAGATGGCCAGACCATTGTTATCCGCCCTACCCAACTGTATTTTGATTCGTGGCATGACGGATCAAGGTGCACCAGAGTGGCTAAAAATCGGTCTACAATTTTTAGCGTTAGAAACCGAACGGCATCGGCCGGGTCGCTATATTTTAATCAACCGCTTGGTCGGCATGCTGTTTATCGAGTGCATTCGCGACTATGTTGAGCAACTGCCACAAGGTTCGCAAAGCTGGCTGAGTGCGCTTGCTGACCCACAGCTTGCGCCGGTATTAGGTGCGATTCATGCCCAGCCAGATCAGCCTTGGACGGTTGCGGAACTGGCAAGTCTGGCGTGTATGTCGCGTTCGGGTTTTGCCGAGCGGTTTGGTCAGGTGATGGGACAGCCACCATTAAGCTATCTGTCCGATCATCGCTTGCGCTTGGCGGCATGGAATTTACGCGAAAACCAACATAGCGTCAGTCGGATCAGTCAGCGGGTGGGTTATGGTTCAGAAACGGCGTTTAGTCAGGCGTTTAAGCGTCAATACGGCAAAACTCCAAGCCAATACCGTAAAGAACACCAAAAAGAGATTTGCTAGCAGCGATAACTTTGGAGGGAAGCCTTTTTTGAATCAACAATCTGACGTGGTTTTTAGCTAAAACTTGCTGAAACGATTAGCGCTTATTTGTATAAAAACCAAGACACCGTTGGCCTAATCGAAAAAAATATAACAGCACAAAAGCAGGCCAAGCCAAAATCAACAGGAT
>JBAQKP010000198.1:0-2072 GCA_049301135.1 Moraxellaceae bacterium | reverse complement strand
AACGATGGACGGTGGTTTCTGAGATCATGGTCAGTGAGGTTGGGCAGCGTGGGTGATCTAAATTTTATACCAGAACACGTTGATTTTTGACACTACCAACAAATTTTCTTTGCTCTCTCCTGAAAGTCGACAGCCATTAAAAAATGACATACTTCTAATCTGCTTGTTTCTCAAAGAGACTGGCAGGGATTCAGAGATCAAAGGCTTTAAGTTTGTAGATCAATTAGTCAAAGAAATTACTGGCTATGAAGAACAAGACGTTTTAAACGAGTATTTAGCTTACCAGAATCTATGGCAAAAAATTGAAGGAATTCTTGACAGGCAAGGCTCAAAATTTGGAATATCATCAGATTTGTCATCGTTGCTAGCGGCGTTCTGCTCATTAACGCTTTATGACCATGAAGATCAGAAAAGAGATTCTCAAAGGTCTGCAACCATTTCTTTTTATCCAGATGAATCTGGCAGCTCTTACAAAGCACTAGACCAAGCATGGCTGGACTACATTCAGCGCGGGACATTGTAGCCAATCTCAATTTTTTTAAGGTGTCTTAACATGTGTTTTGATGATCAAAAACTGAAAGTAGTGGAATCCTACTCAAAAGCCTTTCGGGATCTAATCAACGATAGAGTCGACTGGCGGGGAGATCCTGCGACAAACTTACGGCTAAGAAAGCCGGAGGATTGGGTATTTGTTTGCGTTGCCATGGACATACTTGATGATGCCTCGCTTGCACTACATAACTTCTTGAAGTTCGGCATCAGTGGTCCGACCAAGCATGATGATGTAGGTGAAAAGTATTTGAGACTTTATGGGTTGCTGAGTGCAGCCTATATACAACAACAAGCTGCTATTAAGCTTCACCACCTGATGGACTGCCCGAATCAACGTGAATTTAAAAGAAGCGTAGATAAAACAGAAATTCGCATGCTGCGCCACCAACTTGCATCACATAGTCTTGATTGCATGGATAGTACAACAAACTCCATCTCAGCGTTTGTACCAGTACGAATTTGGCTGGATGATTTTAGCTGCACAGTCACTGAGAGCAGAGGTGATAGCTCAGCCTCATACAACCTAAAAAAAGCTGTACATGAGCATTGTGACTTCATGCTTGACATTCTCGATGCAACTTACGAAAAAACTTATAAAACCATTTTCAAGGAAAATCCCAAAAAAAAGGATGAGCACTCTCAAAATCTCGGGGAGCTTCGTGAAGAAAAATCTGGTGCTATTATTCTTAAGCCGTTCAATAAAGAAGATCCAAGGATATTTATATCAGCGCCCAGTGACTCTGGGGAAGATAATTGACGCTCACTCCTGCAAGGATGCTGATTGGCCGATTTAATAGCAGCAATCAACTAAAAATACCTACTTTTTGCGGATGTACTGCTTCAGCGACTCAAGGCTTGGACCAGCAGTCACAGTTTCAACATAGCCCATCATGGCCTCCTCGCGCGGGTCGTCATAGTGGCGCTCATAAACACGCGCCTCTACACTTTCAAGCTCGGCAGGTTTTGGCACATCTTCACTCTTACACATGGCAGTCCATCCGCTCAAAAAGCCCTGCTCTGAGCATATATTGAATTTTTCGCACAAACAAAAAAAGACCCCGCCGAAGCGGGGAAATTCAAGCTAAACTGGCAATCGTCGCCGCAATCGCTTTGGCCACGAGCCACTTGACTGACAGATACTTTGCAAGCTCGTCGTGATTGCTGATAAAAAAAAGCTCGACGATCAGGCCATCAGCTTGGTTGATAAAGCCGAGCCGCCCACGTGCCGACTGGCTTTGGTTGATCCATCCACCATCACCGCGCAATCGACTGCCGGTGGCCGTGCTGACCGCCCGTGCAATGGCCTGCGCCTGCGACTTGCGACGTGGCATAGAAATAACTTCCACGCCACTGGCCGTGCTTGTGTGGTGCGCGTTGGTGTGGATCTCGACCGCGATTTTGCCCTGCTTTGCCAGCTTAATCGCATCCGCAAGCGGCAGGTTTGTTTGCCCTTCGCCGTCTGTAATGACCGCTATTTTGTGATCTCGCTGCAAGTAAAACGCGATCATATTGCGCATGTC
>JBAQKP010000197.1:0-1699 GCA_049301135.1 Moraxellaceae bacterium | reverse complement strand
GTAGTACAAACCAATCGCACTACCCACGATGACCATCGCCGCCAAGAACCAACTCATGTTCTGTACCGCAGCCAAAATCACCATAAACTTCGCAATAAAGCCCGCTGTGAGTGGAATCCCCGCCAGCGACAGCAGCATCACGGTCAACACCGCCGTCAACACCGGACGCCGCCAAAACAAGCCACGATAATCCGCCAGTGACTCGGCCTCATCCTCGTGATACGGACTCGACATCAGTGCGACCACGCCCATCGCACCAATAGTGGTCAACAGATAGGTAATCAGATACACGCCAACCGTCGGCAGTGAGGCGACACCCAAGCACAACACCGCGATCAGGATATAACCCAAATGCGCAATCGACGAAAACGCCAGCAGCCGCTTCAGGTTGACCTGCCGCACCGCCAGCAAGTTACCGATCAGAATCGACAACACCGCAATCACGGTCAGGATCATGTGCATGCTGTCCATCGCCAGCGTGCCAGACAGGAACACAAAGCGGATCACCAATGCCAACACAGCAATCTTGCTGACCGTGGCCAAGAAGGTCGCAATCGGCGCAGGCGCACCTTGATAGACGTCAGCCGTCCACGAATGAAACGGAAACAACGACAGCTTAAACGCCACCGCAAACACCACCAAGGCCATACCGAGCATCATCAACGGATTGTTTAATCCATTGATCACGGCAACGCCAATGTCTTGGAACTGCATGCTGCCAGAGAATGCGTACAAAAACGCCATCCCCATCAGCATCGCTGCTGAGGCAGTCGCCGACAGCACCAAGTATTTCAGGCCAGATTCCAGCGACTTGCTGCGCTCATGCGTGTAGGCCAGCAGACCGTAGGTCGGTACTGACAGCAACTCTAAGCTCAAGAAGAACGAAGTCAAATTCTGGCTCGACACCATCAACATCGCCCCGATCACTGCCATCAGCAGCATCAGGTACAGCTCTTCACGGTTATTGCGATAGCCGTCAATATAGGCGTGTGCCAAGGTACAGCAGGCCAATGATCCGACCAAAATCAGAATCATATAAAACAGTGCATACGCATCGACCACAAACAGCGGTGACACAAACGCCGGCGTGGTCGCCAGACCTGACAGCATGGACACCAGTTGTGGGTCTTGACTGGTCATGCCCACAAACTGCAACACCGCCACCAATAGCGCGATGTTCAAACCCACCACGGCGGTGGTTGCCGCAGCAGTATGGTTACGTTTAATAGATACCACCAGCATGACCAACAGCGTCGTCAACGCGACGATCAACACTGGTGCCAGCGGCATGAGCTCGGATAACGTCATGTTCATGGCTTAGCGCATCCCCGTATTGGTCAAATCAGCCACAGCGGCGGCATCAACAGGTGCAGTCATGGCAGACTCAGCCGCCATTTCGCTACTCGCAACATCGCTACTCACCATATCGGCACTCGCCACCTCAACCGGTGCGGCATCTTCAAACCCGACACCTTCAAATAGCGGAACCTGATAAGCATTACCAATCCACTGCATCGACAGGTTAGACGTGTCCAAGACGGTCTGTGGCCACAAGCCCATCCAGACCAAACCGGCCGCGAGCACCAGCAGCAAGCTCATTTCACGGGCATTCAGATCATGCAAGGATGGTTTGAGATTGGCTTGTTCAGGATTCGGCTCACCAAACATCGCCCGATAAATCAGGATCAACGAATACACC
>JBAQKP010000196.1:0-3813 GCA_049301135.1 Moraxellaceae bacterium | reverse complement strand
CCCCTGCCCTGTGATGACTGCTGACCTACGGCAACGCATGGGTGAAGCTGCGGTCGCAGCGGCCAAATCCTGTGATTATGTCGGCGCAGGTACGGTGGAATTTTTGCTGGATAGTGATGGTTATTTTTATTTCTTGGAAATGAACACCCGTCTACAGGTCGAACATCCAGTCACCGAAATGATCACCGGTTTAGATTTGGTTGAGTGGCAATTGCGGGTCGCCAATGGCGAGCATTTACCGTTACAACAAGAACAGCTGCAACTGAACGGCCACGCGGTCGAAGTGCGCTTGTATGCCGAAGATCCAAGTCAGGACTTTTTACCACAAACCGGCAAAATCCTACTCTGGCAACCGGCCGATCTGCCGAACGTGCGGATTGATCATGGCATGACCGCACAAGGTGAAGTCAGTCCGTACTACGACTCGATGATTGCCAAAATCATCGCCTACGGCAAAACTCGTACCGATGCGGTGCGTTTGTTGGCGCGGGCAGTGGACGATTGCGTCTTGTTAGGCGTGAATAGCAATAAGCAGTTTTTGGTCAACTTACTCAGGCATCCTGAGCTGGTCGCAGGACATACCAATACCGCGTTTATTGCCGAACATTTTAGCCAAGATGTCAGTATGCTGCCACCTGTCGTGTCGGCTGAAGCGTTGGCGTTAGCAGCATATTTGACCTCGCAACCCAATACGACAGCCAGTTGGACGACCAGTTTTAGTGCTGCGCTGCCGATTCAACTCAAGGTCGGTGAGCAAGCGTATGTGGTGCATCTGCATGAAGAAGGCGATGATTATCTGGCGCAAGCGCTTGGACAACAACAAACCTTTAAAATCATTGCGCGCAGCCAAACTCGACTGACCTATGTCTGGCAAGGTGTCCGCTATTCTGTGGCCTATGTGTTGGTCGGTGCGACCGTGTATCTTGATCTCGGCAATGGCAACCTGACGATTGAAAACAGCACCTATGCAGCACCAGTGACCGCCGACCAAGTCGGTGACGGTCAAATCCGTGCGCCGATGGATGGCGCAGTGGTGAACCTTTTAGTGAATGTTGGTGATGTGGTTAAAAAAGACCAGCCGGTGCTAATCCTTGAAGCCATGAAAATTCAGCAACAAATCCGTGCGAATTGTGACGGCACAGTGGCAGAACTGATTGCAAATATCGGCCAACAGGTGAAGAAACGCCAAATTTTGCTACAAATTCAAGCAGCTACAGAGCAGTAGCATTTAATCCCAGTCTTAAACAAGCACCGACTTTACGCGGTGCTTTTATTTATATACATATATATGTATATTAAAAATAACTTAAATTGCCGCATCACAGGTTGTTATACTCTAGACCAGAACATTATTGCTTCGGATCGCCCAGTCTCATGCCTCGTCCAGCTTTTGCGTTACTTTCTCCATCCGCTCTACGTGGCTGGCTGGTACTCCCCTTAGTAATCTGTGGTTTGCCATTGGCGTTTGCCAATCCAGTACCGACTGCTTCGGCTGCGTCAACGGCAGTAGAAACCGCGCCCGCACCATCTACGCCAGCCGAAACCATCGCGGCCGATCTGAAGCCGGAACAAACCATCACACCGGCATCACCACAAGCTTGCTTAGCGCTGGACAGTAGCGCAGATCGCCTCAGTTGCTACGACACAGCCTTTGGTCGCCAGCCGTTACAAGCGACGGAAACCACGGCTGTGCCAGCCGAATCCACAGCTCAAATCAGCGCAACCACGACAACAGAGACCGCAGATTCTGCCAAGCCAATCACGGCAACCAGTTTGCTCGAAACACTCAACCCATTTAACACGACAGATTCGGTTAGCCATCCAGACTTGTCGTTATTGGATCGACGCTGGGAGCTGTCCGAACAATCGAAACTCGGCACATTTAACATTCGTGCCAATCGACCCGTTTACTTGCTCCCCGCAATGTACACCTCTCGAATCAATGATCTGCCGACCAGCCCAAATCCAGTCAACCAAGTGCAAGATCTGCAAGCGCTTAAACACGTCGAAGCCAAATTCCAAATCAGCCTAAAAACCAAGGCCGTTGAAGGTCTGTTTGGTGAGTATGGCGATGTTTGGCTCGGCTATACTCAAGTGTCGCGCTGGCAGGTCTACAATGAAGACGAATCACGTCCATTTCGCGAAACCAACTACGAGCCAGAAGCCAGTTTAATCTTTAATACACAGTATCAGGTGTTGGGCTGGCAAGGGCGTTTGTTGGGTCTGACGCTCAACCATCAATCGAATGGCCGTGCGCTACCCTTATCACGCAGTTGGAATCGGGCGATTTTAAATATCGGTCTGGAAAAAGACAATTGGGTGGTAATGTTGAAGCCTTGGTATCGCTTTGCCGAGGATACCGATAAAAATGACAACGCCGACATCGAAGATTTTACTGGCAAAGGCGAACTGCAAGTCGTGCATAAGCGCAACCAAAACGAATACGCCTTGCTGCTACGCCACAATCTAGAGTCAGGCAGTGAGGCCAAAGGTGCGGTACAGTTTGATTGGACGTTTCCGGTCAAAGGTGCGCTGCGTGGCCACGTACAGATTTTTGATGGCTATGGTGAAAGCCTGATTGACTACAACCATCGTGCCACTTACGTCGGCTTGGGTATTTCACTCAGCAGTTGGTACTAAACGGTTCAGCGCCAATATCAAATCGTGTTACCTGAGAAACGGGCTTAGCCGTCCGTTTTTTGGGTAGCCGTCGTGCGAAAATCCACCTCAACATCTAGCCCAACATCGGCGCACAGCAGCGTTTAAATTTTTGTCTTGAGCCACAAATACACGGTTGGTTGCGCTCAGCCTTGATCGGTACAGTTGGGTCAATGAACCGCCACGACACAGCATCTTTTACAAATGCCGACCGCTCATGATGCGTATACGGCTGCCCATTTTCACGGCAACTGACTGAAAACACCACCCAAGCATGTTGCGCCGAATGCACCGACAACTGATGGTTCAGCACCTGTAGTCCTAGCCACTCGGCCTGCGCACTCCATGCAGTCATTTGGGCGATATCTAAGTGCTGCTGTTGGATCGGCAGTGTGGTCAGCCGTACAAACTCCATATTACCGTGTGCATACGCTGTATAACGCGCCCGCATCACGCGCTCGGCTGAGTCTGTCGCACCGCCTTGTTGCCAGACCACAGCACAACAATTTGCAAATGCAATGCCCGAACCACAATCACACAGCATATTGACTATCCAACTGAAAAAAATCAGCTTTACTGTAAGTGAACGAATCTTTATTGTCCACCAAAAAAATATATAGCTATACATATATATTTATAGTTATGTGCAGCTATGCCGATAATCAAAATACCCTGTTAGGCTGACACACCAAGCTGACTAAATCACCTGTGGAAAGGTTGATGAGGGCTGTCAAAGTACTTAAAGCTGTTATGCTAGAGTACGTAAAAGCGTCATTGATAATGGTTAATTGACGCTCAACTCAGGTAAACACCAAAGGATGGCAAGCAGTGGTCAATGCTCTCGAAAAAGCCAAGCGTGAAATCGAACAAGCAGCCAGTCAGGTCTCACAACCTGTTGAGCCTGCACACAGCGCTGTCGCCACCAATAAGTCAACCAAAGCCAACACCACAGCGCGACAAGTTGCACAGACGCTACTGGACGAGCAACAGCGAACGCTACCGCTCTTTCCGCTGCTCGAATCTGCCATGCCCAATCATCTAGCACGCTCTAGCCTATTTGCACCAATCAAGTCAGGCACACGCCAGATTCACGAAAAAGCATTGATGGCCAGTCGTGGTGACGCCAGTATTTATTATTCTGGCCATCAACTAGAC
>JBAQKP010000195.1:0-28236 GCA_049301135.1 Moraxellaceae bacterium | reverse complement strand
TGTGTCAGTGAACTTGAAGCCTTGATCGGCTTGGGTCAGCCCAGCCTATCACAGCAACTTGGTGTACTGCGCCAAGAAGGCTTGGTCGAAACTCGTCGCGCCGGTAAACAAATCTACTACCGGATCGCCAGTGATGATGCCTTGGCGGTGCTGCAAGTGCTGTATCAGCGTTTTTGTCCAGATGATCAGGAGCTATAAACATGAGCATTGACTGGGTCAATTTTACCCCTTGGACAGCCTTACTCGGCGGTGCGCTGATCGGACTCGCGGCAGCCGTGCTGTTTATTGGGATTGGTCGGATTGCAGGCATTAGCGGCATTGTCGGCGGCTTATTGCAAGCCTCTGGCCGTGCTGATGCGTGGCGTTGGTTGTTTTTGGCAGGTTTGTTGGTTGCACCGTGGCTGTATATGTTGGTCAAGCCGTTTCCTGAGATTGAGATGGTGGCCTCACCACTGCTACTGATCATCGCAGGCTTGTTGGTGGGCTTTGGCACGCGCTATGCGTCCGGCTGCACCAGCGGGCATGGTGTGTGTGGGCTGTCGCGGCTGTCGCTGCGTTCGTTGGCAGCGACGTTGTCGTTTATGGGCATGGGCTTTGTCACGGTGTTATTGATGCGGCATCTGCTGGGAGTGATTTAATCATGCGTAATCTTCTGGCCTTGCTGGCAGGTGTGCTATTCGGAATTGGTCTGATCGTGGCCGAAATGGTCAATCCAGCTAAAGTCGTCAGTTTTTTAGATCTGGCGGGCAATTGGGATCCGTCACTGGCATTGGTGATGGCCGCAGCGATCATGGTCGGCTTGCCGACTTTTTGGCATGCCAAAACCCGTCAAAACAGCGCCTGTGGTGATCCGTTTAACTGGCCTAGCAGTACACAGATCGACCGACGCTTGATCGGCGGTAGTCTGGCCTTCGGTGCAGGTTGGGGTTTGGCGGGTCTTTGCCCTGGTCCTGCGTTGGTGACGGCGGCCAGTGGCAATCTGCTGGGCTTGTTGTTTGTGGCAGCCATGTTGGTTGGTTTTTTTGGTTTTGGCCAACTCGAACAGCGCCGTAGCTGACTAAAGTCCGCTTGATTTTGGCAATCTGGCAATGTTACAAGCCAAAGCACCGCAACCCGATTAACACATATGCAGGAGTCTGATGATGTCAGATCAAGTTGGTTTTGCAGGACAGTTGTTACCGCAACAGATGGCTGAAGTCGCTGCCAAAGGCTTTCGATCAGTCATCAACAATCGGCCAGACTTTGAAGGTGGTGCAGAACAACCGACCAGCGCCCAGATCGAAGATGCAGCACGCGCCGCTGGTTTGCACTATGTGTTTCAGCCCGTGGTCGCCGGTCAGATCACCCAGTTTGATATTGAGGTATTTGCACGGCATTTTCATGAGTTACCGAAGCCGGTTTTGATGTTTTGTCGTACCGGCAACCGCTCTAGCGGCATGTACCAAACCGCAAAACAGATGGATTTGGTGTAGATCAAGCTCAGAATTTGAGACCCGTACAGGGATAGCGTGCTTGGAATTGTTTGAGCCTGAGAAGCGCTGCTTCGCAAGGGCGTTCCAAGCACACTGCTCACAGCAGTGCTGTTCGTGCTTACTTTTGGCCTGTCAAAAGTGAGGCCAGCCGCAGGCAAAAAACAAACTTCAACCACACTCAGAAGAACCTATCTCAGATTATTTTCTCTTGTGAAGATATATGCTCGCGCCACGCAATCCAACCCAACACCAAGCCTGCAATATTGATCGTCACCGGATTAAACGCCTCGACCAGCAACTGCGGCAGCATCAGCGCCACGTCCAGCAATAACAACAGCAGTCCCAGCATCGCCAGTCCAACTGGCCAAATCGCTCGACGATACAGCACAATCAATACGCCCAAGACAATCTCAGCGACACCGCCCATCAATGCAATACGCTCAGGTGAAATACCAAAAAAATCATGCGCCCGATTCATTGCCAATTCCGTCTGACTGATAAATAGAATCTTTGGCACCAAGCCATGATAAATAAAAATAAATCCAAGCGTATAGCGCGCCAGCAACCCGTTAGACATGTTCAATAAACCGCGTACGCTGCTGCGCTGAAGGCATAACACACTGTTGATATTGGCCAAATAGCCGATAACGATTGCGGGCGATCCGGTCATATAACCAATCCCGAATCACACGCGGACAAACTCTTAACACCCGCAACCAACACCACGGACGTGGCAACTGCGCCATGATTTTGAAGAAAGAATCGGTTTTTTCAAACGCTTGACCCGCCTCGACATACAGCATGGTATCGAAGTGATCGGTCGGATAACCAAAGTGTGCCAAAATCGCCTGCCCTTGCTCGGACTGCACGCTACAGAGCTTAAACCGCGCCTGTGTGTCGTAACGCAGCAAGAACGTCGTCCAGCCATGACACAACATGCAGACACCATCAAACAGCACCACACGATCATCCGGCTGTAGATACGGTACTGGAGTGGGCAGCTCGGTAGACATGGGCGATCCTGTTGATAGCCTAGACAGACGCTCAGACTAGCGGGTGGACGCTCAAAATACAATATTTGCACATCTAACCTAGACTCGACTTGGACAGACTTAGACCGCTCGGGTCAGCTTGCTGACGATTTTCATCACCACAGGCCGCAACACAAATAACAAAGCGAACGCAATCGGCCAGACTTTGATAAACGCATGTAGCCAAATACTGACAAAACCATCCACCCATCCTGTGTTAAAAAAGGTGACGAGGCCGGACATCAAAAAGCCCATCAGCAGTGACATGATCAACGCGATCAGTAATGGGGCATGTTTAGGGTGTAGTTTTTGCATGGCTAAGCCTGCGTCAGATTGAAACATCAAGCGACCATGATACTCTGAACACGTTTAGCGTAATATCGACCAAATCTGACTGGAGAATCTCTTATGTGGAAACAATCCTGCGCCATCCTGACACTGGCGAGCCTCCTTGCAACCCATCAAGCCACAGCGGCTGACTTACAAGGCATCTGGGCAATGGTGCCACTGAAAAGCGGCATTGCCAACGTGATTGAATTCGGTGTAGATCAGGCCACCGTACATGCGTTTGAATGTTATGGCAAAGGTGAAGCCGACCAAAGCGCCGACCCAGAAACTAGCACCTATACGCGCCAAGACCAAATCATCAGCTTAAGCAGCGATGGCCAAGCGGCTGGCTCACTCGAGATCAAAGCGCTATCGGCAAACGAACTGACCTTGTTTCAAGCCATCGACGGCATGCCCAATGGAGGCACCAGCTTCGTCTATCGCAAAGCCAGCAGTGTGAAGCCGCTGTGTGAACTGTATCAAGAGCCAAGCTAAGCGTTTCCAGCACTAAGCGACTGCTTGGTGAGGTGGCTGCTCTAAGCCTTCGCCTCAAACTGTCGCCATAGGCAGCCGCGCCCCAACTCTCTATACTATGCCGCTGATCAGGAGAACCACCGATGAGCGGCTACACAGCAAAACTGCCCCCGTTAAACCCCAGCCAACACGACGCCATGCTGTACACCACAGGGCCGCTGCTGGTACTGGCGGGCGCAGGCTCAGGCAAAACCGCAGTGATCACCCGCAAGATTGCCCACCTGATTCAAAACTGCAACATGCCCGCGCATCGTATCGTGGCGATGACCTTTACCAATAAAGCCGCGCGCGAAATGAAAGAACGGGTCGGCAAACTGCTGCCCAGTGACCAACTGAGAGGCTTGACCGTCTCGACCTTTCACAATTTCGGGCTGAATTTTTTACGCTTTGAACTCAAGCACACGCCCCTCAAAAACAACTTCTCGATCATGGACGGCGACGACTCCAAGCGCCTGCTGATGGATCTGATGCAGCGCGACAATCTGAGCGGCGCAGAAAGCAAAGAACTGATCAATAAAGCGATTCGTAAAATTTCCGACTGGAAAAACGATCTGATTCTACCGCCGCAAGCAATCAGCACCTGCGAAACCAACGAAGATCTACAACTCGCCCACCTGTACGAACTGTACGAACGCAACATCCGCGCTTATAACGCGGTGGACTTTGATGATCTGATCGTACTGCCCGCCCGCCTGCTGCAAGACAATCTGGAACTACGCGACAAATGGCAAAACCGCGTGCGCTACTTGCTGGTCGATGAATATCAAGACACCAACACCGCACAATATATGCTGGTGAAATTACTGGTTGGGGTACAAGCGCGGTTTACTGCGGTCGGTGACGACGATCAGTCGATTTATGCATGGCGTGGCGCAAAACCCGAAAATATGGCGCTGCTGGGCGAGGATTTTCCACAGCTGAAAGTGATTAAGCTGGAGCAAAACTACCGCTCGACCACGCGGATTTTGAAAGCTGCCAACTCGGTCATCACCAACAATCCGCATTTATTTGAAAAAAAGCTCTGGTCAGACAAAGGTCACGGCGACGCAATTCGGGTAATTACTTGCCGCAATGATGACGACGAAGCCGAACGGATTACCCACGACATCATGAGCCACAAGCTGATGAATGGCAAAACGTGGCAGGATTATGCGGTGCTGTATCGCGGTAATTTTCAAGCGCGTGTGCTGGAAACCCAACTGCGCCAGATGCAGATTCCGTATAAATTGTCCGGTGGCACGTCGTTTTTTGCGCGTGCCGAAATCAAAGACATCATGAGCTATCTGCGCCTGATCATTAACCCCGATGATGACAGTGCGTTCCTGCGGATTATTAACACGCCAAAACGCGCGATTGGGCCTGCGACGCTGGAAAAGCTGGGATTATTTGCGCAGGAGTATAGTATTTCGCTATTGATGGCTTCTGGTGATTTACGGCTGGGCATGGCAATGCCGAAGAAGGCCGCTGCGCAATTGCATGACTTTTCTAATTTTATCGAGTCATTTACCCGTGCGCTGCATGATCACAGTGAGCCGGTGCCGTTGGTGCGGCAGATGATCAACGAAGCCGGTTATATCGACTATATCAAGGAGCAATCGGCCACTCCGCAAGCCGAAAAGAACAAACTGGATAACGTCGAAACCTTGCTGACCAGCATCCAGAACCTGATCAATCGTGCAGACGACGAAAACGAACGCAACATCGAAAGCGTGATTCGTAAGCTGGTGTTGCTTGATCTGCTCGACCAGCAGCAAGAGGAGCAAGACACCGATAAAGTCAATCTGATGACTTTGCACGCGGCCAAAGGTTTGGAGTTTCCGTATGTGTATATCATGGGCTTGGAAGAAGATATGCTACCGCATCGCAACTCTATCGCGGCTGATACGGTCGAGGAAGAACGGCGGCTGATGTATGTGGGGATTACTCGCGCACGGCAGGGTTTGACGCTGACCTTGGCGGAGCAGCGCAAGGCCGGTGGGCAGATGCGGCATACCACGCCGAGTCGGTTTTTGGATGAGTTGCCGTTGGATGAGTTGGAGTGGTCTGGCAAGAAAAAAGCCAAGCTGAACAACGTCGACCCGAAAAAACAGGCCGAGGCGTATTTGGCGAATTTAAAGGCGCTGTTGAAGTGAGCGAAGGCTTACAGTAAACATGTAGGGTGAACTCAAGCCACATACGGTTATGATTCACCCGCCCACAAATCAGTTTCATGCCAACTCTCAATAAAACCCATCTTTTCCAAAGTAACAACAGACGGAGCATTCTGAATCAACTCTTTTAACCGCTCAGTGAGTCCATTACTCACAGATACTTGATCGGACAAATATTTGATCACGCAAAGTCTGCTGTACAGCGTATTTTTCTTCGCCATGTGCGTTTGTAATACATCAGTGTCTTTAGGCATAAAAGCGTGGAAATTTCTATTCCAAACACGATTATGATGTGCACATAAGTTGCGGACATGTGATAAACAATGAAACCAAGAGGACATCACCTCAGGGCTTTTGATATCAAACTGCTTGGCTATTGCTTTTTGATCCGACAAAAATAAATCTGCATATAAACGAGACCAAGTACCGAACGTGAGTACCTCCGTGACCATCCATGAAGGCGGTAGCACAGGAGACTGATATTTGTCGTAATAGTGTGATATGAACAGCTCTTTTGCATCTTTAACACGCGCATAAAAACCAGCGTATTCAAATGTGGGACTAAGTACGGCAAGATTCATAAACCAATGAGATCCGTAGCTGCTCGACATATGTTCACTAAGGCAAGTACGCAGTCCAACTTCAACTTTCTGAATTTCCTCAATAATCAACAATCTTATTTTTCGGTCAAACTCGTATAGATCAAGGACATCACAGAAGGTTGTGCCATGAACAAATGTTTTTGGCTCGACAGGCACAGGCTTTCGATCATCAGTCATATTGTAAAGCGAATAACAATACCCTCTGAGTCGAAAGTACCCGATAAATGTTAAGGCATTTAGAGCAATACCCTCATCCGTAATAGCAAGTCCCCTTTCTTTTAACTTATCTAACAAAAATTGACGCGATTGTGTGGGTTTATGATAGTGAAGCTTGTTGAGGTGGGCGTTTTTTGTCATCGCTAACATCCGTGCAAAAAAAACCCGCCTATTTGCGCTATTCCGAGGAAGGAAGCGTGGCGGGTGTTGTTGCGACACATTGTATACCTATAACTTATCCATGTCAAAAACCACACCCCAACCGCAAACAGTCCCGCGTATTGCGCCACAACTGCGCCGCCAGCACCTCCACCGATACATGCACCAACTCAGCCAAACCACGCAGCACATGCGGCAAATTGGCCGGTGTATTGCGGGTGTGTCGCTCGTGCGGCTGCCGACAACACAACGGCGTCATATCAGGACAATCGGTTTCTAACACCAAATCCCCTAAGCCCCGCTCATGCACCAACTGCTGTACGGTCTTACGGAGTTTTTTGGCATTGGGGTCAGTGATCTGGCCGGTAATCCCGATCTTAAAGCCTAACTGAATAAACGCCTTCGCCTCCTGAATCCCACCGCTAAACGCATGCGCAATCCCGCCGTGCCGAAACCGATGCCGCTTTAAGATCGCCAGACTATCCGCATGCGCCCGCCGAATATGTAGCATCACCGGCAACTCAAACTGCTCTGCCAGCGCCAACTGCGCACTGAATAAATCTTTTTGGGATTGATAGACACTGGGCTGCTTCATCTGATCGGTATAGGTATCCAGCCCAATCTCACCGACCGCCACGCAAGCATGCGTCTGCAAAAACTGCTCTAAGCGCGATAAGTCATCCGGCTGATGTTCAAGGATATAAAACGGATGTAGCCCAGCGGCCAAATAAGTGTCTAGTACGTTTTGTTGTACTGTTTTTTGCTGTTGTAGCTGCTGCTGTACGGCGGCCAGCCGATCAAAATACTGCGCCAAATAACCAATCAGTACCAAGCCCTGTACACCCTGCTGCACTGCTGACCGCGCCAACGCCGACCGATCCGCATCAAACTCGGGCAGATCAAAATGCGTATGTGTGTCAAACAGTTGCAGTGGCATGCGGGTTACTTATCACCCAGATCGTACTCTTTGAGCAACTTCTCGGTTTTGGCATTGCTGATTTTTTTAATCAGTTTTTCGGCTTCGGACTGATCTCGGATAGTCTTGGTCATGGTAATGGTCGAACCGGTCAAAAACAGCGTCCCCATCACCAGATAGCCTTTAATCCACCAATCCGCCGGTAAGAAAAAAATCCCTGCCAACATCGCACCCATCGACGCAGCAAAACTGAGTTTGACAAAAAACACCCACGAGGCGGAGTCACGTTGAATATGTTCTTCCATTTTGGTCATCCAGTCCGGTTGTTATCACCGGAATATAACAGACTCACGCCCCCGCCACCAACCGCCGCGCACTAATAATCCCTGGTTGCTGCTCCAAGCGTGCCAGCAAGCGCGACAACTGCGCCAAGCCTTTGACTTCAATCATTAAACGCATATTGGCGATGCCATTCGATTCGCTGATGGTATTCACTTGGCGGATATTGATGTGATCGGCAAAAATCACCTGCGTCAGGTCTTTCAGCAAGCCGCGCCGATCATAGGCTTCCACCACGATTTCGATGGTCTGACCGCGCGTCGGCTGCAACTCCCAATCGGCTTCAATCACCCGTTCCGGCTCGCGCACCAGCAAACGCTGATACTCGACACAGCTCAGATGATGAATACTCACCCCTCGATGCAGCGTGATATAGCCGCCAATCGGCTCGCCATGTACCGGCTGACAGCACTGCGCAAAATGTAATTCGACGTTGTCCAGTCCATCAATCAAGATCCCATGCGCCGACAAGGTCTGACTGGCGCGTGGATGCAGCGCAGGCTTGAGCACCAGTTCTGGCTCGGCCTGATCAATATGCATCTGCCGATTGATCTGCCGCATCAGTTGGGTCAGCGTAATATCACCGGTGACCAAACCACACAGAATATCTTCGCCGGTTTTGACATTAAAATGCTGACTGTAGTCTTTTAAGTCGATGCTCTTGGGATGGATCGCCAAGCGCACCAGTTCTTTATTCAGGATATCTTGGCCGATCTCGATGTTTTTGCTGCGGTCTTGCTGGCGGAACCAATGCCGCAATTTGTCCCGCGCCCGTGCGGTACGGATATAACCAAGTGAATTGACCAACCAATCCCGACTCGGCTCACGGTCGCGCTTGGTCAGAATCTCGACTTGCTCGCCGGTTTTGAGTTGGTAATTCAGCGGCACATAACGCTGATTGACCCGTGCCGCATAGCAGTGATTGCCGACTTCGGTATGCACATGATAGGCAAAATCCAGCACAGTCGAGTTTTTCGGTAGCTCTTTAATGTCACCATCACGACTGAAGACATAGATCTTTTCAAACTCGCCCCAGTCCTGCAAATCATCGGCGTCTTCATCGACACTCGGCGCACTGTCCGAACGCTCTTGGTAGTTTTCGAGTACCGCACGCAGCGAGTGCAGCTTGTAATTAAAGTGCTGATCGTTGGATTTTTTGCTGCCTTCTTTATAGTTGAAATGCGCACACACGCCCAACTCGGCCTCGTGGTGCATGGTAAAGGTACGAATCTGCACTTCGAGTGACTTGTTTTCGGCGATCACGGCGGTATGCAAGGAGCGATAGCCGTTGGCTTTGGGATTAGTAATATAATCATCGAACTGATCAGGAATATGCCGCCACAACTGATGCACGATGCCCAGTGCGTGATAGCAATCCGGCACCGTTTCGACCAACACTCGCAAGGCGCGAATATCGTACAACTGATCAAACGACAGTTGCTTGCTTTTCATTTTTCGGTAGATCGAATAGATATGTTTGACCCGTCCGCTGACATCGGCGGCGATGGCTTGGGTTTGCAGCTCAGCACGCAGTAAGTGGATGACTTTTTGGATATATTGTTCACGCTCGATACGTTTTTCGTTAAGCAGTTTGGCGATTTCTTTATAGCGTTCCGGCGCAAGGAAGCGAAACGCCAAATCCTCAAGTTCCCATTTCAGTTGGGCAATGCCGAGTCGATGTGCCAGCGGGGCATAAATGGTCAGAATCTCACGGGCTACCCGCTCTTGGCGATCACGCGATGCGCCAGACAACTCACGCACCGCAAAGGTACGCTCGGCCAGCTTAATCAGCACCACGCGCACGTCTTCAGTGACTGAAATCAACATCTTATAGATGCCGGACAGATGCTCACGCTGATTGTTGGTAAAGTGGTCTTCGAGGCGTTTGTTTTTTTCGATCAGATCAGACAGGCGACCCATCGACAGGGTGTCATGCACCAGTGCCTGTACATCCGCACCAAAAAAAGCACCGACCTCGTCGAGATTGACGATTTGTTCGCGCACACTGCGAAACAGCAGCGCGGCGACTAGTGTCTCTTCATCGACGCGCAAATGCGCCAAAATATCCGCCATGCCAAGGCCGGTCAGATATGCGCTCGACCGACAGGTATAACGCGCATCAAACGCCCGCGTTGACACCAACGTACAGGCACGGCGCAGCAAAATCAGGTCGTCAACGTCCAATTGATGACACAGGCGGGTCAGCCATGTATCCAGATCAATTTCGGCGGCTGAAGCCAGTGTCATCACGGACACGGACTTGCCCTCATCCTGATGGCGGGGCAGCTCTTCACGAATCTTGACCATTGGGCTGCTCCTCTACTTTGATTTAATGTGCTGCAATCACCGCATCACTGTGTCAGGGCGTTGTAATACCGCTTGAGGACACCGTGACACAGCAGATGCAGCAAGCGCACATCCTATGCGCTTTTCGTCCAATACAACCTCAATATCTGGCCGACGATGTCAACCAGATCAAACTGTTACTGCTGCTCGCTATTGGCTAGACGCGCTCAAACAAGGCAATCGACTCGACATGCCCTGTGTGGGTAAACATGTCCATCACACCGGCTTTTTTGATGCGGTAGCCCTTGCCGACCAGTATACCAGCGTCACGCGCCAAGGTCGCGGGGTTACACGAGACATAGACAATTCGCTTGGCATTAAAGCGATCCAGATAGTGCATCACTTCTTCTGCACCACTGCGCGGCGGGTCGATCAACAACGCATCAAAGCCCTGCACTGCCCACGGCTGCTGCGAAAAGTCTTTGGTCAGATCTTGCGCATAAAACTCGACGTTGCTCAGATTATTGAGTTTGGCATTTTCAAAACCACGCTCAACCATCTCCGCACTGCCCTCGACCGCGATCACATGGCCAGTTTCACCGACCCGCTTGGCCAGCGGCAACGAGAAATTGCCCAGCCCGCAGAACAGATCCAGCACCCGTTCACCGGCTTTGAGATCCAGCAAATCACAGGCCAGCGTGACCATTTGGCGGTTAATATCGCGATTGACTTGGGTAAAATCCAGCGGTGAGAATGCAAACCGAATGCCAAAATCTGGCAAGTCATAATGCAGACGCATCGGTGCATCCGGCTGATCGACCCGATGTACCGTGTCGTAGCCTTTCGGTTGTAGGTACAACTGCCAGCCGAGCGGATTGGTAAACGCCAGCAGTTTGGCCAGATCCTCATCAGTCAGCGGCTGCATGTGACGTACGATCATCGCCACGCCGTCATCACCGACTGCCATTTCAAGCTGTGGCAATTCTTCGCGCACGCTTAAGGTCGAAAACAGATTTTTAAGCTCACCAATCCGCTCGCCAATCTGTGCATCAAGCACTTTACACACGCCAATCTCAGCGAGGAAGTTGCTGTTACGCTCACGGAAACCGACCAACATGCTTTCTTTTTTATGCACATAGCGCATGCCGAGCCGTGCCTTGCGCCGATAGTCGGTCTGGGTTGAGCGCAGTGGCGGCAGCCACTCGTCTGGGGTCAGGTCACCAAAGTGCTTAAAGTGCTGCGCCAGTACGCTTTGCTTAAAGTTGATCTGCGCGTCTGTTGACCAGTGCTGCAAGCTACAGCCGCCACACACGGTAAAGTGCGGGCAAATCGGCTCGACCCGATCCGGCGATGGATTGCTGATCTCGAGCGCATCGGCTTCTTCATACTTGCCGAAGGATTCGGTGATTTTGGCGGTGACGGTTTCGTTGGGCAAACCAAAAGAAACAAAGACTTTTTTGCCGAGTTTGGCCGGATTATGCTCAGGATGGTCGCTGTAGTGGGCGACGCCGCGACCTTCGTGTGAGAGGGATTCGATAGTAAAGGTCAGCGGGGCTTGCTGGCGGAGCTTTTCGCGTTGCTTGCGTCTCAAGGTTGTATCCAAACAGGTTTAAAAATTGGCGCAAGTATAACGGATTGTCAGAGGGTGTGCTTGAGGGCGGAAAGGAGCGCTTGATGTTTGATATTCACTTTGATCATGCCAGTCACGCCGTATTCCTGCATGGACTGGAACACTTTTTCATGTTGTAGAATCAAATACTTTGGGTGACTCCAACACCGATAATAGCTCCTCATACAGCCGAATAAGCTCATACGGCCAAATTTGCACAACCAAAAAACGTTCAGGTTTTGCATAAAGCTTTGCAGTTAAATACAACAGTCCAACATCAGCGATGAGCAAAACCATTACGTCATCCGTCGTTTCACCCCATTGCATCAGCCGATACGCATTTGAAATCTCGCAGCCTTGATTAAAAAATATAGTGTCAAAACGCTCTTCTATCGGCAAATGAACGGTGCAATTTTCATCGTTTTTAAAACAGAGTGTGGTTTTCAGACGGCTGACTTCCATAGACAAACCATTTCGAAAAACAGGCAAATAGACACGGCTATCAATAGGACAAATATTCTGATTCGCGATATAGATTTTGACGTCTCGAAGCAGCGTGTTGGGCTCGATTGCACCGATTTCAAATGCAATTTTTGATAGATCACCAATCACCTGCATAGGAATTACCCCAACATTCCTTTATGCCGCCCCTCTGCCAAAAAATCCTGCGTCAGTTGCAGCCACTCCTCATGCCCACCCAGATCCAGCGCACCACGCAACAACTGCCAGCGCAAATAAATCAACCACGTATTCAACACATCACTTTCACAATACTGCGTCAGCTCCGACCACTGCCTCGCCCGTACCATCCCCGCAACATCATAACCACTGGTGCCTTGCTTACCGGCAAAACCCAACAACTGCGCCACATGATCGAGCTTCTGAAAATTGCGATTGTTGAACATCGCCAACACATCCATCAGATCCGTGTGACGTTGGTGATAGCGGTTTTGGTAGTTGTTATAACGTTTTTGCGAGTCGTGTTCGCCTTGATCCAGCAGCCCGACCGCAGACAATTTATGCAACATCGCCCGATATAAAATCACCGGAATATCAAAGCCCGAACCGTTCCAACTGACCAACGTCGGCTCACGTTTATCAAACACCCCAAGGAATTTTTCGAGAATCTGCGCTTCGGTCAGATCGGCTTGGCTAAACGAAAACAGCTTCATACTGCCGTCCTCGATCCATAGCCCCGAAATACACACGATTTCATGAAATGGCAAACGCGGAAAATCCTGTCCGGTTTCTTGTTTGCGCAGATTGGCGAGCGCGAGTGCTGCTTCAGCGTCGGGCAAATCCAACTGATGAATCCGCTTGCCGGTTTCGACATCTTCAACCGTTTCAATATCAAACACTAAAATCGGCAAATGAATCATGTGTCTATTCCTTAAAAAAACTTAGTCCACCACCGAAAACAATCCAGTCGATAGATAACGATCACCGCGATCACACACAATACAGACAATCACCGCGTCAGGACACTGTTCCGCGACACGTACCGCCGCCCAAACCGAACCACCCGACGAAACACCCGCACAAATGCCTTCCTGCTGCGCCAAGACACGCATGGTTTTTTCGGCTTCAAACTGCGGAATATCCATGATTTTATCAACGCGTGACGCGTCAAAAATCGTCGGCAAATACTCAGTCGGCCAGCGTCGAATCCCTGCGATTTGTGCACCATCAGCCGGTTGTAAGCCGATGATTTGAATATCGGGATTTTGTTCTTTTAGGTACTTGGACACGCCCATAATCGTGCCGGTCGTACCCATTGAACTGATAAAGTGGGTGATCTTGCCGCCAGTTTGCTGCCAAATCTCAGGGCCTGTGGTCAGATAGTGCGCCAGTGGATTGTCTGGATTACCGAACTGATTCAGCACTTTACCTTTGCCTTCGGCTTGCATTTTTGAGGCCAGATCACGCGCCCCTTCCATACTGGCTTCTTTAGACACTTCAATCAATTCAGCGCCATATGCCCGCATCGCGTCTTTACGCTCTTGGGTCGCACCACTCGGCATGATTAGAATCATCTTATAGCCACGCATCGCCGCAACCATCGCCAAGGCAATGCCGGTATTGCCACTGGTCGCTTCGATCAGAGTATCACCGACTTGGATGTCGCCGCGTCGCTCGGCCTGCATGATCATGTTGTAAGCGGGACGGTCTTTTACCGAGCCTGCGGGGTTGTTGCCTTCGAGTTTGGCCAGTACGGTCGCTTGGGTGTGCGCGGCCATCCGCTGCAAACGCACCAGCGGGGTGTGACCGACATAATCATCAAGGGTTGCATAATGTTGGGCGATATCAGTCATGGCGTAACGGCAACCGTGCAAAAGATCAGGCGGCCATTGTAGTGAAAAATCAGTAAGGCTGCATCGTCCTGATCTCAGGTTGACTCGGACGATACAGTCCAATCTCACCGACTACGGCGATACGGTGTGAATCGCCGCACCCGTCCGCTTCGGATCGACGAGGATTTTGGCGTGTTGCTCTGGATCGCGCAGCGCCTGAAACGCCGCCGCAACTCCCTCCAATCCAACCACGCCAGTGACCAACGGTGCGCAATTGACCTGTCCTTCGGCGATCATATGCAAGGTATCGCGGAACTCCAGCGGGGTATAGCCGATCACGTATTGAATCTCTAACTCCTTATTGATCGCCAGTGCAGGCTCAATCGTATCGCTCTGCATACAGACGCCGACCCCAACAATCCGCGAGAACAGCGGCGCACCTTCGAGAATCTGCTGCATCACACCAGCCACGCCAACACACTCAAAAATCACCGGACGCTTCGGCATTGCACCGAGTTTATCCGCCACGCGCCATGCATGCCACCACGGCAGCGGCATGGCTTGGATTTTTTCAAAAATCCCCATACCCATATTGACGGCGTCCGATACATTGCCAAGCAGCCCAAATTCTTTCCAATTGCCAAACGGTGAGTCTTGCTTGGGGTCAACCACGATATCTGCGCCACACTGGGCGGCCAATTTACGCCGATTTGGTGAAAAATCACTGGCGACGACATTTTTCACGCCTGCGGCTTTGAGCATCAGAATCACCCCCAAGCCGACAGGTCCACAGCCGATCACAATCGCAGGTTCGCTGGTTTTGATTCGGCTACGGCGCACCGCATGCAGGGCGACTGCCATCGGTTCGGTCAGCGCGGCGCGGTCGGCATCAAGTCCATTGGGCACTTCAAACATCAAGCTCGACTGCACCAAGACCTGTTCGGCATAAGCACCCGCTGCGTTGGGTGACAGTCCGGTCGGCTGATAACCCAAGCTGTCGACGTTGAGCAGTGGCATGGCACAAACGAGGGTATCGGCTTTGAATTTACGACGGGTTTTGACCCCGTAGTCCAGCACTTTGCCGCAAAATTCATGTCCCATCACAAAGCGGTCACTCGATTGTGCAACGCCGTTAAAGCCGACCCGCGAGGCCAAATCATGCATATGATTACAATGGTGCTGCATATGCAGGTCTGAGCCGCAGATGCCGCAACGCACGACTTCGAGCAGGACGTGGCCTTTGCTGGGAGTGAGTTTCGGGTGTTCTTCGACGCGCAACTCGGCGTTGTGACAAAATACTGATTTCATATCCGGCCTGTGGGGTAAAATCTTCCTTGCCTTAGTTAAACGGATCAACGGCAGGCTGTCTAGCTGAATTGCTGGCTGGTGAGCGCAGCTGTATGATGGGCAAAAGCCATGTCTTTAAAATTTACTCTCGCACGGCATATTTTTTATCAACCAAAAATTTCTGAGGTACTCACAATTGGAATCTAACGAAAGCTATAGCGTTGTGCACGAAGAAAACCCTTGGGATATGGGGAATATGCTTGTTTCTTTCGCGAGTTACCATGAGTACAAAAAACTAGGCGTTAGATACCGCATCTACGGCAAAAGAGACGAAAATCAAAAAAACGTTCATTGGTTTTTGGAGGAACCCATAAATTTACGCGAGTGTCTTGGCAAAAATTTTCATCGACGTGCAGAAATCGCCGAACGAACAATCAGCTATCTCAAAGCGAACGATTTTAAAAGCAGTTGGCCGTATGCTGATTTTTCAAATATACAAGTGGATAGCCAACAGGTTCGTACCCTCAGTCAGCACATCGTTCATCGGATTAAACAAAAGTTTCAACAGTATGCGCGCCATCTGCCTAGCCCTACAGTGCTTGTCCTGATTCTCGTCTGTTGGTTGCAGTTGCAGTTGTTGCCCATGATCGGCCAACGAATTGTGGGACTGCATCAGGCATATGCCATCATCATTACCTTGGCGATGCTCTCTGACATTAGAAAGGACTATAGCAATTGTGAAATTATAGCTCTGCTAACCTTGATGAGATCAAAACGCAGTCGCGGAGACAAACAAATGACAATGTTCAAGTACATGTTTCGTTTACACAAAATAAAATACGCCATTTCAATTTGCTTTGTTCTATATTTCTGGCTGTATGGATAAGTGCGCACCGTCACACGGCACGCACGCGACTCAGTTAAGGCCGATTACGCCCATACGCATCGTGACTCGATACCCACTGATCCGACACGATTGCTGAAGCCAACGATAACTCACCACACAACACCGTCGCCGCGATAATCTCCGCCAACTTATGCGCCTTGCCCGTCCCGTAACAATCCATCGACTCCAAGCACTCGCGCTGGGTTGGCAAGCCCGTCCCGCCGCCATAACTCGCCACGATCAACGACGGAATCGTCACCGAAAAATAATAATCACCGTTGTCTTTTAGCTCACTGTACACAAAGCCCGCGCTCGACTCGGCGACGTTGGCCACATCCTGCCCACAGGCCAAAAACACCGCCGCCACGCCATTGGCAAAGTGCGCCCCATTACTGGCTGAACCAACCATAAATGCACCGAGATTGGACAACTGCCTCTGCTTAAACAACGCCGCGCCACTGGTATGCATCACCTCAGTAATCAGCGCGGCAGGCAGCGTGATCTCGGCGACCACACGTTTACCGCGTGTGTGTAGGCTATTCACAAATGAATGTTTTTTATCGGTATCGAAGTTAGCGGCCAGACTAAAATGCTCCAGCCCCATCGGTTGCTGCGCCAAGATCCACTGACAGGCATGATGGGTGGCTTTGGACACCATGTTCTGGCCTGCCGCATCGCCAGTGGTCATGTTAAAGCGTAACCAGCGCATTTTTCCGGCACTGTACTGCTCAATATCACGCAACTTGCCCGAACGGGTGGTCGCTTCGGCGGCGGCTTTGATCTGGTCAAAATTCGCGGTCACCCACAGGCCAAAATCACGCGCATGACGGGCATTTTCAAATACAAAAATCGGCGCACGCTGCATCGCATAATCAACTACCGTACAAGTAATCCCACCCGCCTCACGGGTCAGCCGCATGCCGCGCGAATAACTCGCCACCAACGTCCCTTCGGTGGTTGCCATCGGCACATAAAACTCGCCTTGCGCATGCTCACCATGTACCAGTACAGGCCCTGCAAAACCCATCGGCACTTGCACACAACCAGTAAAATTTTCGATATTGCCACGACATTGCTCAGGGTCGATGCTATAGCGACGGGTGTGCTGTAGATCAGTCGGGCTATGCGCGGAAACCAAAGCTTGACGTTGTTGAATGATGTCCGCTTGATAGTCGTTATTGCGGTCGCGGGGCAGTTTTGGCAGCGAAGATGTGGTCATGTGGCAGTCCGATTTGCGCATATAAGATCACTGGAGTGTACTGGTTTTTGCACAGAATAAAACTCACTGTACTGCCCAGCAGACCGAGTCAATCTGATCAATCATCACGCTGTTCGTCTATTGTGGCGGTTTGCAAGCTGTCGTGGATTGAGAAGCCGGTCACAATCCGCTAGGCTCATCTACCGAGTGCTTACAGCCCCCGATCAGGAACGCCGCCCGCATGACCTCTGCCCGCCTTCGTTGGTATCACCGCCTGAGTATTCATAGTGCTTATGGTCAGTTGATTGGACTGGTATTTTTTCCAATCTCGATTTTGGCGTTAATCGGTGCTTGGCTGGTACTACAAGAAACTTACCACGCGGCGATGACCGAACAACGTAACGCGGCACAGGCAATTTTGGCGCGCTATTTACCCGCCGGTCAGGCACTTGCCCCTCTGCTTGACCAAGTCGACGGCAACGAAAAAAGCCAACAAATCCTGCGCAACATGTTCGAAGAAGCCGGACTGGTGCGCATCGCCTTGCTGGATATGGACGGTCGGCCACGCATGAGCATGGGGCATGGCGCCAAGCTGAATTGGCCAGCATTTCAACCGAATCGCGAGATGTTTGGCCCGCTGCAGTCTCCGGTCGGCACGACTTATGGGCAGCGCATCGGTTTTAGCGATGAAGGCCCCATCTGGCTGTTGGTGGATATGGACGATAAGCCGTTTCAACTGGCACGCCAACGGGTCTGGTTGGTATTGTCGATCACCACATTAATCACCTTGTTGCTGCTGTTAATCTGCCTAAACGTCTACTCTCGTCGTTGGATTGCGCCGATTTATGAAATGCGCTTGCAGCTACAACGCCTGAGCGCTGATACGCTGCATCATTCGCTGGAGGTCAACAGTAGCGGCGAATTGCGCCTACTACAAAAAGATCTCAGCTATTTATTCCGGCGGTTGCACGGTAGTTTTGAGGAACTAAAGGCGCATACCGAACAAACCGAAGATGACCTACGCCGCACACTCGATCAGCTTGAAATCCAAAACATTACCTATCGAAAGTCGCGTGATCTGGCGATCCAATCGAATAATGCCAAATCGGCATTTTTGGCCAATATCAGCCACGAACTGCGCACCCCGCTGAACAGCATTGATGGTTTTATTAATCTGCTGTCACGCCGCGGCCAACTGAGCAGCGAGCAAAACTTATATGTACAAACCATCCGTAAATCCTCGGCGCATCTGCTGGCACTGATCAATGATGTGTTGGATTTCTCTAAGATTGAAGCCGGTAAATTGGCACTGGAAAATGCGCCGTTTAATCTAGAAGAAGCGGTGTTTGATGTGATGGACATGCTGTCGCCACTGGCTTGCGACAAGCATTTGAATATGGCGGTGTACTATTACGATGATGTACCGCTACAGGTGCGCGGCGATGTGCTGCGCTTTAAACAAATCCTGACCAATCTGGTCAGTAACGCGATTAAATTTACCCCAGAAGGCGAAGTGGTGGTGCGGGTACAGCTCGAAAGCAGCCACGCACAAGCCCACTATATTCGGATTGCGGTACAAGACAGCGGTATCGGCCTATCGGCCAAAGACCAAGACAAGCTGTTCTTGTCATTTAGCCAAGCCGATCCTTCGGTCACGCGGCAGTTTGGCGGTACAGGCTTGGGACTGGCGATTTCACGGCAACTGTGTCGTTTGATGAATGGTGAAATTGGCTTTGAGGATAATCTGAGCCGCGATGGACATGGCAAAGGCTCGACTTTTTGGTTTCAAGTGCAGCTTGGCCAAATCCATGAAGTCGGTATGCTCTGGCCAAATTTATCAGATCGGCGGGTGCTCGCGCATTTACCGCATCAGGCCAGTTTGCATGTGTTGCGCGGCTACCTATCGCGTATGCAGATCGAGTTAGAAGAAGCCAGCTCACTGGCGGATTTGTTTGGACGCTTGACCGCGTTTGAACAGCAGTGCCAAGGCCAGTGCTGGGTGATCATCGGTCAAGACAGTGATATGAACGCCTTGTTGCGCGAGGTGCGTACCCGCTACACCGGCGCGTTGGCAGTATATGGCTATCAAATGGCACTCGATCCTGATGAGTTAGAGTTTCACCATGCGCAGGCGATTTATCAGCCACTGAGCCGATCCAACTTACAGGCGATCTTGCAACATGTGCCGATGTTGCCACCAGAGCCGATTGATTTTAGTGCGGAACAAATTCATGTGCTGGCAGTCGATGATCACCTGCCAAATCTGTTGGTACTGGACGCCCTGCTGAACGATCTGGGCGTTTCAGTCACCACCGTGTCGAGCGGTCAAGACGCGCTACAACAGATCAAGCAACGTGCCGAACATCAGGCGAATGGCTTTGATTTGATTTTTATGGATATCCAAATGCCGCGCATGTCGGGATTGGAAGCCACCCAATTGATTCGCGAGTTTGAGCAAAGTCTGCCCACGCAACCGCATACGCCGATTATCGCGCTGACTGCACACGCCTTGGCCGATGAGCGCGATCAACTGATTGCCGCTGGCATGGACGACTATGTCAGCAAGCCAATTCAGCATGAACAACTGGTGCATCTGATCCAAAAATGGCAGCACACTGCCGGCCTGTCTGCGTCTGTGAGCAGTGAAAGTTTGGCACTGGCTACAGCTGCGACAGATTCAGGCGCACCAGCCATAGCGCCACAGACGACGGATCGAATTGTCGATTGGCAAGAGTGCTTAACCCTCTCCAATCATAAGCCCGACTTGGCGTTTGATTTGCTCAATATGCTGTTGGAAGGCTTAGACGCTGACCAACAAGAGCTACAAGAAGCGTTTGAGCAGCATGATGACGCCCGCTTAGAACAGCGCACCCATCGCCTACATGGGGCAACGCGCTACACCGGTGTGCCGATTTTGCGCGGCCGGATTGCCACGCTTGAGCAGCATTTACAACAGGCGCGCAAACAACAACTTGACCCACATGATTCGGTACACCGACAACAATTGGCGCAAGAAATGCAGGCGGTACGGCAGGCGATTGAACAACTGTTAGGGATTGATCTGAACTATGCTGATCTTGATCAACTGACTACTGCGTCAGTTCGGCCAAGACGCTCACTCGATTAAATCCGTTATGATCGGTACTATTCTTTATGATGATCGAGATGCAGCATGCCTTTGGTATTTGTGGCAAAAAAAGGCGGGCTTGCCACCGTCCAACTGAATCGCCCAGACAAGCGTAATGCGATGAGTTTTGCCCTATTGCGTGAGCTGATCGTGGTCGCCAATCGACTCAAACGCGACAAAAGCGTTCGGGCGATTATTCTGACTGGTGCAGGCAGTAGTTTTAGTGCGGGGATTGATTTGGGTGATTTAAACAGCCCAAAAAACGCCTTATTCGCCGGTTGGGAGCTGCTTAAACCCGGCCAAAGCCTGTTCCAAAAGGCGTTTTTGGTTTGGCAAACCATGCCAGTGCCGGTGATTGCCGCGCTACACGGTCACTGTCTCGGCGCAGGCATGCAACTGGCGCTGGCTGCGGATATTCGGATCACCACACCAGACTGTCAATTGTCGATCATGGAAAGTCGCTGGGGTTTGGTGCCGGATATGGGCATCACCCAAACCCTACGCGGCCTCGTGCCGGTCGATGTCGCCAAAGAACTGACCTTGAGCGGGCGGATTTTTAGCGGTACGGAAGCCAAAGCGCTTGGGCTGGTCACTCATCTGTCGGCTGATCCACGTCAAGCCGCCGAAACCCTCGCGGCGGAATTTACCACCCGCTCGCCAGATGCCTTGCTTGCCGGTAAGCGCGTGTTAAATGCGATGGTACAACAACCCAAACATGCGCTACGTCTGGAAAAAATCTGGCAGCTTAAGCTGATCCTCGGCAAAAACAGCAAAATCGCCCGCCAAAAAGACAAACAGCCTGAGATGGATTTTTTGCCACGGCAGTTTGATTAACCTTGCAGGAGAAAGCCGAGCGAATGGCAAATTTTGCATTTTTAGGTATGGGATTGATGGGCAGTCGCATGAGTACACGGCTGCTACAGGCTGGCCACCACGTCAGCGTCTGGAATCGCACACGCGCAGCCACTGAGCCGCTGGCAGCACAAGGTGCACAGGTACTGCCTGACCTATCGCAACCGATTGATGCCACAGTGATTGGACTGTGTCTGGCGGATGACGCGGCAGTACAACAGGTCGCCGCACAACTGATCCCGCTGCTAAAAGCCGGACAGATCGTGGTGGATTTTTCCAGTATTACCGCCGAAACGACCCGTGAATTGGCACAACTCACCCAAGCTCGCGGCGCGTTTTGGGTCGATGCACCGGTATCCGGTGGCGTGATCGGTGCAGAGCAAGGCACGCTGGTGATTTTTGCCGGTGGTGACGCGATAGCGATTGCGCAACTGACAGATTTTTTCGCCCCGCTCAGCCAGCGCGGGACCCACATGGGCGCGAGCGGTGCAGGCCAAGTCACCAAAATCTGTAATCAACTGATCGTCGCTGCCAACAGTACCTTAATCGCCGAGGCGGTCGCGCTTGCGCACCGTGCTGGGGTCGATGCCAGCCAGCTTGCCACTGCCCTCGCCGGTGGTTTTGCCGACTCTAAGCCCCTGCAAATCCTCGCGCCACGCATGGCCAGCCAATCGTTTGAGCCGGTGCAATGGAAAGTGCAAACCCTGAACAAAGACCTGAGCAATGCGCTCAATCTGGCACAATCACTCGACCTACCGATTCCAGTCGCACAACAAGCACAGCAACGCCTACAACAGCAGATTGCTGCGGGACAGGCTGCCGCTGACTTGTCCAGCATCATCCAACTGTATTTACACTAAGGTCTCGCCATGCTGCGCTTCTCTGCCAATCTGTCCATGCTGTTTACTGAAGTGCCCTTGCTGGATCGGTTTGCTTTGGCCAAACAAGCAGGCTTTACGGCAGTCGAAATTCAGTTTCCCTATGATCTGGACGTGATCGCGATTCGTGACCAGCTCGAACAGCATCAGCTTAAACTGGTACTGATCAACCTGCCGGCAGGCGATCTGATGCAAGGCGGCGATGGCATCACGGGTGTGCCAGGGCGTGAATATCAGTTTCGGCAAGCGTTGTTTGAAGGATTGCACTACGCGCGCGTGTTAAACGTGCCGAACGTGAATATCTTGGCCGGACGTCAGCCCGAGCTGTCGGATTTGCTGCCCTGCCTTGAAACACTGGCGGGCAATCTGCGTTATGCCAGTCGTGAAATCGCTGCCTGTGGGATCACCCCTGTCATAGAGGCGATTAATGGCGTTGATATGCCGCGTTTTTTATTACAAACGATTGCGCAAACCCAAGAAATGCTTGAGGCAGTTGGCCGACCTGAACTGAAGATGCAGTACGACTGCTATCACATGGCGATGATGGGCGAGCCAGTCTTGCAAGCCCTACAGGACAATCTACATCAGATCGGGCATATTCAGTTTGCCGACCATCCAAATCGGCAGCAGCCCAGCACAGGAACATTGGATTTTAAGGCGATTTTTGACTATGTGCGGCAATCGGACTATCAAGGCTGGACAGGCGCAGAGTACCGTCCCTTGGGGACGACCACTGACAGTCTGGGCTGGTTTTTGCAGTGATTGACGCTCTAGGATGTGCGACCCAATAGCTTTTGTAGCCAACGACTCGGCGGTGCAGGCGGCAAACGCACCACCAGCGTGCCAGACATCACATCATGTAAGGCCAAACGGCGACGGTTAAACAACGCAAACCAATAGTTAAATAAGAACCCAATACTCAAACTAATTACCAAGGCGACCGGCGTACCATGTACCAAATAGCCCATCAAGCCACAGACCAGCGGCACAATACTGGCACTTAAACAGCGAATCACCGTCAGCGGCCAATCGAGTAACGCGCCATTTGGCTGAATCACCTTTAAACGCCACGTCTGCATGCCTAAAGTCTGCCCTGTCCGTCGCCAGAACAAGCCGTAGAACAGCCATGTCACCGCAATAAACGAGGGTAACAACACAAAATAACGATAGTTTTCTGAGAGCTTACCCGCCTGCCCTTGTGCGATGCTCTGCGACGATGTGCCCAACACAATCAAGATCGTGCCCACCACAATAATCAAGGCCAAAATCAGCAGGCCGTCATACACCAGTGCGGTAATCCGCAACACAGGCCCTGCAACTACCGGACGAATAGCGGGAGAATCAGACATATACACACCAGTCGATCAGCGATAAAACAGCGCAATCGTGGCAGAGCGATGGGATGGATGCAAGCTTATCTGCGTTGTACACCAGACTGTTCAGCCCAAATTTAGGCCAAAAAAAAGCCTGACCGAAGTCAGACTCTTTTAGAATATGGTGCGCCCAGAGAGATTCGAACTCCCGACCCCTTAGTTCGTAGCCAAGTGCTCTATCCAGCTGAGCTATGGGCGCTTCATTTGAGTCGCGCATTCTACAGATGTAGGTGCGTATCGTCAAGCTTTTTTTGATTAAACACATGATGCGAGGTGCTAATGGTCGCGCGCTTAATCAATACTTGGCGGTGAGGGAGGGATTCGAACCCTCGATACAGTTACCCGTATGCATCCTTAGCAGGGATGTGGTTTCAGCCACTCACCCACCTCACCGCAGCAAGGCAAGCATCGTACAAAATCCGTGGCGGCGACACAAGGGCTATTCATGGTTTTTTCAGCAATCCTGTCAAGATTTGCCCAATTTATAGACAAACACGCCACCGATCAGCCTATTGAGCCGCTGTCTGCGCCTCAACAGGTGCGTTTGGCAACGGCTCGACGACCTGCACAGGCGACGCTTCAACCGATTTAAGGCGTACCAATTCCGCGTTTTGGCTGTTATCGCCGCTGCTTTCATTTAAATCATCCAGCAACGCATCGGGATCATCAATCGCAATTTCTTGCTGAAGGGACTGTACATATTGCTCTTGATCGCTGACATATGCCACTCGGCCATCAGCATCCGGTTTTGCCGCAGCACTGTCTTCTGTGGTGGGTTGGTTCTTGCTACAGCCGACCATAACGGTCGCCCATAGTACACATGCCACAAGCATTTTTTGTTTCATCATGATTCCTTGATGGTTTAGCACTCAGGCTATCCACTGATCGACGACACAGATGGGGTTCTAGCGCATCGCTTGATGTGACGCGTCGTCGCAGCAGATCCAACGGACAGCCCTATCCTTTATTCACAACAGTCCATTGAAGTGATTTGCTTTTTTTCAGCAGACAGATGATGAGGGCGCCTCAGCCTCAGCATGTTTCCACGGCGCGATACTCAACAGTCTTCATGCTCAAAATTACTGCAATTTGATTAAAGTTTCTTGTTTTTTTACAAAAAAATGTAATTTACTCAAAATCAGCGGGCGCAAAAATCAACAGATACAGCGGCATAAACAGGTGTATGTAGCAGCGGTACGGGGCAAGATCAGGTGAGCCAGCCCGACACGGTCACACGGTGTTATTGTTTTGGGGCAGTGGGTTCATCGAGTTCGGCCAGCAGACTGTCTGGATTTTCCAGCTCGACCTCATTGTTCAATTGCTCAACATATTGCTGATTTTCACTGACATAGCCAGTGGTTTCTGCGCGTGATGCAGGATCTGCCGCAGGCTCTGGCTTACTACAGGCCACCGACAGCAGGGTTAAACCACCGATCAAACTCACAGCAATTAAGCGGTGTTTTAGCATACAACAGACTCCTTGGCTCACCAGCTCACATGCGGCTCAATCTGCGCTGCACGGCCGGTGTTGGTTGGGCAATGTTTATTGTTCAGATAACAGTATAAGTGAAGCTCTCGCCTGCTGCATCTGGGTGGCGACGAAGTGTAGAAAGGATGCTACCAACAGAAGCACGTTTGACGGGGCAATAAAAAACCCTAGAGTCTTGTAAACTCTAGGGTTTTTAGGCTGCTAAAAGCGACCTTGTGTTGCTTAATTTGGTGCGGATAAGAGGACTTGAACCTCCACGTCTTGCGACACTAATACCTGAAACTAGCGCGTCTACCAATTCCGCCATATCCGCAGTACTGTGGGGCGGGATCATAAAGACCGAGTTGGGCTGCGTCAAGTATTTTTTCAATTTTTCAAAACAGATTCACCACACTGCGCTGCGGCAGACAGACTCAATGCCATCACAGCACTGTGCTAAACTGGTGTCCATTGAATTTTAATGTGAAGTCGATCCATGAGCTGGCAAGATCCTGAAGCCGCGAACGAGGCCGCGCGATACGCCTCGCCGATTCCGAGTCGTTTATTAATTGGACAAATTTTAGCCCAGCACGTCATGTCGCATGGCGAGTTGGTACAGCATTTTGACTTGGTTGAGCCGGATGCCATCGAAGCCATTAGTCGCCGCCTCAGTGCGATGGTGCGCGACAGCCAACTGGTGATGACCGACGACTATCCGCCGCGTTATCGGCCGATTGCGGAGCAAGATCTGATCGTCGGTACAGTACAAGCCAATCCCAAGGGCTTTGGCTTTGTGCTGGTCGAGGGCATGCAGGACTTGTTTTTACCTGAGCGTGAGATGCGCGCCGTGTTCGATGGCGATGTGGTACGCGCTCGCACCACCCGCGCCGATCAACGTGGCCGCTTGATGGCCAAAATCGTCGAAGTGGTCAGTCGTGGACAGCAGGAATTTATCGGTCAGGTCAAACTGCTCGATGGCGAATACTTTATCCAACTGGGTAATCCACACAGCCATCAGCCAGTTGCGATGGAGCCAGAACAAATTCAAGCGGCTGGCGTGACGGTTGGCGATGCGGTACGGATCAAGATTGACGAGTGGCCGAGCGGCGACGAATATGCCAATGGTCATATCGTGCAATCCTTGGCAGATCGGGTCGATACCCAGATCATCATTCCGAGTACCTTGTTAGACTTTGATCTACCGCATGTGTTCTCAGAAGACGCGCTCAAAGAAACCAACAAGTACAAAGAACCGACCGCAAAAGACCGTAAAGATCGGGTCGATTTGCGCGAGTTGCCGTTGGTGACGATTGATGGGTTAGACGCACGCGACTTCGATGACGCGGTATATGCCGAAAAACGCGCCGGTGGTGGCTTCCGCTTGGTGGTTGCAATTGCTGATGTCAGCTACTACGTCAAACCCAACACCGCACTCGATGAGGAAGCGCAAGCGCGTGGGACATCGGTGTATTTCCCGAATCATGTCGTGCCGATGCTGCCCGAAGCATTGTCAAACGGTCTGTGCTCATTAAAACCAAACGTAGATCGGCTGTGTATGGTCTGCGACATGACCTTATCGCGTGCCGGCCGAGTGACTAGCTATCAGTTTTATAATGCGGTGATGCACTCCAAAGCACGGCTGATCTACGATCAAGTCGCCGAATATTTGGGCGGTGATGACAGCATTGTGCCAGATTTACCGGATGTCAAAAAATCGCTGAATACTCTGTATCAACTGTATCAGGTGATGCTCGGTGTGCGCGCCGAACGTGGTGCGATGGAGTTTGAAACCACCGAAACCTATATGCTGTTCGATGAGCAAGGCGGTATTACCGAAATTAAACCGCGTGGTCGCAACGATGCGCATCGTTTGATTGAAGAATGTATGTTGCTTGCCAACGTCAGTGCGGCGGATTTTGCACTCAAAAACGAACTGCACGTCCTGTACCGCAACCATGAGCCACCAGAAAGCACGCGGGTGCAAAAGGTGCGTGACTATGTGAAGCTGCTCGGTTTGAGCTTTCCAGAAAAACCCACCCAAGCTGACTACCAAGCGATTATTACTGCCACCCGCGAGCGGATCGACGCGCCGAGTATTCATGCGGTGCTGCTACGCTCGATGATGCAAGCCTATTATGGCGCGGATAATCTGGGGCATTTTGGCTTGGCCTATGAGGCGTATAGTCACTTTACCTCACCGATCCGGCGCTATCCCGACTTGCTGTTGCATCGCGCGATCAAAGCGCATCTGGGGCAGCAGCCACAGCCGCTCGACGAAAAACAACTCGAAGATGCTGGTCTGCATTACTCACAAACCGAACGCCGCGCCGACGAAGCGGCTCGCTCGGTGATGAGTTGGCTGAAGTGTCACTACATGCAGCAGCATATTGGTGAGGAGTTTGATGGCACAGTCAGCGCAGTGACCGAGTTTGGTCTGTTTGTCACCTTGAGCAGCCTGTATGTTGATGGGCTGGTGCATGTGCGTAATATGGGCAATGACTACTTCGAGTTTGACCAAGCCAGCCAAACTTTAAACGGTCGCGGCCACGGCCAACGCTTTGCCTTGGGTGATCAACTGCGCGTTAAAGTTGCAGGCGTCAATCTGGATGATCGCAAGGTTGATTTTGAACTGATCAAGCAACTGACCAGCGCGGGTCGGCCAGTCCGACAAAAAGCCCCACGCACCCAAACAGCGAACCAACCCGCAGCCAGCACCGCGCCAACAACAACCAACAGTCGTCCAAGCCGCAATAGTCGGCGCAACTCGGCGCAACTCGCAACAGAACGCCCAGCAACGGAGCGGCCAGCCCAAAAACCAGCACAGCCGCGCCGTAGTCCAACACGGCAGACCAATACTGTGCCAGCGCAAGCAGTCGAGCTAGCGCCCGTACTGATGACGGGCTTGCCAGAAGCCAGCAGTTTGATCGAGCCGGTCTCGACCAAAAAAACGAAGAAAACCGCTGTGGAAAAGGCTGCCAAAAAAGCCAAGGCCAAAGCAAAGAAATCGGTCGATGATGACAAAAAACCCAAGAAGGCCAAGGCCAAAAAAGCCAACGCCAAGAAAAAAGCCGATTGATCGGGTTGCCGATGAGGTGTGCAAGTCAGCACTGACGTGCAAACCTCATCGGTGTTCCATCACCCGCACCCAATCCGCACAACACCGCCCAAGCTTGCCGCCTGCATCCATCGTGATGCAGGCGGCGATTTTTTTGGCTGCTAATCAGGCCACACCGCA
>JBAQKP010000194.1:0-5306 GCA_049301135.1 Moraxellaceae bacterium | reverse complement strand
CCGTATATCCTTAGTTAGGCTTTTTGCAAATACAAGACGTAGCCATTCGTTAGGCCAACTGAGAATACAACTATGCCCAGCATGATCGTCGACGCCAACTACCGCTTCATAGCAGCATCCAATGAGGTCAATGCTCGTATTGCCCAGCGACAGCAAGCGTTGGCCTTGTACGTCAGCATTGTGGTTAGCCTGCTTGCCGCTACCGTTGCGCTCAGACCTAATAACAACGCGTCTCCGGCTCCTGTGGAATGGCTTGCACTTGGTTTTCCTGTGGCCTCCATAAGCTTTGCCTTCTTGAACTACAAAGCCGAAAGAGCGATCACGAATCTAAGAGTATTCCTATCCGATCTGGAGCGGCTGGGGGATGCCAATGATCACCTTCCGAGCTACAACACGGATCCCAAATGGTCATTAGGCGCAAACAAAGCACGGCGGTTTCATGACTACTCCGTTGTTTTGCTTGTTGCTGCCGGAAATGCCATCGGTCTTGGCGCAGCTAAGACCATCTTTCCACAGCGTTTCTCGGAAGCGCCAGTGTTTATGTATATAGCCATCCTCCTTGCCTTTGCCTCACTTCTCATGGTGTTGCTCACACCGCAATGGAGCTACGCACCAAAATCCGCGTGGCTGCAAGCAGAAGATGCAAGACTATGAGTAACACAACGGCTGCCGCACCTGTCACCAGCCTAACTGTAGGTTCAACGCGGACAAAAATGCTTCGCATTTTTGCCGGTTAACCTGGGCGTTATGCCTCACAGCCAAGTTACAATCTCATTCAAATTAGGAGATAGAAAATGAAAATAGTTACCGTCATAGCACTCTTTTGTGCAGCAGCAGTTGTTCCGTCATTCGCTCAGGCATCACTTTATGACCCATCAATCGAGCACGAGCCGAAGGATGGTGTCGTCAAACTGTATGGTGCTGGGGGGCCGAATACCGCCTTCAAAAAAGTCGCTGAGGTCTGGGAAAACCGTTCGGGTACCAAAGTGGAAATTATCGCCGGGCCTGAAAGCAGATGGTCTGCTGATGCGCAGGCAGATGCCGATATACTTTGGGGTACTTCGGAGCAGTCGATGACGGCATTCCTGCTAACCTACAAGACCTTCGACCCCAGCAAGGTCGAGCCGATCTATATCAGGCCCACCGTTATAGCCGTTAAGGCCGGCAACCCAAAGAATATTCAGGGCTTTGACGCGCTTCTAGTGGAAGGAATGAAAATCGTCGTTACGGAGGGCAAGGGCATCTACAACACCTCCGGAACTGGAACATGGGAAGACGTCGCCGGACGCATGGGCTCGCTGAATGACGTCGCGCAGTTTCGGAAGAATATCGTGTCGTACTCGCTCGGCTCTGGCGCCAGCTTCAATGCGTTCAAGGAGCTGGACGCTGATGCCTGGATTACCTGGCCGAACTGGCCAATCACGCACCCCGATGTATTGGAGCTTGTTCGCTTAGATGAAGGCCGAACGATCTGGCGAGATGTCAATGTAGTCATCTCACCTGACGCAGACCGTGAGGCGCAGATGTTCCTAGACTTTCTGGTTACCGAAGAAGCGCAAAAGATAATGGCCACCGAAGGGTGGCGGAGATAATCGCTATTTATTAGTTGCCCCATAATCCGATGCATAACAAGGCGCTGCACCGGACGGCAATTCCGCTGCGCTCCATTGGCGCCGGTGAGCTTAGTCGTTAGGTTTACAAGAGAACATCGCGTATTGTGATGTCGTTTTAACAACAGGAGACATGTTATGGTCAAAGTAGCCTTGTTCGTTCGCCTTGAGGCGAAACCCGGAAAAGAGAAAGAGGTTGAGAGCTTTCTTATGAGCGGCCTTCCCATCGTCAATGAGGAGCCTGCCACCACTGCTTGGTTTGGCATTCGCCTTGGACCAAGCACTTTCGGAATCTTTGATGCTTTCCCGGATGAAGCGGGTCGGCAAGCCCATCTCTCTGGCAAGGTTGCAGCAGCGTTAATGGCAAAGGCAGGTGAGTTGTTTTCTGAGCCTCCGTCCATCGAAAACGTTGATGTACTTGCGGCGAAGCTACCCGGCTAGCAAGAAGCCTAACAATTCGTTCAAGCCGAACTTGCTTCGTTACAGCAAATGCCTGGCAGAAAAAGCTTGCCACGCTTTTGCCTCCACTACGCAAGTCGGCTTAACTCAGGCGTTAGGCCACACAGAGATAAACTATTCAGTGTGTTAGGCGCGATGATACGGATGCCCATTGATCAGGCTCATCGCCCGATAAATCTGCTCAATCACAATAATCCGCACAATCGGATGCGGCAAGGTCAGCGGTGACAACGACCAATGCCACTCCGCCTGCTGGCGCACCTCATTCGATAGACCATCGGGCCCGCCAATCGCCAGCGCCACATCCTGACCATCCTGCATCCACAACTTCAGCGTATCCGCTAGTTTTTCGGTCGACAGATTACGCCCACCGACCTCCAGCGCAATCAGCCGTTCACGCGGTTGCCGCGCCGTCAAAATCGTCTGACCTTCCTGCTGGCAATATTTATGAATATCGCTGGCCGAATCGTTTTTACCGCGTTTGGCCATCGCCAAAGGCACAAGTTGTACCGGCAGTAATGGCTGAAGGCGTTTGGCGTAGTCGTCATAACCAGACTGAACCCAATCTGGCATTTTTTGGCCGACCGCAAGCAGGCGTAGTTTCATAGGTCTAGCTTCATCGCTCTTGCTTCATCAATACTGTCGCTTACTCAGCCGCAGGACGTTCTGGCGATTTTGGTTTTTTGCCGTCTGGCGTCACGCGCCACAGGCTTTCCAGATCATACAGATTGCGGGTCGCTGGCATCATCACATGCACGATCACATAACCTAGATCGAGCAATACCCATTCAGAGTCTTGTTGACCTTCGGTGCCAAGCGGGCGGAAACCGGCTTTTTTGGCTTCTTCGCTGACGTTGCTGGCCAGTGCGTTGACGTGACGGCTTGATGTGCCGCTGGCGATCACCATGTATTCGGCAATGTCAGTAATGCCGCGTACATCGAGTTCGACGATATCTTTGGCTTTGACATCTTCAAGGGCGGCGCGAACCACAGCAAGGCAGGCTTGAACATCGCCTACTAGATTGGCCGGTTCGGTGCGTTGGCCTAGGCCATTATTGGCTAGGCTGTTGGCCGGCGTGGTTGGATTCGTGTGAATCGGGGTGTCAGAAGTCATCAGGTTTGGAAAATCCGTATAAGTGTGCCTGTTGATTATACGTCCAAATGCGTTTTGGTACGAGGGGGCGATGCAGATGGATATTTTGGCGGATTTGGCTGCTGCTGATCAGTGGTGGAGCGCGAGGATCAAGATAAATCAGGCCACTGGCTTGCTGTTGTAAGCCGTCCGGTTGTGCGCTGAGATACGCCTGTGTCCAATCGGGTAGCCCATCACTGTTGTGCTCGGGACGAGCAAACACCCACAGATGACACAGTTGCAGCAACGCCAACCCGCCTTTCCAGTGTGGCAGGCTGGCCAAGCTGTCTTGTCCCAGCACAAAAATCAGTGGCCGCTGCTGGCCGATCTGCTGCCGAATCGCGCTCAAGGTATCGAGTGTATAGGTCGGTGGGGTCGCAAAAATCTCGTGGCAATTAATACTAAAAGGCCGATCACGCAGGGCATGACGCAGCATGGCAAGGCGGTGCTTGGGGTCGGTCTGGGTTGATTTAAATGGATTGCCAGCCGTCGGTAAAAACTCAATGCGTGCGTTGGGCTGCTGCTGTGCCAGCCGTTCAGCCATCCACAGGTGTCCAGCATGCACCGGATCAAATGAGCCGCCGATCAAGACCAGTGGCGGGAGTGGCGGTACAAAAGGCATTTGATCCTCAGGCCGTGTGGTGTTTTGTAATAGTCTAACCTTTGTTCACAGTATTTCGCACAGGATTACGGCATTTGTACTACAGTGTGCAGTACAAAATATAGTCACACTCGATGCGATAAACCACGAGGGATACTGCGATGTCAAAGACGATACAGATTGCAATGGGATGGTTACTGCTGCCGCTGGTGGCGTGGTTAGGGCTGTGGGTGTATTCGTCAGCAATTGCGCCAGTCGAAACGATGATGTTGCAACAGGGCTTACAGGCGCAAGTTTGGCTACTGATGCTGCTGGTGGCGCTGGGTCATGCGGCGCTGTTTGCGTGGCCACTGGTGAAGTTGTATGGCCGTGCTGCGTCGGTGGTGGCATTTGTGATGATTTGGCCGGTGCTTTGGCCGCATATTCCGACTGTGTTTGCACCAGAAACCAGTGCGATGGTGCAGGTATTTTGGCTGGCAGCACTGAGCGTGTATTTGGTGACGTTCTTTGCCGCAGTGCGTATCGTGATGCGGGCAACGCCACGTTTGCATCGCCATCGGGCGCAGGTCAATGTCGAAACCTTGATTCGCCGGCATACCCGTGAGGTATTGCAACGTCAACAGGTTCGTTCTGGCAAATCCCATCCGGTTGAATCGGTTTAAGCGATCAACCACAGCCGTCTAATTTTGCAAAAAAACAGTTGCCGCTAGTGTACCGATCAGTACACTAGCTTTTTGTTTGTTTGAGTGTCGGCATGTCTACCGCACCGTCTGCTTTGCCATCTGCCTCTTCTTCACGTCCGTATGCGTTGTCTTGGATTTTATTGCTGGGACTGCTGACCGCGCTCGGCCCGTTGTCGATTGATATGTATTTGCCTGCGCTGCCGAGTATGGCTTCGTCGTTTGGGGTCAGCGTGGCGGCGATGTCGAACAGCGTACCGGCATATTTTTTGGGTCTAGCGGTCGGTCAGTTATTTTATGGTCCGATTAGTGATCGGTTCGGGCGTAAACCGCCGCTGTATTTTGGTTTAAGCCTATTTGTACTGGCATCGGTGTGGTGTGCATTGTCCACTGAGCTGTCGTCGTTACTGTTTGCACGTACCTTACAAGCGCTCGGCGGATGTGTTGGCGTGGTGGTGGCTCGTTCTGCGATTCGGGATTGCTTGTCGCCGCAGGATTCGGCACAGGCTTATGCGATGCTGCTGATGGTGATGGGCGTTGCGCCGATTTTAGCACCAATGCTGGGCGCGACCTTGCTATTGTTTGCCAGTTGGCAAGCGGTGTTTTGGGTGTTGAGTGGGGTTGGCGTCGGCTGCTTATTGTTGATTCATTTTCGCTTTAAAGAAACGTTGCAAGTCGAAAACCGTCGTTCGCTTGCCGTGGGTTCAGTGCTGAGAACCTATGCGCAGTTGCTCAGCGATTGGCGTTTTATGTTGCCAGCACTGGCGGGCGCGTGTTTGTTGGGTGCGTTGTTTGTGTATATCGCGGCCTGTTCGGGGCTGTTG
>JBAQKP010000193.1:0-7434 GCA_049301135.1 Moraxellaceae bacterium | reverse complement strand
GATTCAGCCACAACAGATGGCCTTGTGCAGTCAGTTGGGCGAGCCATTGATTTTGTGCGGTTAAACCTTGGCCCGCATACTCAGGCACCAGCGCCAACCGCCCTGCACTGACCACCTCAGCCAACATCGACTCAGAATCCGCTGTACACAGCACCCAATCCGCTGCATAGATATAATCCGCGATATGGCAGGACTGACCTTGCTGCACCCATGTCACCTGATCATCTGTACGCAACGATAACACCTGTATCAACGCCTGTTCGGTCGCCAGTTGGGCACGCCGCGAGCTACTCAGCAATAGTACAGCATCGGTATGTCGCCGAAACCACGCCACAATCTCAGCCAATAACTGCGGGTTGACCGATTGGTATTCACGGGTATTTTCACCGATCAACAAGGTTAAAACGCGGCGATCTGGGCAAAGTCCTAAGCGGTGTCGTGCTGCTCGTCTACGCTGTCCATCATGGTCAAATGACATCTGATTCGGTGGTACGGTTGGCGTTAAATCTGCCAACACTTGGCCGAGTTGCAACGCTACGGTAAACTGATCGGCCGTAAAGCCTTTGAGCGAACTGTTAATGATGTTTGGGCAAGCATAATGCCGACTCAGCAATAAATTCGGCACGAGGGTATCTGCGCCAGACGACACCACTAGATCAATATGATTCGGTAATGCAGATGGTGTCAAATACCAACCTAAACTACTGAACCCTGTACGACGGGTCAGCCAGCGCGACAATCTGCGCAAGATCGCATGCGGAGCACTAACCTCCAGCCAAATCACCTTAATCGGCGCAAGCTGCGCCAACGCATTCAGCACCCCTTGCGTCTTACTGCGATGCCCCGCACGACCATCAGTTAAGGCTAGGACTTTCTTTTTGCGAAGGGTCATCTCAGCCGCCCGCTTAACTGTAAAAGCAACCAACACGCCGCCCGATCTGCCTCCGTCAACTGTGGCGGCAATCGCAACACTTGACCCGCCAACACATCATTCAAACGCCAGACCACTTGCTGCTGCACCAACAGATCCACTGCGCCGGTGATTCGGTCTGTTTTGATGCGCGGCATCGCGATTAAGCCGACCCGACAGCCCGCCGTCCACGCCTCCGAAATCATCGAAACACTGTCTTCAGTGACCCAAACCGTTTCGGCAAATTGCAATTGCTCATCCAACACAGTAGAGTCAGTCTGTGAATCCTCTAAAAACTGCATGCTAGCGGTGACACTTTGAAAATCCGTGCTACTCAAAAAATCCGCTGGTGTACGCCGCGAGCCACTGATCCAGATTGACTGCCCCCGTAAGTATTCAGCCAACTGCGCAAGCTGTGCCAATACCTGCGCCTGATCCCAGCCATGTCGCTTCGATGCCCCCCCTAGCAAAATCAAATGCCGACCCACCTGATGACGCTGCTGATTGATCAGCGGATTGAGTGCGCCTTGCGAAACAAAGATTCGGTCTACAGATGGCGGTTGGTCGTGTTGCGGGATGATCAAATGATCAAACCAACTGAATGGTAAACTTGGCCGCATCAACACAACTGTTTGCGCACGAGGATAACGGCGTTTCAACAGCAGCAGCAACGCGTGGGTACGATGCCCTACGCCGAGCAGCAAGTCTGGCTTGTTTGACTCTGGATCAAGCGTATTGAGTAACTCCGCTTGCATTCGAGGCCAATCACGCAGCCCCAGCGGCACAACCCTCTCATGCACTTGTAACGTGACCCCACAACGCGCAAGGCCAGCCAGTAGCCCTTCGGCTTGGCGGCGATGAACGGCTTTACCATCATTGAGCCAGAGGAGATTCATGCGAATCCTTGCGTATAGACATCAAAAAAGCGCAACACGTGCGCTTTCTTAATTTCACATCAATTATTTAGCAACCGGTGTTAACCAATGCCGATACTGATCATTTTTGCCTTGTACGGTATCAAAGAACAACTTTTGTAGCTGCTCGGTGATTGGCCCGCGTGTGCCGTTACCAACCGGACGGTCGTCATACTCACGAATCGGGGTGACTTCGGCGGCCGTACCGGTGAAAAACGCCTCATCCGCGATATACATCTCATCACGGGTAATCCGACGCTCGTAAACTTTAATACCCAAGTCATTGGCAAACTGAATAATGGTCTGACGGGTAATTCCGTCTAAGCCACCACCACCGAGATCCGGCGTATGCAGTGCGCCATCGCGTACCATGAATAAGTTTTCACCTGCACCTTGGCAAATAAAACCATGCGGATCCAGCAACATGGCTTCATCGTAGCCATTGGTCGCCACTTCTTGGTGTGCCAAAATCGACACCGGATAGTTGCCGACCGCTTTGGCCTTACACATGGTGATATTGGGCTGATGGTGGGTAAATGACGAGGTTTTAACCCGAATACCTTTGTTGATGCCATCTTCACCGAGGTACGCGCCCCAAGGCCATGCGGCAATCGCCACATGAATCTTGTTATTTTTGGCCGCGATGCCCATTTTTTCGGAGCCAATCCAAATGATCGGACGCAGATACCCCGAGGTCAGGTTGTTTTCGCGCACCACCGCACACTGGGCATCCATCAGGGTCTGTGCATCAAACGGCACGTTCATCTGGAAGATTTTGGCCGAATTCAGCAAGCGCTGGGTGTGTTCTTTGAGGCGAAAAATCGCAGTGCCTTGCTCGGTTTCGTACGCACGCACGCCTTCAAACACGCCCATCCCGTAGTGCAGCGTGTGGGTCAACACATGCACTTTGGCTTCGCGCCAATCGACCATCTGGCCGTCCATCCAAATCAAACCATCACGATCTGCCATACTGATCACAGCATGTATCTCCACTCATTTTAAATGTCAAAAAAAATCAGTCGTCCAACGGCTGCGCCATCGGATCAATCAATCGTCGCCAAAGCGTATGAACGATCATACGGGTGCTTTGCCATGTCGTCGCTGGTACAACGATGGGCATTTGAGCCAAAGCCAGTTGATGGGTGGCCACACGCAAACGCAAATATGCATCGGTTAGCGCATCAGCATCAGCGCGGGATAAGCAGCCTGCTGTCGCTAGATCATCGAGTAAGCGCACATTATCAGAAAAGCGGGCGAGATCGGGATTGGCCGAACTCCACGCCAGCACGCCATACTGTGCCATAAATTCAATATCAACGATACCACCCGCATCGTGCTTCAAGTGAAAAAACCCTGCCTCACGCTGTGCTTTGCTGCTGCCCAAGTGGTCACGCATTTTTTGGCGCATCTCACGCACTTCTTCGCGTACCACGGCCTCATCACGCGGCAATGTCAAAATCCGCTGCCGAATCTGCGCAAACGCCGCCAACACCCGCGCCCCACCACAGGCGCCGCGCGCACGTACCAAGGCTTGATGCTCCCACAGCCATGCGCCTTTCAGTTGATATTGCTCGAACGCCTGTAAGCTGACCACCAGCATCCCCGCCTGTCCTGATGGACGTAAGCGCGTGTCGATCTCGTAGGCACGTCCGTCGAGGGTTTGGGTGGTCAGTAGGGTCATGACTTTTTGGGCAAGACGGGTACAAAACGCCATGCCGCTGAGTGGCTTTGCCCCGTCGGTATCGGCTTGCTCATCGACATCGTGCAAAAACACAATATCTAAATCAGAGCTATAGCTCATCTCAATCCCGCCCAGCTTGCCATAACCAACAATCGCAAAGGCAGGCGCGTCCAGTGTCGCCCGCTCGCCACTACTGCGCAGCGGTAGGCCATGCCGCGCCATCATAGACTGCAAGGCCAGATTCAGCGCCGCATCCAGCACCACTTCGGCCGTGTCGGTCAGTGCATCCGACACTTTCATCAGTGGGCGCTCGGCCAGCACGTCACTGGCAGCGACGGCCAGCACCTCGCTTTTTTTAAACAAGCGCAATTCACGCATCTGGCCTTCGGTATCGTCACGCTCAATCCGCAACAATTGCTGCCGCAGCCGATCGGCCAAATCTTGTCGACTCGGTAACGCATGCAAGTCTGCACTCAAAAACTCATCCAACAACACCGGATAGCGCACCAACTCCTCACTAATCCACGGACTCGCCGCCAGCATCTTGACCAATCGATACAGTGCGCCGGTATTTTCCAGCAGCATCACCAAATACACCGAACGGCGTAATACTTTTTCGAGCAGTGGAATCAAGCGCTGCACGGCCACCTGTGGCTGCGGTAGCTTTAATAACGCCTGTACCAAATGCGGCCACACCGCGCGTAGCCGCTGTACGCTTTGTTCCGGCAGTTTGGCCAATTGCTCAGGACTAAGCAGATGTTGCATCTGTTCACGGGTCACCTCGTCCAACTGCGCCAATAACTGCTGCTCAAGCTGTGTCGTATCCAGCGCACCCTCTGGCGGACAACGATCTGCAATCACCTCAGCAAAGCCCTGTCGCACAACGCGCCGATGTTGCTCTAGCTGCAACAGTAACGCCGGCCAGTCAGCAAAACCCAATACCAATGCAATCCGCTGTTGCTGGGATGGATCTTGCGGCAATTGCTGCGTCTGTTGGTCTTGTAGCGCTTGAATCGCATGCTCTAGCCGACGCAAAAACAAATACGCCGCCCGCAACTGCGCCACCTGATCGGCAGGCAGCATGTGTAACTCACCCAAGCAAGCGAGCATCTGCAAGCACTGCACACCACGCAACTCACGCCGCGCACCGCCTTGAATGAGCTGAAACGCCTGTACAATAAACTCAATCTCACGGATGCCGCCGGAACCAAGCTTAATATCGTCTTGGGTATTACGACGCAGCACCTCGCGCGCGATCATGCTTTTCATCTCGCGCAGCGCCGCAAACGCCGAATAATCGACATAACGCCGATACACAAACGGTCGCGTCATCGCCAGCAGTTGTGCACCTGCCTGTCCACTGTTTTGGCCGCCAGTCACCACTCGCGCTTTAATCCACGCATAGCGCTCCCACTCGCGGCCATGTTGCTCCAGATAGCGCTCTAACGCGGCATGACTGAGTGCCAATGGACTGCCATCGCCCCAAGGCCGTAGTCGCATATCAACGCGCCAGACGAAGCCATCAATGGTCTGTTGATCGAGCAAACGAATTACCGCTTGCCCCCACTGAATCATAAATTGCTGCACCTCGATCTGGCGTTTACCGCGTGCATCGCCGGTGGTTTCACCGGCCTCATCGAAGGCAAAAATCAAATCAATATCACTGGACAAATTCAGCTCTTGTGCGCCGTGTTTGCCCATCGCAATCACAATCAACTCTTGCACTTTGCCGTCTATACCGATGGGCTGACCGTATTTTTCGACCAAGGCGACGCGCGCATACGCCACCGCAGCTTGAATGCTGAGATCGGCAAAATCTGATAACTCACGGGTCAGCTGCACCACATCGGTTAAACGATTAGCATCACGCCAAATCCAACGAAACATCAAACGCTGCCGCAGCAACCGCATCGCCTGCATCCAACTGGCATCGTCTGTAATACCTGTCACAGCGGCAGACACCTGTTGTTGTAACTGAGCAAGGTCAAGCGCTTGGGTATATTGATCCACCAGATAATCTGCCAGAATCAAAGTGCTGTGTTGTTGTAAGACCTGCGCTGCGTAGTCGCTGGCCAGTAAAGTCTGTGCCAATAAATCTGCCGAAAATTCAGCAAACTGTGTGGCCTGAGCCAGATATTTTTTTGTAGCAATCGTGCTTTGGCCTTGCATGGCTATCGGCTTCCTGATTCACTGTGAACACCTCTGCAACATAACCAGTTTTGGCACAAAAATGAACGCATCCGACCTCAATCAACGCAATCTTTTACCGGCGATCATCCTCGGCGGCTGTCTATCAGTCGGTTTGATTGGTGCAGGACTGGTCTTGAGTCATGGTGCGCAACAAGTCGCCGCAGCGCGTGAAAAAATCACCGTCAAAGGCACCGCCGAAAAATCCATCCAAGCCGACAAAGCCCAGTGGTCAACCTATGTCAGCATCCGTGCTGATAGCATCGCCAGCGGGATTCCGGCCTTACAAACCGCGGTTGATCAAGTGGTTGCCAGCTTGACTGCTGCTGATTTGGTCAAAAAAACCGATTTGCAACTGGCTGACTGGACAGCAGAACCGGTGCATCAGCGCTTGGATAATGGCTATGAAGGCGCGATTATTGGCTACAACCTGAATCGTAAAATCGGCATTTTACTGAACGATGTCAAAATCCCAACCCAACTGAATCAACGGGTTGAGCAGTTGATTCAACAAGGTGTCAGCGTCAGCAACGGCGACACCCAATATCTGATCAGTAACCTTGAACAAATTAAACTGTCCTTGATCGGTGAAGCCACCCAAAACGCGCATGATCGGGCGGTCGAGTTTGCCAAAAGCGGCGACATCGCAGTCGGTGCGATGCAATCGGCGTCACAAGGGATTTTTCAGATTCGCGCGCCGCTGTCGACTGACGAAAGCGAATACGGTGGTGAATACGACACCAGTACGATTGATAAAATTGCTCGCGTGGTGGTGACGGTCGATTATGCCATCAAGAACTAAGTCTACGCTCGGACTGGTGGTCATGTTGCCGCTGGCCGCCAGCCAAGCCGTCGCACTGCCTGCAACGCTTTCGCTCAGCAAACCACTGATCGCCAGCACGCCCCTCAAGGTGGCGGTGGTTGGTGGCTTTTCGCCGACCTTTGAAAGCTTAACACCCAACTTAAGCAAGCAACTCAAACAGCCGATTGAAGTCACCACGCTGTCAGTCGCGAGCCTCAAGGCACAATTAACACAAGCCAAGTTTGATCTGATCATCACTGGTGCACCAAACCAACTGTCCGAACTGGACTATATCGACCAACTACAACCCAACACCCTGACCGTGATCGCCCACAGTCCGGTGATTCTGTGGTGTCCCAACCCGAATATCCAGATGCGGGTCAGGATCAGCGATACCTTAAAAAACAAAAATATCAAGACACTGGCGATGTCGCCGGTTGGCTCGCCGGTCGGTGATTTGGTACGCGAACAACTGCACTTACCGGCACATATTCAGATCAAACCCGCCGTACACGCGCTACACGCATGGCAATTGGCACAGCAAGGTCAAGTCGATTGTGCGTTTACCATGCCTGCACTGGCACGTCCCACCGATCAGTACCAATTTTTACCGCATCGGGGCGTTAAAATCATCGCCGCGATCCCCAAAAGCAGCGGCAATAGCCATGGCGCAGCAAAACTATTGAAGCTATTAGAGCGCCCGTTGTTTCGTGCCCGTATCCAGCACTACGGTTATAGCTAAAGCATTTAACAGTCACGTTTAAGCAAAAAGCATCCTTCTCGATTATCTGACAACCACCGCTTAGTCGTGTGGTTGTCGGCGCATGGCTCCAAAAAATCATCTAAAAAACCTAAAAAAAATGTGTATAACAAAAAACCATCCCAAATAAAAATCCGATCTTTTTGCTTGGTATTTTTAGCTTAAATACAAGCTATCATT
>JBAQKP010000192.1:0-9300 GCA_049301135.1 Moraxellaceae bacterium | reverse complement strand
ACGCTGGCGCCGATCAAAAGCCATGGTACAAACACCCGCATCTATGGCTGGTGATTTGCTTGCCGATTATCTCGGTCGTGGTGAGTTTATCGTTTGCCAGAACGGCTTTTTTAAACAAAGCCGATATCGTGCGTGATGACTGGTACATGGACGGCAAGGCCTTACAGCAAGACATGTCACGCGATACGGCTGCCGCCGCTGCCAATCTACGCGCCCAAATCAACATCAATCCACAAGGCCAGATTGATGCCATGTTAAGCCACAATCCGAACACCGCCGTACCACCGCAGTTGGACTTGTATTTCTTTCATCCGATCAAAGCCGAAAAAGACCACAAGATCAGTCTCAATCGGCTGGAGGATGGGCATTATCGCGGCCAACTCGACGCTGAACTGCTGAAGCCAAGCAACTATCACGTCGAGCTAGATGGACATCTGTGGCGACTCAGCAGTCGAGTCGATCTACCACTCGCATCGTTTGAATTGTTACCACTGGCCACGGTATCGGCTGAACTGGCTGCTGAAGGTCGCAAGCTGAACTAAAATGCTTGCGTCTGACCGGCTGATCCCTCCAATCAGCACTCAGACCGACGGATTGCCCGACGTTTGCCGTGTGCGACGGCAACGCTCCGAGCAATAGCGCACCTCATCCCAACAGCGCTCCCATTTTTTGCGCCAAGCAAATGGTTTTTGACACACCACACAGGTTTTTTCTGGCAGATTCAGCTTGCGGTGTGTCATGGCAATCGTCTCGTTAGGCCAAGGTAATATTCAGCACATCCAAGCGGTTTTTTAAGGTTTCAGCATCGACTGCGTCAGGCCGACTGACCTGTAATGCCTCAAAATCAAACAACTCGCGATCCGCCAATTGCGATGGCGCAACGTTTTGTAATGCGCCAAAAATACTGGCCAGCCGCTTCGGATATTGTTTATCCCAATCGCGTAGCATCTCGTTGATGACTGCACGCTGAAGATTTTCTTGGCTACCACACAAGTTGCACGGAATAATCGGAAACTCACGCAGCCGTGCGTACTTAATGATGTCTTTTTCTTCGACATAGGCCAGCGGACGAATCACCATATTGCGGGCGTTATCAGACAGCAGTTTCGGTGGCATCGACTTTAAGCTACCACCATGAAACAAATTAAGGAAAAACGTCGCCAGCAAGTCATCGCGATGATGCCCCAGCGCGATTTTGGTCGCGCCGATTTCCTCAGCAAAACCATACAGCGAGCCACGCCGCAGACGTGAACACACCGCACAAAACGTCTTACCTTCAGGCGTGAGGCGTTTGACGATACTATAGGTGTCTTTTTCGAGAATATAATGCGGTACACCACGCGCACTCAGATAATTCGGTAAAATATCCTCTGGAAAATCCGGCTGTTTTTGGTCGAGATTGACCGCCACGATCTCAAAATTAATCGGCGCGATTTTTTGCAATCCCAACAAAATATCCAGCAACGTGTAGCTGTCTTTGCCACCCGATACGCAGACCATGACCCGATCACCCTCTTCGATCATGTTAAAATCACGAATCGCATGACTGACTTGGCGGCGTAGCTTTTTTTGTAGTCGATTAAAAACAGTCGTGGTCGGTGCAGTAGGCACAGCGCCCAACGCGGATACTGACAGCGCCGCTGCCAACTCAGAATCCACAGGCCGAAATAGATTGACAGAATTCACGACAGCTTCACCAAGATAACAAATAGACAGGGGACAAAATTCTACCCGAATTTACGGCTGATCTCGAGATTTGATTGAAAGCATCGGATCAAACTCGCCAGATGCAAGTGGTTAAATCAGATTTTTGCCGTATTTTTTTGCAAAAAATATCGCGTAAGCAGCTTGACTTTTAAATCCATCAATAACGACAGGGCCTTATAAAGTTGTCCACAAAAACTGTGGATAAGTCTGTGGATAACTCAATACTTGACATCGTTTTGCAATGTCATAGCAAGGCTTTACGTTAGATTGTACATTTTTTAACCTATCATATATATTTATATATTTCATGTACTTATAAAAATCAACAATCGTTTCCAGATTTTTTTTTAATTTTTTTCGACAAACGTTCATTAAACAGACACCAAATCGTCATACGGTCAAAAAACAACCGTTCGCTGTTGAAAAATCAGGCAAAGCAGCGCTTGTACTCTGTGGCGTGTTTGCTAAACTAGGCCAGTCGGACGCATCATCAAAAACGGATCATAGCAATGCAGCGATTGGGTCTATCCATTTTGGGACAACATCTCTTGGCCGCCTGTTTGGGCATCTCTATTTTGAGCTTGGCCAGCAACGTCAGTCATGCCGATACGATTCGCAAAGTATCAGCGGATGGCAGTATTACTTTGACCAATAACAGCAGTAGTGGACGCCGTGCCAGTGGCAACGGTCAATACGCCTACATCATGCAAAACGACAATGGTGAGAATCTCCTGACCAATGTGACACGCCGTGCCGAATCAGATCGCTTTAACGACTATGATCGCCAAGTCAAAAAAACCTACTATCCCGAAAGTAATATTCATCAATACCAAAATTACGGCGCCACCGAAGCGGCTGTGTCAGCCAGTGGTAGCCGCAACAAAAACGCCTATGATGCACTGATTGCGGATGCGGCCAGCCGCCACCGCATTGATGCTGCATTGATGAAAGCCATCATGCACACCGAATCTGGCTTTAATCCAAATGCACGCTCACCGGTCGGTGCACAGGGCTTAATGCAACTGATGCCAGCAACCGCACGCCGATTTAATGTCAGTAATGCGTGGGATCCTGCGCAGAATATCGAAGGCAGTGCCAAGTATATTCGCTGGTTACTCACGCGTTTTAATGGTCGGGTCGATCATGTGCTGGCGGGTTATAATGCCGGTGAAGGCAACGTGGATAAGTATGGCGGTATCCCGCCCTTCCGCGAGACGCAAGATTATGTGCGGCGGGTGCTGAGTCGCTATAACAATCTGTACGCCAATCAAAGCTTCCAAGCGCAAGCCAGCACGACCAACCGGCCAGTCAGTCTCGCTATGAACAGCAACCCCGCCATCGCCTCAGACAGTGCCTATACGCAAAGCGCAGTCGCCGCCTTGGGTGCGCCGAAATAAAACCATTTGATCCGCCCGATTTACCTGCCGTTCACAGCCTGTAACTCAGATCTGCTTGAGTTTTTGCCGCTAGCCATCATCATAAATCGGAACGAACCGCATCGGGTTCGTCTTATTGAAGGGGATGTGTCTCATGTTGCGGATTGGTTTGTTTTTGCTGACCAACCTCGCGGTGCTGGTGGTTGTCGGCATCATCATGTCTATTTTTGGGGTGGGCTCAACGCATACCGCCGGCGGTCTGAATCTGACCAACCTGCTGATGTTGTGTTTTCTCTGGGGTATGGTCGGCTCGATTATCTCACTCCTTTTATCGAAACCACTGGCCAAATGGACGACTAAAACTCAAATTATTCAAAGTCCCAGTAATCAAGCCGAAGCTTGGTTGCTGCAAACCGTGAATGAACTGTCACAACGCGCTGGCATCAAAATGCCAGAGGTCGGGATTTTTCCAAGTCATCAATCGAATGCCTTCGCGACCGGCTGGAATAAAAACAAAGCCTTGGTCGCCGTATCGACTGGACTACTGGGTCGGATGAATCAGGACGAGTTGCGTGCAGTCTTAGCACACGAAATCGGCCACGTTGCCAACGGCGATATGGTCACGCTGGCACTGATTCAGGGCGTGGTGAACGCGTTTGTGATGTTCTTTGCGCGGATCATCGGTAACTTTGTGGATCGGGTGATCTTCAAGAATGAAAGCGATGGGCCTGGCATCGCCTATTTTGTGACCAGCATCATCATGGATATCGTGTTGGGCATCGCGGCGTCGGCGATTGTGATGTACTTCTCGCGGATTCGGGAATATCGCGCCGATGAAGCAGGTGCGCGGCTGGCCGGTAAGCAGGCGATGATCTCTGCCCTACTCAGCCTGCGCCAAGAGCAGGATCTGCCGGACGAAATGCCACAAGAAATGAAGGCTTTTGCGATCAGTGCCGGTAAAGAAAAAGGCTTTAGCATCGCGGCGTTGTTTCAGACTCATCCAAGCATCGAAGATCGGGTGGCTGCGCTACAGCGTTTGAATGTTTAAATCTCACTTTAAGATTTGTACGGCGCTTATGATGCGCCGTACATTTTTTCAACACTGATAGCTATTGTCTAGCGTGACACGAGCTATGACACGGCCATCAGCGCCCCTAAACAAGTACACATAGTCAACACCCCAGCTAATTAATCTACGTACTGCGGCACTGTCACATGCAATATTATTAATCTGACGCTTTAGCAATCTATGCATTAAATCTTTATCAATTTTTGAAGTATCCAAGGATGAAATTTCGACGTTAAAAGACATAGTCTTACCATATGCCACAGCATTTAACATTTTGGAATGCTCATCCATTGGGATTGGCATCTGTTGGTTCATCTGAGTAGCCATATTTTTTAATATAGCAATCAAGTACAAATCCTGCTCTTGTGATGACTCAAAATTTCCATACTGGTCTAAAGCGAAAGTAGAGTTAGAAATCAGCAATAAGAATATAATTATATTACTAATTTTTTTAAAGGTGCGCGGAAAGGTAGATGACTTCAATGATAGATCCCCATTGTCAAAGATACTTTAATCTATAAAGCCCAGCTTTTAGAAAAAAAGCCGATATCGTATAGATTATCATTTTTTAGCGTAGAAAAGGCGCGCTGTACGCACCTTTTTGAAAAAGACATAGACTGCTTTACTATCGCGTTAGTGATGTAACAGTGCATTGAGATCATCGACAATCGGCGACCACTCCGCATCTTGCTTGAGTGATTCTTGTAAAAACTGCCGCTGCGCATCCGTCCAAAACACCGCCTCAGTAATCGCCACCTCAGCGCTCAAGCGATGTGTCTGAATAAATTGCTCAATCTCAAGCTCACCGCTGGGCAGTCCCAACTGCTCAAATAAACTGGCCAAATTATGCGTTGTCATGTCCATCATCGCCACTCCTCAGTCATATGCTGCTTAGAGTAACCACAGTGCGCTCATCTGGTTTTTGCTGCAAGATCATTGGCGTAGCGGATTGTTGAATTACGGTATCTCCATTCATGTACACACATAAAAAACAGCCCCAAATCAGTTGATGTGGGGCTGTTTATTTATCGCTTTTAAAGCATCGCTGCTAAATCATACGCCAAATAGCGATGAATTAGCCAAGCAAGTGGGCAACACCATCACGCTCTTCGGTCAATTCTTGCAGGGTGAAATCCATACGCTCACGGCTGAACTCATCAACTGGCAGACCTTCGATACGGGTGTATTCGCCGTTTTCGCAGGTGACTGGCACGCCATACATGGTGCCTTCTGGGATGCCGTATGAGCCATCGGAAGGAATACCCATGGTGACCCACTTGCCATTGGTGCCGAGCGCCCAATCACGCATGTGATCAATCGCAGCATTGGCAGCAGAAGCCGCTGATGACAAGCCACGCGCTTCAATAATCGCACCACCGCGTTTGCCAACTGTTGGCAAGAAGGTGTTTTTGTTCCATTCTGCGTCGTTGATCATGTCTTTGACGCTTTCGCCATTGATGGTGGCAAAACGATAATCGGCGTACATGGTTGGGCTATGGTTGCCCCAGACGACCATGTTTTCGATGTCAGCAACCGCTTTGCCAGTTTTGGCCGCCAGTTGTGACAGCGCGCGGTTATGATCCAAGCGCAGCATGGCGGTGAAGTTTTTTGCTGGCAGGTCTGGCGCAGATTTCATGGCGATGTAGGCGTTGGTGTTGGCTGGGTTGCCGACCACCAGAACTTTAACGTTGCGGCTGGCCACGTCGTTCAGTGCTTTGCCTTGTACGGTGAAGATTTTGGCGTTTTCTTGTAGCAGGTCAGACCGCTCCATGCCAGGCCCGCGTGGACGTGCGCCGACCAACAGTGCGTAGTCAGCATCTTTAAATGCAACATTTGCATCACCCGTGCCGACCATACCGGCTAGCAGAGGAAACGCACAGTCTTGTAGCTCCATCATCACGCCTTGCAACGCTTGTTGTGGCTTTTCAAATGGCACTTCAAGCATTTGAAGAATCACTGGCTGGTCTTTGCCCAACATCTCGCCACTGGCAATACGGAACAACAGGCTATATCCAATTTGACCGGCTGCACCAGTCACGGCAACACGTACGGGCTGCTTCATATGATTTCTCCACGAGGACAAAAACGGGGTCACCCAAAGCGGGTTTCGACAAGCGCCAACATTGTACTGAAAGTTGGCGGCGGGTGCGAGTCGGACGAGGCCGCTTTCACCCGAAGATTCAATTAAATTTCACGCACCACTTGGCTGCGTGGCACGCGCTGACGGGCATAATACACGCCATCCGGTGCACGTCTGCCCAAGGCGATAATCATCACCACAAACGCATCATCGGCCATTGGCACGATCTGGCGGACGCGAGCTTCATCAAAGCCTTCCATCGGGCAACTGTCGAAGCCATGCGCACGCGCAGCCAGCATGAGGTTTTCACAGGCTAAAGCACAGGTTTTGGCAGCCCACAGGCGCATATCGGCAGGCGTATACGGCCCTCTTGGTGCGGGTTTCAGCAGTCCCATGCCACCATTGACCAGCCGTTTGACCAACCCAAACGTGCCAAAAGCACCGACTGCGTAATGGTATTTGGCCAGTTGGCCGTAGTATTGTTTGACCAGTTTTGGCGGCTCGCCGTTTGGCCATTCATCAAGGATTTGTTGCGCGTGTTTGCGCCATGTCGCGGTGCGTGCCAATTGGACAATCAGTACCGGTGCAGTTTTGGCGGCATTTTGATCCATACACGCATGCGCGAGTTGTTGCCGTGCTGGCTCAGAGCGCACGACCACAAACTCCCATGGCTGCAAATTGCTGGAGTTCGGCGCGAGTAAAGCCAAATCAATACAATCGTCCAACACCGCTTGCGGCATTGGATCAGGCAAAAATTTACGAATCGAACGACGACCTTCCACCACAGCGCGAAATTGCGCCGGATCGGTGGCAGGTGGTGGCGGTTCTTGGTGGCGGTTTTTTGTGATCATTTGAATGGCCTCTGGCTGCATGAATCAGTGAAATGATGATGCGCGATCCACGACACACCCGACCAGACCAAAGCTGCCCAATCTAGCGATCAGTTGAGGCAATTTGGCCAGTTACTAAGATAACAGACAGGTCACTTTGCTGGTCGGCCGACTTATGGCGCACCATGCACCACGAAGCGGTCGGGGCAATTGGAAACAACACTGGCGGGACAATCGATGTAACCACCATTTGGGCTATAACAGACACGGATTTCGGTTAGCATCGGCTGTCTGAACTTGGGATTTTTTACGCAGTTGAGTTGTAGGCCATTGGGTTTAAGACCGGCATTAAGGTCAACCAATTGTCGAACCAACTGCTCTTTGCGCATCACAACGGCTTGATCGGCATTAAATTCGGGGGGGACTTTGAGTCGTCCGGCGTAATTGGTAATCGTCCGGAAATAGACATTAGCACTCATGCCCGTACACGATCCGCTGGTACGCCATGCGTCATTGCGCAGTTGTTCATCTGGCATAATCCGCTCGACCACTCGCGCTTGCAATGGACTTAAACGTGCAGGCTCTTGCGCACAACCGCGCTCGGCCTGCGGCGGTGGTGGCTCAGGCTGGAGTTGCGATACCGTCAGCGAAAAACCCTCTTGGCACTGTCGTAGACGGCGCAACTCTGGATTGGTGGCACACACCGCCGGTGTTAAATTAATCACCAAGGTATAGCTGGTCGGTGTTTCGGCATAAACCGCCGTCGCCGTGAGCGCAGCCATCGACAACGCAGCACAACGCCTAAATAACTGACACATGAGTGGCACGCGCAGCACAAAAGCATGGCGCAGCCGTAAGCGATCAAGCTGATGACACGGCAAGTCTGGGCGTCGCTGAGGCTCCAACATGGTGTGGCGACCTCCTTGTCGCAGAAGCGGATAGCCAAAAGTATGAATCGGTTGCATGAACAAATCATAACCGCAGATCCAAGCAGATAATGCAGTGAGTTTGTGCGGCATGCGTATCAGACCCGTCATCAATTGCAATCATCCTGACCTATTCGGTCATACGCGCAGGGATTGGCCGCATTCGCTGGCTGAGTGTCTGCTCACCACGTTGCAACAGTAAACTGTAGTGTAAGGCGTTGGTCATCAGGTGTTTGACGTAGTCACGCGTCTCTAAAAACGGAATGCTTTCGGTATATTGATCCGCTTCTAACGGCCGTTGCACGGGTTGCCAGCGGCGCGCACGGGTCGGCCCTGCATTATAACCGGCGGATGCTAACACGGGATGACTGTCCAGCTGTTGTAAAATATGACTCAGATAAAACGTGCCGTAGCGGACATTGGTCTGCATATCAGTCAGGCTCGACGTACGGTATGGCTCACCGAGACGATTGGCAATCCAACGCCCTGTATCTGGCATGATCTGCATCAAACCACTCGCCCCCACCTGCGAGCGCGCCACACTGGCAAAGCGGCTTTCCTGCCGAATCAAGCCATACGTCCACGCCGGATCAAGCCCAACTTGCTGGCTATAGTTGACCACCAAATCTTGGAATGGCATCGGATAACGCCACTGATCGTTAAATTTCGTGCTGGTACGTTCAGCGGCATAAATCGCCCGATCATACCAACCGATCTGCGTTGCTTGTTGTGCGGCGGCCAGCAATAGCCCATCGTCTTTGTTCAGCAATGCATCACGTACTGCCCAGTTCCACTCACGGTTATACCAGACCGCAGGCGCTTCCACGTTGCGCAGCGCAAAGGCACGTTGAAAATGCGGATTTTGGCGGAGTCGCTGCCGGTCATCCGCGGTCGGCTGATACATCGGTGGCAAGCTGTTGGTTTTAATACCCAACTGATCACGCGCCAATAAGCCGTAATAGTCGGTTTCGGTGGCTAACGCGCGATAAAACTGCTGGGCGATCTGTTTGGATTTTTCATCGGTACGCTGGGCAATCGCACGGGCAAACCAATATTGCCATTCCGGTTTTTTTTGCACGGTAAAACTCATGCTGTCAAGCGCCCGCAGCACGCTTTCCCATGCGCCCTCACGAATCGCATGTCGTGCATACAACTCTGCCTCAGCATCACTAAACGGATAACCGACACTTTGGTCGAACCAGCGCACCGTATTGCTATTAAATCCCTGCACCGCTGCCCGCTGGCCGGTACTGCTCATCGCCAAGATCCGATAGGCATAGCGCTTGGCCTGCACCGGCACATTGCGCTGTTC
>JBAQKP010000191.1:0-2826 GCA_049301135.1 Moraxellaceae bacterium | reverse complement strand
GAATGAGTCCATCGACTGCATAGACCGGCTTAGTGACCCGTAGATACAGCGTAGCCAGCGCGACAGCCACAATTACACACAACAAGATCCAGTACCAGTTTTTAATCAAAGTGAGCGCAAGCTGTTTCAGATCAATGGTGTCATCTGGTTCATACGGAGGTGCTGAGCTGCTTACGGTCATGCTAGAGTTCCCAGCCAAAGGCCAATGAAGGGCAGTAAAAAATACAGATTAGGCAGGTTGGGGATGCTGTTTAGCATAGCTTTTGCTCCCACTCACTGACCCCTTGAATAATCAGGTTGCGTGCAGCGATAAAAATAGCTTTTGGGTGACGGTAAGGATCATCAATGTCTTTACCACTCCAGTGACCTAGCCGAAAAACTTTACCCTTGCTAAAGGGCCATTGCTGCTCAACCACTTTGACCTGTTCACTGCTCATGGTCAGCACGATATCGGCCTCAAGCATCAAGTTACGGTCTAGGAGGCGGCCAATGTGCTTGGAGATATCCACCCCAAGCTCAGCCATGCACTCCACTGCCATAGGGTCAGCTGGCTGCCCGCTTAAGCCGACAATTCCGGCGGAGATGACGGTTTTGTCCGGTAAAGCCGCTTTAAGCAATGCTTCGGCCATGGGACTGCGGCAAATATTACCCGCACAAATCACTAAAATTTTTTGAAATTTCATGCGCTGCTAATTCCCTGTCCCAATCACTTGTGCAGTTCGAACCGCAGTCGCTGATGGCAACAATAGGTTAATCACTCGACTCCAGCGTGCCAAGCCGGTGGCATCGATGTACACCATGTCATTGGCCTGTAATTTAAATCGATCAGCCAGCGCCAAACTACTGATGGAGGAGAGATCCAAATGATAAATCTGTGCCAGCTGTTGTGCTGGCTGATCACGAATCACATAAATGCGCGCTGGATTGCCACTCAGTGGATTAAGCCCTCGTCCCTCACCGAGTAAGTTAGCGAGACTCATGCCTTGTTCTGGCAGACTAAATGCATTTGGCGTACCCGCTTCACCGAGTAAATAAATCTTACGGCTTTCTTTGGAGTAGACATGCAGACTATCGCCTTCTTGTAGATACAACTGGCTTGGCGAATAACCTTGTTGCTTTAGCGTCAGCAGACCCAAATGATAGTGCCGGCCTTGACGAGTCAAGCTTATATTGTTGATGTCGGCGGTTGGCAATGCCCCACCGGCACTGGTTAAGGCGCTATACAGGGTTTGTGGCTGATCGGTGATGGCAAACTGACCTGCATTACGTACCTCACCATCTATAAAAATTTTACGGCCATTATAGGCTAAGACTTTTACCTGTACATCTGGATTGCGCAGATAGGTTGCTAAGCGTCGGCGTAAATCTTGACTAAACTGATCAAGACTTTTGCCTTGCGCACGCACTGTGCCGACTAGCGGAAAGGTGATATTCCCAGCTTGATCAATGGCAAAACCGATGTTATTACTCAATCCTGTAGAAGGCGGCGTGATTTCAGGATGAGCCCAAAGATTAATATGTAATACATCCCCTGCGTGTAATTGATACATTGGTGCACGAGTCTGTGAGAATAATTCGGTAACCCGTGGATCGATAGCGGCCGTCATGATGGCTGGCAAAGTCTCAACAGTGATTGGCTGTACTTGTAATTGCAAGCCATTGGCTGCCGTGAGCAAGCCAGAAGGTGGTAGCTCACCAACCTTGAAGCCGGGTGACATTGCAGTACAGCCGCTCAAGACTAACGTTGCCATCATAATCCACACAGGTATGATGCTGTTTAGCCTATTGCGGTTGCAATCTTTAGCCACCTCATGTTTTGACACAGACACGTCCCCAAATTGAATCCAAACCTTTTTAACATGTTGACTAAAATGAGAACCAAGTTTTTTGACGATTGTTTAACATGGGAGAACTTACCCACATACAAAACACCATCACTTGACCATCTAATTTTAAAAAATCAGCCCATGCCCTACGGAGTGTACTTGCTCTAAGCTGTGAATACTAGCGTGCAAGAGCTATTGTCAAATATGGTATTTAGCCATGATAAGCAGCGTGGTGGTTGACCTCGAGTGATGACGGAATCTGCTGAGAGTATTCAAAATTTGTGGCTACAGCCCGCCATGTCGGCAGTAGCGCGGATCGAATAGCCTGCCTTGCGTAGTGCAACGATACGCTGCTGCATGATCAAATCTGGTTTACGTCCAGCGTACTTGCCTGATGCCTTTGCCAAGGCAATTCCCTGCTGCTGGCGGTCACGTCGCGTTTCGTAATCATCACGCGCCATTTGTAAAGCAAGCTTGAGCAACATCTCTTGGGTAGACTCCAACACAATCTTGGCGATCCCATCCGCCGCCCGCGCCATATCAGATAAATCCACCAACCCCGGAATCGCCAATCGTGCGCCTTTGGCACGAATCGCAGCAATCAACTGCTCTGCCTCTGGCAGTGGCAGGCGGCTGAGTCGATCCATTTTTTCTGCGATGACCACCTCACCCTGTTGTAGGTCAGCGATCATCCGCAATAGCTCAGGACGATCGACCCGAGCACCTGACGCTTTTTCTCGATAGATGCCTGCGATGTAATAACCGGCCTGACGCGCATTCGCCTCTACCGATGCCTGACGGGCAAGATCTTGTTCATCGGTACTGACACGCAGGTACAAGCGAGCGACATTCATGATTGACTGTTCCGAGTTGATGGAGGCTGAGCATAGCCCAATAGAGTACACCCTAGCGGTCTAGTCTACACGAGGGTGGCCAATAATAGCCATAGCAAGTCTATTGAGCTAGGTTAATTTTGGCTACTTAAATGAGCCTAGTAGAG
>JBAQKP010000190.1:0-5228 GCA_049301135.1 Moraxellaceae bacterium | reverse complement strand
GTATGCGACTTATCAAAAACGTATTGTGTTGGCCGAAGCCTATGATGTGGCAGATCTGGGCAAGCGGCGGGTCGAGATGCTGTATCAGGCGCACAAAGCCTGTCCGGTTGGGGTTACCCTAAGCACCGGCCAGCAACAACTGGCACAAGCCCAAGCACCAAGCACACTTCAAACGCTACTGGGTCAACAGCCGCGTCAGATTCAGCTCGACATCTTGGGGCAAGCGGCAGGGATTACTGATAGCAGTTGTATTGTGCAGACCACGATTCAGGGCGCGGTCTGGCCAGTGCAAAACTTAAATGGTCAGCGGGTCAGTTTGTATCGTCTGAATGATGGCCGTTGGCGTTGTGTTACGTCACTTGGTGAGCGTGAAGCGCCGAGGGGTTGTGAGTTGTGATTCTACGCGAGTCGTCATAGCTCATCAGTTTTGTACTGGGTGTAGCCTTCGTAGTAGTAGCTGGCATCAATGCCTTTCATATAAATGTCGGCGTTATGGATATCTTGAGTCAGGGCTTGTTTGAGTAGCACTTTGATTTCGACATCTTTGATTGGGCTACGCTCCATCGCCAGTAGGTAGTCGTTTTTATCGACTTTGCTCCAGTCCACCACTTGCTGAATTTCTTGCTTGAGGATGTGATCCAGCCAGATGCGGGTGCTGCGGCCACTGCCTTCTCGAAACGGGTGGGCAATGTTCATTTCGACGTATTTTTCGATGATTTCGTCAAACGTCGATTGCGGCATGGCGCTGATGTGTTTGAGCGATGGTTCTAAATACATGACTGGGGCAAAGCGAAAATTGCCTTTGGCGATATTCACTGTACGCACCTTACCGGCAAAATCATAAATTTCACCAAACAGGTGTTCGTGGATGCTTGCGAGTGCGGCAAAGCTGCCTGCTTTAAGGCTATTTAAAAATCCACTGGTAAATAGCGTGTGTGCGCGGGCTTTACTGAGCTTTTCTTCGACGCGAGCCAGTTCGACCGCGTCGGTGATGTGGAGTTTGTTGGGTAGAGTCATGGGTTTGCTCCGTTGTCGTTACGTTTGATCGGCTTTGTGTCTCGGCTGGCTGATCAACACCACTTAATCGTTAATCGTAACGACTAAAAAGCTGTTAACGTTCTTTGGCAACGCTCTAAGGCCACATCCTCAGCAGCACGCCCTGCATTTGGAGCACTGGATAACGTCGGATAGGATCCTATATCCTTAAAGTAGGCAACGCCTCTGGCAGCACATTGGCTTAAGCTATCGGAGGAGCTGGCAGAAACGTCTTGCTCTCTCTGTTTTTTTGCATCCTCCTCATTCACTTTTCGAGAATAGTATTTTAACTTTTCTCGATAAGCTGAGTTACTTGGATTGATTGCCACCAACTGCCGATAAAGATCTTGATTATCTTTTAACCTCGAAGCGGGTATATTTTTCAGCTTTGACAACAGCTCTTTGGTTTTTTCCTCTCTGTTTTTTTCGTCAATATATTTTTTGGCTTCAGCATACATGCTGTTTAGCTCATCATCATTGGCCTCGATATATCGCGTAGATTGAGATAGTACCGATTGATAATTTTTTTCCGACAGAGCTGCTGACACAGAAGATATGATTTTTTCGCGATTTTTTTTGAAATAGTTAATATCCTCTTGGAGAGACTTAGCTGCTTGCTCAGCTTGTTGCTTGGATTCTTGGGCAGCAAGTTCGGCTGTTTTTTTATTTTCAGCTTGCATGGAAAAAAGTGTAAAAAATAAAGGTAAGAAGAAAATTATTAGGGCAGCTCTATCTCTAAAATGTAGCTCCTTACCAGTTTTTAAGTAAACGGCTGTTCGCACTGGTGGCAGCAAAAGAGCAGACATCGCCACAATACAGAGGCCACCCATGAGTGATTCAAAAAAAGCAGGTATACTAAGGATTCCAAAGAATATACCAAGAACCCAACTCATTGCTAAATAAAACTTTTCCATCTTTTCCTCACGACATAACATCAATAACAGCTAGATTGTTGTGGAGAAAGACGCCCAAGACGCGCCGCTTCCCATCACTTTTATACCACGCCCTACCCACCCCCACAAACCCTTTCCAGCCCTACGCCCGCTCACTGGTAAACCCAATCACCCGATCAATCCGCCGCGTGTCCAACAACACCATTAGCAACCGATCCAACCCCAACGCAATCCCCGCACAGGCCGGAAACTCCCGCAAAGCCGCCAACAAATGCTGATCCACCGGCATCTCCGGCAATCCTCGCGCCTGCCGCGCCAGATTATCCGCCGCAAAACGCTTGGCCTGCTCATCCGCATCGGCCAACTCATCATAGGCGTTGGCGATTTCTAACCCATCAATATACAACTCAAACCGCGCCGCAACCCGATTGCCAAACGCATCGACTTTTACCTGCGCAAGCGAGGCCATCTCCGCCGGAAACTCAGTCAGATACAGCGGCGCATCCACCCCCAACGTCGGCTCAATAAAATGCGAAAAAATCAAATCCAACCACGCCAACCGATCCTCACCCAGATCAATAGTTAAACCCAAATCACGGGCTCGGACTTTTAACTGCTTAACACTCGCAGTCATCGGATCGAGCTGTACTCGCGCCAAAAACGCCTCACGATAACTGCGCAATTCTGGCTCAATCGGCTGCGCAAAAATCACCGACAACAAATCGGTCAGCTCCTGCATCAGTGCATCCAGCGTCCACTCCGGTCGATACCATTCCAACATCGAAAACTCAACATTGTGCCGCCGTCCGCGCTCAGCATCGCGGAACACCTTACAAATCTGAAAAATCGACCCATAACCGGCCGCAACCAAACGCTTCATCGCAAACTCAGGCGAGGTGTGCAAATAGCCCTGCACGTTGCGCCCTTCTAGCTGCACTTGCGCAGGCACGGATGCCAAATGTAGATCGGTCACCGCCGCCTGCAACCAAACCGGTGTTTCGACTTCTAATACGTCGCGTTCGGTAAAAAACAGCCGAATCTGCGCATACAACCGCGCACGCGTCTGTAACGCTTCACGACTGGCGGATGGCTTAAAGTCGATGTTTTCTGGTAGGTCACTCATACTTGATCTCCATACGCCGCCCACTCACGCCGCAGCGGATAATCGCGCCGCAACTGATCAAAACTGGCCGCATCGACCCAGCCCTCGCGAACACAAGCACGCAACGCCGCATCATCACGCCGAATGTCATACAGTTGCGGCAATAGCTCAGCCAGTTGCACGGTTAAAGGCCGTTGGTCAAACCAACACGGTGCAGCAGGCATGACCTCGGCCAGTGTATGCACAGGTGTAACTCCCTGCCAGCGACAAAACGCCTGATAAATCATCTCTGTGCCCCGCGCCTTACCCTCTAGGCTGTAGCCTGCAATATGCGGGGTAACCAAGGCCAACGCATCCAGCAAATCTGCCGAAATACGTGGTTCATGCTCAAACACATCCAGCACCACGCGCCGTCCGGTGCGCTGAATATCAGCCAGCAGATCGGCTTCGGCTACCACCGCACCGCGCGAACTGTTGATCAAGACGCTGTCTGGTGGCATTTGTGCCAGTTCAGTGGATTTAATCAGATGGTGGGTGGCATGCTCGCCTTTTTTCATCATCGGTACATGCAACGACACGGCATCAGACTCGGCCAGTAGTTTGGCTAAACTGACGTTTGCAACACCCTCCGGCGACTGCAATGGATCACAGCCCAACACGCGCCAGCCCAACCGACCGGCCAGCCGTGCCAGCCGCTGTCCAACATTGCCGAGTCCGACGATGCCTAAACAAAACGCCTGCCCCGCGCTCAGCACCTCTGGCCGCAAGGTCAAAATCGCCGTCACCACATACTCAGCCACCGCTTGCGCGTTACAACCGGCGGCATTGGCGACCGTCACACCCATCTGCGCCAAGCCAACCAAATCCAAATGATCCGTGCCGATGGTTGCACTCCCGACAAAGCGTACCGACGTGCCGGCCAATAATGCAGGGGTGACTTGCGTGACGGAACGCACCAACAATGCATCTGCACACCGCAAATCGTCTGTAGACAAACGACGTCCAGCCTTTTTGATGACCTGATGGTCATCAAAAAAATACTCGGCGTAGGCTAAATTTTCATCGACAACACACTGCATTACTCAATTCCGCCCGACTTACCCGACAAAAAAGCCAACTGCGTCACATTATTTTGCGCCGCATTTTGACTTATGAGGATGAATTATGCCTTAATCTGTGCTGGAATTATCCCAATTGCGATGGATCAAAATAACCGTGCATAAACCGCCCGCATGTCAAGACGGGTTGGCATGGCAACCAATCATCAGGCAAGGAATCGCCGCCGTTCTCATCGCCTGTGCCGTTCATGTGCCAAGCACATGGGCTGAGCAAGCGTTGCCTGAAGCCGCCAACCTTGAAACCGCCAAGTCAGACGTCCTACAGCTTGATCGTGAACTGTCACGCATGGAGCAGAAGCTGCTGTTTCCAAATCGCAGTCTGGTCTTGTTTGGCATGTCACCGACACTCGAGGCCAAACGCCTGACCATCAAGCTCTCCATCAACGGTAGGCTGGTTGCAACACAGCAGCTAGCGCAAATCCAACTCGACAGCCTACGCCAAGGCGGCAAACTTGAGTTGTGGGCAGACAATCTACGGCGGGGCAATCATCAGTTGATGATTGAGCTACAAACCGACACGACCACTGTTTTGCTACAAGAAAAAATCAACCTCAATAAACGGCAAAACCGCAACGTGGTCGGCATTCAATGGGTCGAGCCGAATCGCGTCAACCCATCTCAATTTCGTTGGGTAGAGTGGCCAGATTATGATTAAATTTCGCTCTCATCTCTGCCCGCTGCTGCTCGGCATGCTCACAGCTGTCAGTCTACCAACGGCACATGCCGCCAATACGATCATCCAACAACGTGATGTGCGTGACGCGCATTTTGCACACGCGCTGTACTATCACTATCAAAATCAACCGTATGACGCACTGACCACTTTTCTAGGCAATCCGCGTTTGGAGCTACAAGCCACCGGCTCAATGAACGTGCTGCTCAGTGATCTGTATGCGCGTTATGGTCTGGTACGTGAAGCGGATGCCGCGCTCAGTCGAGTGCGTGGCAGTGACGTCCTGACCAGCCATCGTAATGCGCCTTGGTTACGCTACGGCAAACTGCTGTACCAAAACCAACAAAACTCACTGGCGCTCAATCTGCTGCGTCAGCCGCCGCAACTGCTCACCCCCGCACAAGACA
>JBAQKP010000189.1:0-3757 GCA_049301135.1 Moraxellaceae bacterium | reverse complement strand
CGGCAGTCGATGCAGGAATTTCTCGGTACAGTACACCGGCAGATGCGCTTGGTCAGTGGCTTTGAGGTGGTGAATCACGCGCTGTCGATGCTGTTGTTACTGGGGATTGCAGGAATTGCGCTGCGCTTGTGGACACAAGATCTACTCGGGATTGGTGCTGTAGCCGCCGGTACAGCGATGGCACTACGCCTAAATGGCATGTCGCACTGGATCATGTGGAATATGGCGACGTTGTTCGAGCATATCGGCACGGTGCGCGATGGGGTCGGCATGTTGTCGCGGCCACAGACCATTTTGGATCAGACCGATGCGGCAATCTTACAGGTGCAGCAAGGTGAAATTCGCTTTGAGCAGGTTGGCTTTAGTTATGGCGGCGAAAAAACCGTACTGGATCAGCTCAATCTGACCGTGCATGCTGGTGAAAAAATCGGCTTGGTCGGGCGTTCCGGCGCGGGTAAATCCACCCTGATCCATCTGTTACTGCGCTTTTATGATGCCGAACAAGGGCGCATCCTCATCGACGGACAGGACATTCGGCAGGTCAGCCAAGACAGTCTACGCGCTCAGATCGGTATGGTGACGCAAGATACCTCGCTGCTGCATCGCTCGGTCGCTGACAATATCCGTTATGGCCGACCTGATGCCAGCATGACCGAGGTTGAACATGCTGCCGAACGTGCCGAGGCTGATCAGTTTATCGCCAGTCTATCGGACGCCAAAGGCCGCAGCGGCTATGACGCACATGTCGGTGAACGCGGCGTGAAGCTATCCGGTGGTCAACGGCAACGAATTGCAATTGCGCGAGTGATGCTGAAAGACGCGCCGATTTTATTATTAGATGAAGCGACCAGTGCGCTGGATTCTGAGGTGGAAGCGGCGATTCAGGACAGTCTGTACAACCTGATGCAAGGCAAAACCGTGATTGCGATTGCGCATCGACTCTCCACCATCGCGGCGATGGATCGGCTGATCGTACTGGATCAGGGGTGCATCGTCGAGCAAGGCACACACCATGAATTACTGGCCAACAACGGCCTGTATGCACGGCTGTGGGCGCACCAAAGCGGTGGATTCTTGGGTGAAGAAAGGTTGGCGACACAGTCGGATGAGCTGGGAGTGAATGCCTAATGTCGAATCCCAATACCAACACCCTGTGGAAAGTGCTGTCTTGGTTTACGGTACATGGCTTAAACCTACTGATTAAGCTGGCGCAACAGATCAAGCAATTTGCCGTGCAGCACAGCGGCAATACGCTGAGCCTGCCTGCCGGTGATCCACGGGTACAGCAGATCGGTCAGTTGGTCGAGTCGTTTGTGTTGGTGGAGATTTTTAGCCAAAAGACCAGTCTCAATCGCGGGCTGGATCTGCGCCGGATCATCGAGGCGCAGCAGCTGCCACTGGATACCGCACAGCAACAACTGAGCAAACTACAAGGCAGTGTCGAGATCAGTGAGCGCTTTGCGGGGTTTTTAGCGGCGTATATGCAGACGCATGGCGCGGTACAACCACCCGCCGAGTTGTTGCTGGCTCGAATCGATCAGGCGGTGTATCAATACGGCTTAAGCAGCACGGCAGCCGCACAAGCGCCGCTGTATGCGACGCATTATCGTAAGAATAAGCAACGGTATTATGCGGTGTATGCAGGCTGGGTGTATGAGTGGGACGCGACGGCGCAGTATTATTTTCCGGTGTCTGATCTAGAATTTGCCAGCGTCGCGGCGTTTTTGGCGGAACCGAGTGTGCAGGGTATTAAGACTCAATAAACTGGATCATTTAGTGTGCTGGTTTGGCGTTGTAAGGCAAGGCACGCATAAAATACGCGTGCCTTCTCAGCATCACCCAAAACTATCACTTTGCCCCAAACACCCGCCCGATCAACTCACCACCACGCCCGACGGGATCGCGGCGAATCTTGCCTTCTTCCTTACCGATCTCGACAAACAAGCGCTCAATGCTCTGATTAATTATATAGGCTTCCAAGTCCACATTGGGGCGTTGGCTGGCAGGCAACTGATTCACTGCGGTTTGTAGTGTCTGATATTGGCTATAAAAACCAGTGCTTTGCAATTGCTGCTGCACAATCGGCTGATAGCGCTGGCGTAAACTTGCCTCAGTCTGCCGCCGAAAATACTGCGTCGCCGCCGTGTCACCCCCCGCAATAATCCCGACCGCATCGACGATACTCATCTGCCGAATCGCCTGCTCAAACACCGGCTTGGCCTGCGCAATCGCCTGCTCTGCGCCACGATTCATCGCTGATTCAATCCGATTGATCTGCGGGGCAAAACCAATACTTTTTAATACACTGACCACAGGCTGCACCGACTGAGGGAACTGCAAGCCAAACGCGCCCGACTGTGCCAACGTATTGGTAGCACGTTGATTACTGAGTGATAAGGTTTCTTGGATCGCAAGTACGGTCTGGCCTTGCTGACCATAACCGGCCGCACCCAACACCTGCGTCCCGAGGTTGATCCACGGCGCGGCTTGCTGCGGATCAAAAGTGTTGCAACCGGTTAAACCCAGTACAGCAACCAAGCCTACTGCATATGCACGTTGTGTCATGTTGGTGTTCCTACTTCATCTCGACTGGTCGGCACGGTAGCATGATTGCGCGGCGAGCGTCTTTGCATACTGCACAACAGTCACCGACTTGCACCAAAAATCCGCAACGAACAAGGCAAGAATCAATGCCGCCGTACCCGCTCCACCGCATCCAACCAGCCGTTATACAAGCGCTCACGCTGTGCCGGTAGCATCTGTGGATCAAAGCGCTGCTGCCGCGCCCAATGCGCCGCAATCTTGGCCAGATCTTGATACAGGCCAGACTGCAAACCGGCCAAATACGCCACACCCAGCGCTGTGGTTTCGGTCACTTCTGGACGGTCTACCGATACATTCAGCATATCGGCCAAAAACTGCATCAACCAGCCATTGCCGACCATCCCGCCATCGACTCGTAAGCTACTCAGCCGTGCGCCGTCGTTTTGAATCGCTCGCATCAGATCTTTGGTTTGGTAGCACACCGCTTGTAAGGCCGCCGTCACAATTTCTGCCGCGCCGGTATCACGAGTCAGCCCAAACAGCGCACCCCGCGCATGCGGATCCCAGTACGGCGCACCGAGTCCAGTAAACGCCGGAACCATATACACGCTGTTGTCGGCACCAATTCGTTCGGCCATCGCATCGGTTTCACTGGCATTTTTAACCAGCCCCAAGCCATCGCGCAGCCACTGCACCGCCGCACCGGCCACGAAAATACTGCCCTCGACCGCATAGGTGGTTTGACCGTTTAAGCGATAGGCCACCGTGCTGAGCAATCGATTTTCGGAACGCAGCACCTGATTGCCAGTATTCAGCATCACAAAACAGCCCGTGCCATAGGTGCTTTTGGCCATGCCGCGCTCAAAACACGCCTGACCAAACAACGCCGCCTGTTGATCACCAGCAATCCCACGAATCGGAATCGATCCACCCAACCAGATCGGCAACGTGTCACCAAACTCAGCCGCACTGTCTTTGACCTGTGGCAGGATCTGCGCAGGCACATCAAATAGTTTGAGTAGGTCAGCATCCCACTGCTGGCTGTGAATGTTAAACAACGAGGTACGCGATGCATTACTCGCATCGGTAGCATGGCTCTTGCCGCCAGTCAGCTTCCACAGTAGCCACGTGTCAATCGTGCCAAACGCCAGTTCACCCCGCGCCGCCCGTTCGCGCGCACCGGCCACATGATCGAGCATCCATGCAATTTTGC
>JBAQKP010000188.1:0-10001 GCA_049301135.1 Moraxellaceae bacterium | reverse complement strand
TCTCAGAAGTCTAAACAATCTCAAAAACCGTGAAAGCTATAATATGCTGCCAGGCTCGGATTTGCATATTTTTATGGATAATACTGGGTTTAAGACAGTTAATGAGTCCGAATATGTCACTTTGGTGACCGATGTTCTGGGTGATGTGGTCGGCGATTATGAAAGCTTTAGAGGGTTAGGCTACTTACTACCTGATCCAAACCAAGTGTCCTATTGGGCAGAGGCATTCCGCCCAAAAACTGACAAACACCTAGTCGGGATCAGTTGGCGCAGTAGTTTAAACACCTATTCGAGATCTGAGCATTACTTGTCAGTACAGGATCTGATTCCGGTGTTTGAGCTGGATTTTATCCAGTTTGTTAATTTTCAATATGATGAGTGTAGTCAAGAGCTTCAATGGATTGAAGAGCGTTATCCCGGCAAGATCATACATTTTGCAGAGCTCGATCAGTTTAATGATCTTGAGGGAGTGGCCGCACTCATGAGCTGTATGGATCTGATGATCTCGCCTGCCACGACTGTGGTTGAGTTGGCGGGCGCTGTTGGAGTCACGACACTTTTGGTTTCTAATTCCTCCGAACTGCATTGGCGTAAAAAGCCTGGCACTGTCACAGATGTATGGCATAATTCTATACAGCATGTGGAAGGTAGCGTGCTAGGCAATAAAGCCAGTGTTGTAGAGGCGCTTGTGCAAGCACTAAAAATTGCTTTTCATCAGTGATTTTTAATGCAAACGATGCATGCTAGCATCTAATCCGTGGTTTGTTTTTAAGAGTGAGCTTAAGTATGTTATCAGGTAGTACAATTCTGATTACAGGTGGCACAGGGTCTTTCGGGAATACATTCATTCCAATGACACTGGCAAAATACAATCCCAAAAAAGTTATTGTGTATTCTCGTGATGAGATGAAGCAATGGGATATGGCAAAAAAATATCAAAACGACCCTCGGGTGCAGTTTTTGATTGGTGATGTACGTGACCGCGAGCGGTTGCTTCGTGCCCTAGATGGTGTCGATTATGTGGTGCATGCAGCCGCAACCAAGATCGTACCTACCGCAGAATACAACCCATCCGAATGTGTTAAAACAAACGTAATCGGGGCGATGAACCTGATTGACGCTTGTTTAGATCGTAAAGTAAAAGGCGTCGTTGCTTTGTCAACTGATAAAGCCAGTAGCCCGATCAATCTATACGGTGCGACAAAACTAGCGTCTGATAAACTATTTGTGTCTGCTAACAATGAAGTAGTAGACGATGCGACCCGTTTTTCTGTTGTCAGATACGGTAATGTGATGGGCTCGCGTGGTTCAGTGATTCCATTTTTTATGTCGATTATGGACAAAGGCGAACTGCCAATTACTGATGATCGCATGACCCGCTTTATGATTTCATTGGAAGAAGGTGTCGAGCTGGTTTGGCATGCTTTTGAAGACATGGAAGGCGGCGAGATTTATGTCAAAAAAATCCCGTCTATGAAAGTCACCGACTTGGCGCGTGTTGTCGCACCCGATGCCAAACAAGTCGTGGTCGGTATTCGTCCTGGTGAGAAGCTTCACGAGCAGATGATTAGCGCAGAAGACTCTTATTATACCTACGAATACCCAGAGCACTTCAAAATCTTGCCAGTGATTAATGACTGGGGTGTATGTCCTAAGCGCATTAAAGACGGTAAAAAAGTTGAAGAGGGTTTTGTCTATTCAAGTGACAACAACGCTGAATGGATGACAGATGCAGCATTAAATGATTGGATTGCTAAAAATCGTTCAAAGATCGGGAGTATCTAACACATGATTCCATATGGCCGCCAAGATATCAATCAGTCCGATATTGATATGGTGTTGGATGTTCTGAAGTCTGATTTTTTGACTCAGGGTCCAATGGTACCGAGATTCGAAGCCGCTGTTGCCCAGCATGTCGGTGCCGGCCATGCCCTCGCCATGAATAGTGCAACCTCAGCGTTGCATGTGGCTTGCTTGGCTCTTGGTCTGGGTGCTGGAGACATTTTGTGGACAAGTCCAGTGACTTTTGTGGCCTCTGCAAACTGCGGGTTGTACTGTGGGGCGACTGTCGATTTTGTCGATATCGATCCACGCACCTACAACATGTGTCCTGAGAAGCTAGAAGCAAAGCTAATCGTGGCTCAACAGCAGGGTAAACTTCCGAAGATTGTGGTTCCAGTGCATCTGTGTGGTCAGCCATGCGAGATGGATAAGATCCACGCACTCTCAAAGCAATACGGCTTTAAGATCATCGAAGATGCGTCACACGCGATTGGTGGGAAGTATAAAGGCGCCTTTATTGGCAACTGTGCTTATAGTGACATCACGATTTTTAGCTTTCATCCGGTGAAGATCATCACGACCGCTGAGGGCGGCATGGCACTGACCAATGACAGTGAGCTTGCAGCCTCGATGGCGTTGTTGCGTAGTCACGGTATCACACGTGACCCTAGTCTGATGACGCATGAGCCAGACGGTGCGTGGTACTATCAGCAGATTGTCCTTGGGTTCAACTACCGCATGACAGAGTTGCAAGCTGCACTCGGAGTCAGCCAGATGACTCGTCTCGATGATTTTATTGCAAGTCGTCATGTTCTAGCTGATCGTTACAACCAATTGTTGTCTGACTTGCCGATCACGTTGCCGTTTCAGATTGCTGATTCGTACTCAGGTCTGCACTTGTACGTGATCAGACTTGACCTTAACAAAATCGAAAAGACTCACGTTGAGGTTTTTGATGCGTTGCGAAAAGGCGGAATTGGTGTAAATCTGCACTATATTCCAGTTCACTTGCAACCGTTTTATAAGCAGATGGGTTTTAGTGCCGGAGACTATCCAGAGTCTGAGCAGTATTATCAAGAAGCGATTAGTTTGCCGATGTATTCGACGCTTTCATTTGAGCAGCAAGATACCGTCGTGCGTGTTTTGAGTGATATTTTGGCTTCTTGATACTGATCAAATTGGCCTAAACCTGAACCAGTTTTTGCATAGGAATAGTCTTTGCAGCAATTTTTTCAATCGATTGATATTGGTTCAGGTGTTATTTAGGGGCAAGCATGCTTAATTGGCTTGAACCCCTCAGATCGAGTGTGTGATATGAATTTAGCAGTAATCCCTGCCCGTGGCGGAAGTAAGCGTATTCCTCGAAAAAACATAAAGCTTTTTGAGGGAAAGCCTATGATTGCATGGTCAATAGAGGCGGCGCTACGAAGCGGTCGATTTGATCAGATCGTTGTATCAACGGACGATGCAGAGATTGCTGATGTGGCGAGGGCGTGCGGAGCTACGGTTCCGTTTGTGCGTCCAGCCGACTTATCAAATGACCACGCGGGTACCATTCCCGTGATTCAGCATGCAATAGATTGGTTTGTTCAGCGTGGTCAAACCCCTGATACGGTCTGCTGTATCTATGCTACAGCACCCTTTATTCAGCATGAAGACCTACAGCGTGGCTTAGACAGTCTGTTGCTGCATGAATGTGACTATGCCTTTGCAGTCACCAGTTACGCGTTTCCAATTCAAAGAGCAATTCACTTGCTCGAAAATGGCCGCGTTCAGATGTTTGATCACCGTTATGAGGCCACGAGGTCGCAGGATTTGGTTGAGGCTTATCATGATGCAGGGCAGTTTTACTGGGGTACAGCGACAGCTTGGCTAGAGGCTCGACCTATTTTTGGCGAGGGCTCTGTCCCAGTCATTCTTCCTCGCCATCGGGTGCAGGATATTGATACGCCAGAAGATTGGCTACGTGCCGAATGGCTGTTTAAGGCAATACAAATGGAAACTCACGCCCAATGAAAGCGGTCTTTCGCGCAGATGCTTCGTTGCAAATCGGCAGTGGGCATATTATGCGCTGTTTAACACTGGCCTCAAAACTTGCTGAAAAAGGGTGGCAGTGTCTGTTTGTGTGTCGACCACATGAGGGTCACTTAATTGAACATATTGCCTCAAAGGGCTTTCAGGTGTTCGCGCTGAGCAAAAATACGCCACTCGAAAGTGACGGCAAAACAGGGCATCAAGCTTGGTTAGGTTGCGACTGGCAAAAAGATGCTGAAGAAACCAAACAGATCTTGCTGAAGATTGCGCCAGATTGGTTGATCGTTGATCATTATGCATTAGATGTTCAGTGGGAGTCTATACAGCGCTTGGCACACTGTAAGATCATGGTGATTGATGATTTGGTTGATCGTCAACATGACTGTGATGTTCTGTTAGATCAGACGCTGAATCGACAAGCTAGTGAATATTCAGGTTTGACCCCTGCACATACTGTTTTATTGTGTGGCACTCGGTACGGCTTGTTGCGCCCTGAGTTTGTGAGCTTAAGAAGGCAGTCTTTGGAGCGCAGACTAAGCACGCACAACATCAAAAATATTTTGATTACCATGGGGGGCGTAGATCAATTCAATGCAACCTTAATAGTCCTAAAAACGCTCAATCAACTACAATCGTGCAGCTCATTTCAGGTGACAGTGGTATTGGGCGCGCTTTCTAAAAACCTTCCAGAGATTCAAGATTTTAAATCGCACGCTTCTTTTGAGATTTCAATCTTAACCAATGTGTCCAATATGGCAGAGTTGATGCTGCAGCATGATCTTGCGATTGGTGCTGCGGGATCCACGTCGTGGGAGCGCTGCTGTATGGGGTTGCCGACAGCCATTGTGATTTTGGCTGATAACCAAGTCGATGGTGCCGATGCGTTGGCCAAAGAGAACGCAGCCTATATTATTGGCGATATCGCCAAAATCGAATCAAATCTGCCCAAAGCCATTCAGTATTTCAGCCAGCCCAATGTCCTGCAAGAGATGGGTAAAACCTCAAGCGATTTGGTAGATGGTTTGGGTGCTGAACGGGTTTTTTCTGCCTTGGAGAGTAAAAATGGAGTTGCTTGATCTCTGTTTAGACCGGTCTGTGAGAGTGCCAGAATCAAAAGATTTAGACATGTTGCTCAGTTGGCGAAATCACGACGATGTGCGGCGATTCATGTATACCCAGCATGAAATTAGCTTTGATGAGCATGTGCGATGGTTTTATTCGGCGCTCACAAACCCTAAAAAATGTCTATTGGTTTATGAAGAGCAGCAAGAGCCGCTTGGTTTTGCCAATCTGTCCATATCAAGTGATGGAAAAATAGCAGACTGGGGATTTTATCTTGCGCCATACGCGCCACGTGGCACCGGTCGTCATCTGGGTTATTGCGTGTTAAAGCACGCGTTTAATACGCTGAATGTGCATAAAGTGTGTGGAGAGGCGCTGGCATTTAACGAGAGGTCAATCGGCTTTCATGAGCGTCTCGGTTTTTTAAGAGAAGGCATCTTGCGTGATCAGCACTATGACGGGAGTAGTTTCGTCGATGTGATTCGTTTTGGCCTACTGCATACTGAATGGAAACAAAACACTGAGGGTTTAAAATGAGCATTAATACACCGATTTCGATTGCAGGTCGTCGTATCTCCGAAAGCGATCCTCCATATGTGATTGCAGAGATTTCGGCAAACCATAACGGCAGTATTGATACTGCTCGCAAAATTATCGCCGCTGCTAAAGCTGCGGGTGCAGATGCGGTCAAGCTACAAACCTATCGCCCAGACACCATTACCCTAAACTCTGACTTGCCCGATTTTAGAATAGAAGGCGGTTTATGGGATGGTCGTACACTCTATGATCTGTACGACGAAGCGCATATGCCGTGGGAGTGGCATGCGCCTTTGTTTGAGTATGCAAAGGAGGTGGGGATTACGATATTTAGCTCTCCTTTTGATACAACAGCGGTGGATCTACTGGAGTCACTTAACGCGCCAGCTTACAAAATCGCTTCGTTTGAAGCGATTGATTTACCGTTGATTCGGTACGTTGCTCGTACTGGCAAGCCGATGATTATTTCTACGGGTATGGCAAACGACGAAGAGATCCAAGAAGCAGTGGATGCGGCAAGGTCGGCTGGTTGCAAAGAGTTAGTCATCCTACACTGCGTGAGTGGCTATCCGGCACCGGCAGCGGATTACAACCTAAAAACTTTGGTTGATATGCAAAACCGGTTTGGTTGTTTTACCGGTTTGTCAGATCATACGTTAGACAATACAACTGCGATTGCAAGTGTGGCTTTGGGTGCTTGTGTACTCGAAAAGCACTTTACATTAAATCGTCTTGGCGGTGGGCCAGATGATAGTTTCTCGCTGGAGCCTTTAGAGTTAGAGCAGTTGTGCAAAAATGCATATACCGCTTGGGCTGCACTAGGAAATATAGACTATGGCCGTAAGTCTAGCGAACAAGGTAATGCACAATTCCGGCGTTCACTGTACTTTATTAAAGACCTCAAACAAGGTGAGGTAATTGATGCGGGTAGCTTTAGAAGCGTTCGGCCTGGTTTTGGTTTGGCTCCAAAATATTCGGACGATATTCTTGGCAAAAAACTAGCACGAGACGTCAGTGCCAATACACCTGTCGTATGGGATGCTTTCGAATAGCGAGAAGTGCGTCAGCCTTGTTGAGCAGTTCTTGCAAAGGTAGGAGTCTATCCGGTTTCGGATGAGACTCCTTTTTTTGGGTATGAGCATGCTCGTTGAGCGTTGATGTGTGTCGACTTATCGTTTTGTTGAATAGTAGGCGACCTTTGGATAATCGTTTGTCATCTAAATCGGCGTACAATCAGACTTCATCTGGATTCGATAGAGAGCTGAGCGATGCCGCGTAAAAAGAAGCCAACAGAGCCACGTTTTGACTATGATGCGGTCGTGCTTGGGGCGGGGCCTGCTGGAGAGGCCGCCGCGATGAAGCTGACCAAGGCTGGTTATCATGTCGGTGTGGTCGATCAGCGCGCCCAAGTCGGTGGAAACTGTGCCCATGTCGGGACGATTCCAAGCAAGGCATTACGCCAGACGGTCTATAACCTGATTCGCTATCAACGTGATCCATTATTTCAAAAAATCGGCGAATGGAAGCATGTGCCGCTGACCACGATTCTACAAAATGCGCGTAAGGTGATTGAACAACAGGTCGAAACGCACACGCGTTTTTATGAGCGTAATCATATTGATGTGCATCATGGGGTCGCAGTGTTAGACGATGCGCATCATCTGACCGTACACCTGAATGACGGTGGTTACGAAAAAATCGGCTTTAAGCAATTGGTGGTCGCCACTGGCAGCCGGCCTTTTCATCCCAAAGAGTTGGACTTTAACCACGAGCGGGTATTTGACAGCGATTCGATTTTAACGTTGGATTATCCGATTCAAAAAATTATTATCTATGGCGCAGGGGTGATCGGTTGTGAATATGCGTCGATTTTTGTCGGCTTGGGTTATAAAGTCGAGTTGATTAATAATCAGCCGCAGTTGCTCAGTTATTTGGATGATGAAATCGCCGATGCGCTGTCGTATTATCTGCGTGAACTGGGCGTATTAATCCGCAACAACGAAGAAATCGACCGCTTAGAAACCTTCGATGATGCGGTGGTACTGCATTTAAAATCTGGTAAAAAAATTAAAGCCGATGCGATTTTATGGAGTAATGGCCGTTCGGGCAATACTGATGGGATGGGCTTGGAGACGATTGGCTTAACTGCCAATAGCCGTGGCCAACTCACTGTCAATGAGCGCTATCAGACGGTGGTTGAGCATGTCTATGCGGCGGGCGATGTGATTGGCTGGCCGTCATTGGCGTCGGCAGCCTACGATCAGGGACGGGCGGCAGCGGCGTTTATGATCGGAGAAACCGACGCACAGCCGGGGGTGAGTGTGCCGACGGGGATTTATACCATTCCTGAGATTTCGTCGATTGGTAAAACCGAAAAAGAGCTGACGCAAGAAAAAGTGCCTTATGAAGTCGGGCAGGCGTTCTTTAAGCATTTGGCACGCGCCCAGATTATTGGCGACACGGTCGGTATGCTGAAGATTTTGTTTCACCGTGAAACGCTTGAGGTGTTGGGGATCCACTGTTTTGGTACCAATGCCTCTGAGATTGTGCATATTGGACAGGCAGTGATGTTGAGTGGCGAGCATAATTCGCTGCATTATTTTACTCAGACGACCTTTAACTATCCGACCATGGCGGAGGCCTATCGGGTTGCCGCACTGAACGGGATGAATCGGTTGTTTTAGTCGGTTTTGAATAAAAACCGCAAAGGATGTCGGCTTTTGTCTGAGCAGTGGCCTGTGGCTGCTGTCGCTGGCATGATCCTGTGCTAAGATCGACAACTTGTATGATTTTACGACCTCACAGGACGACTATGTTCAGCCTACACCCTCAGCTTGCCCAAGATACCTTTTTAGTGGGCGACTTCCCGTTGTCGACCTGTCGCTTAATGAACGATATGCAGTTTCCGTGGCTGATTCTGGTGCCACGCATCTCTGGTGCAACCGAGTTATATGAATTGTCGGTGGCGGATCAAGAGCAGTTTTTGCGTGAATCAAGCTGGTTGTCGAGCCAAATGGCGCGGGTATTTCGTGCCGATAAAATGAACGTTGCCGCGTTGGGTAACATGGTGCCACAGTTGCATTTTCATCACATCGCGCGCTATCGCAATGACCTCGTGTGGCCGAAGCCAGTCTGGGGTACACCGGCCACCCCGTATAGCAATGAAGTGCTAGCACGCATGCGTCAAACCTTGATGTTGGCGCTGCGCGGTCAAGGCGATATGCCGTTTGACTGGAAAATGGGCTAATTTAGCTTATTTATCCGCCAAATCACGCAATCTGGGTTGCGTGATGGGGGATGCCTAGCATATGTTGCAATCAGCACTACGCGTTAAACCATATATGGATTGTAATGGCCAGCGTCTCTAACTCCTTTCGTGACACCGTGCGGCTGTTTGGTCGCCACGAGCGCGTTTCTACTAGTTTACTGTTTATCGTGATTTTGCTGGTGTGTTTGCACACGCAGGTCGTGGATGGCCGTGTGTTGTTTTTGGTCGCGGTTTTGGTGGTCTGGCCGTTTTTCCAGACCCGCCTACAGTGGCTGTATCATCGACATTTTGGCTTAGAGCGTTCGGCGTTTCCGGCGATTTTGCTCGATGCAGTGCTGGTCGGCGTGTGTATTAGTATCACTCAGTTTTCGATTGTGCCGTCACTGGTGTTTGCCAGTACGCTGTTGCTGTCGTTGATGGCAGTGTCGGGGGTGTTTGGCTGGTTGGTCGTGCTGGTGTTGGGGATCGCCAGTAGCTTGATTAGCTCTTATTTTTTGGGCTATAGCGGCACTGATATCCAACAAACACCAATTTTGGTCTCGATTGTGTCGATTGCAGCGTTGATGATCAGTGTTGTGGTGGAGCTGGTTGGTGCGCGGCATCGGGTTCAGTTGGCCGAGCGACAGTTGGTGGAGGCGCAGGCGAAGACCACACATTTTATGAATGTTGCCAACAAAATCGCCCGTTATGCACCGAGTCAGGTTTGGCAGTCGATTCTGCGTGGCGACCGCGATGCGCGAATTGAGAATAAACGTAAAAAACTAACAATTTTCTTCTCGGATATTCAGGGGTTTACCGAACTATCAGAAACCTTATTGCCAGACGATCTGGCCACTATTTTGAACACGTATTTTGAGCATATGTCGGATCTGGCCAAAAAATACGGCGGTACGATTGATAAGTTTATTGGCGATGCGCTGTTGATTTTCTTCGGTGATCCGACCAGTAAAGGGGCACGTAACGATGCCTTGGCTTGCGTCGAAATGGCGATTGCGATGCGTCGTGAAAATAAGTTATTGCGGCAAAAATGGAAGGCATTGGGATTTGACGGTTTACATGTGCGGATGGGGATTACCACCGGCTATTGTCACGTCGGCAACTTCGGCAGTAACAGCCGGATGAGCTACACCATTATCGGCCGTGATGCCAACCTTGCGGCACGCCTGCAAACCGCCGCCAATCCTGACGAGATTTTGATTTCAAATGATACCTACCTGTTGATCCGCGATAAAATCAGTTGTCGTGAGCGCGGCATGCTGCACCTCAAAGGCATTGCCAAACCGATGCAGACGTGGGAGGTGTTGGATCAGTTTGAAAG
>JBAQKP010000187.1:0-10491 GCA_049301135.1 Moraxellaceae bacterium | reverse complement strand
CTGTTACAGCCGCAGGTATTGGTGCATCGGGATTATCACAGCCGTAACCTGATGGTGCTGGCCGATGAGCCGAGTTTGGGCGTGATTGACTTTCAGGATGCGGTGATCGGTGCGATCAGTTATGACTTGGTGTCGTTGCTGCGCGATGCCTATGTGCAGTGGCCGGACGAGCAGGTCAAAGGCTGGATCAAAACCTATTGGCAGCGGGCGCAGATCAACGGCCTGATGGTCGAGGTGTCATTGGCGCAGTTTGAGCATTGGTTTGATGCGATGGCGGCGCAGCGGCATTTAAAGGTGTTGGGGATTTTTGTGCGCTTGAGTCAGCGTGATGGCAAGCATGGCTACTTGAATGATTTGCCGTTGGTGCTGTCGTATTTGGTTAAAGAATGTCAGGCACAGCCGGAGCTATCGGCGTTTGCCAATTGGCTGCGTGATCGGGTCGTACCATTGTTTGTGGTCAGTGTGCCGCGTAGTCAGTCGATGTTTGAGGGCTAACCATGAAGGCGATGATACTGGCGGCAGGCTTGGGGACACGCTTGCGGCCTTTGACTTTGCATACGCCGAAGCCCTTGCTGGCTGTCGCGGATCAGCCGTTGATCGTTTGGCATTTACGCGCACTGGCGGCTGCCGGTGTGACTGAGGTGGTGATCAATACCGCGTGGCTGGGTGAGCGTTTGGTCGAGGTATTGGGCGATGGCAGTCAGTTTGGCGTGCAGATTCTGTGGTCGCATGAGTCAGAACCGTTAGAAACGGCGGGTGGGATTATTCAGGCGTTGCCGCTGTTGGGTGAGCAGCCGTTTTTATTGGTCAATGGCGACGTGTGGACACGCTTTGATTTGGCGGCGCTGGTCGATCTTGAGTTAGGCCAGAATCTGGCGCATCTGTTACTGGTGGACAATCCGCCGCAGCATCCGACTGGTGATTTTTATCTGGCAGCCGATGGGCAGGTGTTATCGGATGCACCGGATGGGCAGGCCAAGCGAACCTTTGCGGGGATCAGTCTGTTGTCACCGCAGTTGTTCGCGGGATTAGCGGCGGGTAAGCGTGCGCTTGCGCCTTTATTACGCGCGGCGATGCAGGCAGGGCGGGTCAGTGGTCAGCCGTTGCAACAGGCATGGGTCGATGTCGGCACGATTGAGCGGCTAGAGCAGTTGGATCGGCAGATTCGGGCAGGACAGATTTAGGTGCTGTTGTCATTTCACCCGTTATCGCAGCAGATGACTGCGCGATGACGGGCGGTTCGTGACTATGACAAACAATTAGCCGTATTTTTTCAGCAGTTGCTGGAAAATCTCAGACTCAATCGTATTAAAACGACGGATTTCTTCCTCGGCATGCCGTGACAACACGCCATGAATCAACGGAATCCGCACATCGACTTCCCAATCTTGTTTAAACAGCATCTGCTGACCTTGCTGGACGATACTGCCACGGCAGCGGAATTCGGCCGGCATGTTCAGCACAAAGGTCAACTCAACCGTCATGGTGTTCAGATTCCAGTTTTCGACCCGTTTAATCCGTAGTGCGTCTTTTAAGAATTTTTGTGCAAGCTTCGGAATATTCGCTTCAAGGTTCAGCTCACGCTGCATGTAATACTCGTTGTCGATGCACTCTGAACGCGAAATCACCACTTTGGTACCGGGTAGTTTTTCAGCCAATTCGGCATGAAAGGCTGGATTGGCCAGCGCAGTGCGAAAATTATCGAGGCTAAATTCAGACACGTCATGCTGAATTTGAAATTTATGCGTCATATGCAAAGCTCCATAAAAATGCGGTGTTTGTCGGGCTGCATGATCGGTGAATCTGGCTAAGATGACAAGCAAGATTGGCAGACTGGTCGTTCAGGGTTGCATGATCATACGGGCGACAGCTGTATTGTTGTCATTTACAGTTTAGGTGTTATGTGAACGCTACGGCTTTTGCACTGGCTAGTCTTGAATAGATTTTATACAGCCATGCTATATTGCCAAAGCGAGTGCAACATAGACTGTGCCAATCGGTCAGTGCTGATGTGGCACTGCAAAATAATAGTCGACGGATATGTAACGACACAGGGAGCAAAATAGCAATGACGAGTCAGCATGACCCCCACAACACGCCTGCCTTGCCGTGGCACGCCGCCTATCAACGTGCGGGCATCTCGCCCGAACTTCCCGCGAAGCGATTTCGGAATTTGGCAGATTTGGTGAGCCAGTCGAGCCAAACTTATGCCGATCAGCAGGCGTTTACCTGCGTTGTGCCGAATGGGATGAATGGCTCACTCAGCTTCACACAGATTGATCAATTGTCTGATGCATTTGCCGGTTATCTGCGTGAAACGCTAGGTTTACCCAAAGGCAGCAGTATTGCGATTCAGTTGCCGAACAGTCTGAGTTACGCGGTGGCTGCATTTGGGATTATTAAAGCCTGCTGCGTGCTGGTGAATACCAATCCACTCTACACCACCGCCGAGATGATTCATCAGTTTATTGATGCTGATGTTAAAGCCTTGGTGATCGTCGATATGTTTGCCGACAAGTTGCCCGAGGTCATGGCGGCGACGGGCTTAGAGCATGTGATTGTTGCCGGAGTGCCAGAGTTTTTCCCAAAAATTCCGCAAACCATCGTACGTGGTGTGCAGAAGATCTGGAGTAAGGTATTGCCACCTATTACGGTGCCACATGTCCGACTACAACTTGCACTGTATCAAGGTCGGCAAACCCTAGGAACTGGCGATGCCAAAATCTACTGGGAACATATCAGTGGCGAGCAGGTCGCGGTGTTGCAATATACCGGTGGCACAACTGGTGTCAGCAAGGGCGCGATGCTGACCCACGACAATATCCTGATTAACATTCAGCAGATGTTTGCGATGACCGGTAGTCACATGGAAGAGGGGACTGAGTGTGTGCTGACCGCTCTGCCGCTGTACCATATTTTTGCGTTTATGGTGAACTTACTGGGCTTTTATAGTATTGGTGCCCGCAATATCTTGATCCCAAGTCCGCGACCGATCCAAAACCTACAACGTGCCATCGAAAACTATCCGATCACATGGTTTACCGGTGTGAATACCCTATACAACGCGCTACTCAACGAAGAGTGGTTTGTCGCCTATCCACCCAAAACGCTGAAAGCCTCGGTGGCTGGCGGTACGGCACTGCATCAGGCGGTGGCAAAACGGTGGCAAGCCGTCACCAATACGCCGATTGCAGAAGGATATGGCCTGACCGAAACCTCGCCGGTGGTCAGTTTTAATCCACTCGGTGCAGCGGCTAAAGCTGGCACGATTGGGATTCCCGCACCGCATACGCAGATTCGCTTGGTGCTTGAAAATGGACAGCCTGCCGCAGTCGGCGAAGCTGGTGAACTCTTGATCAAAGGTCCACAAGTAATGAAAGGCTACTGGCAGCGACCCGATGAAACTGCCTTGGCGATTCAAGACGGTTGGCTGGCCACTGGCGATATTGCGGTGATGGACGAGGAGGGCTACTTTAAAATTGTTGACCGTAAAAAAGACATGATTTTGGTGTCCGGTTTTAACGTGTATCCCAATGAAGTCGAAGATGCGATTGGCATGCTGGACAGTGTACTCGAGGTGGCTGTGGTCGGCCTGCCTGACACAAAGTCTGGCGAAGCGGTGCGCGCGTATGTGGTCAAAAATCCTGAGTTTGAGGGCGAACTCAATCCGCAAACGATCATCGAACATTGTAGAACGGTGCTGACCGGCTACAAAATCCCCAAAGAAATTGTGTTTCGCGATGACCTACCCAAGTCACCGATTGGCAAGATTCTGCGTAAGGATCTTAAAGCAGAAATCAAAGCCGAATTTTCGGCCAAAGCATCTTGACCTAAGCGGAGACGAACATGCTGACAGATTTTGAAACCAAACTGTTAGGCTTGATGATGATGGTCATCATGCTGGGAATGGGCGCGTCACTGACCTATCGCGATTTTTTGATTGCGTTCCGTAAGCCCAAAGGTGTGCTGGTCGGGCTGCTGTGTCAGTACGGCATTATGCCATTTTTGGCGTTTAGCTTGGCGTTGATTTTGGGGCTTCCGCCCGCGCTGGCGATGGGTTTGCTGCTGATGGGGTGTATGCCCGGTGGCACGACCTCGAATATTTTTACCTATTTTAGTAAAGGCGTACTGGCACTGTCGATTATGATGACCAGTATTTCCTCACTGGTGGCGCTGCTGGCCGTGCCATTGCTGCTAGAGTTTTATTCAGGGTTATCCGGTATCTCCGGTGATTTTAAAATTCCAGCCGCCAACGTGGCGCAGGTACTGGTGGTGCTGCTAGTGCCAACCGTGATTGGAATGATCTTGCGTAAGGTAAACCCAAACATCGGTGCGAGTATTGAGTTGATCGGCAGTATGCTCGGAATCGTGGTGATTTTATTCCTCGTGGTGACATGGGTACCACGCAATTATGCATTACTGGGTCAAACCCCTTTTTCGGTATATTTTGCAGTGATTGGCTTGGGCTTGATTGGCATGCTATTGGGTTATGGGCTATCTCGGTTACTGAAGCAGGACAGTAGTCGTAGCCGCACAATCGCGCTGGAAACCGGCATTCAAAATGGGCCACTCGGCGTACTGATCGTCACACTCACCTTCAGTGGTGACATGCAGCAGCAGGTGCTGTTAGTGCCGGTGCTGTATTCGCTGTTTATTGTGTTGACCAGTTCAGCGGTCACGCTGTGGTTCCGTCGTCTGGCAGCGCGTGAGGTGGCACAACGTGAAAATGCCAAAGTGGGTGCGTTAAAGCCCATGAGCTGATATGTTGTCGTTTATAAAAAACAGGAGCGCGATGCTCCTGTTTTTTATGGTGCGCTCGGCGGGACTCGCATTCGATTGTTATATGATTATATATGTTGATTATTTTTATTTTAAAATCGTCATTTACCGCAATCAATACCGCAAAAATATAAAGCCCCATCACTGGGGCTTGTTGTTTTCGGTGTTTTGAGCGATCCATTCGTCCACTGCTGACTTTCGCCAGAACAGCAGTCCGCCAATCTTTGAACCTTCTGGAAACGCCCCATCTTTAATCTTGCGCCACAGTGTAGTGCGGCTGATGCCACAATACACCTCGATGTCTTTCGTGCGCAATAGCTCTTTGTCCATCGCTGCTATCACAGCTCAAGCCCTCCATCCATATCATCGCCGGTTTCGTCGGCGTCTAAATCAAACTCAAGCCAAGCAGTCATAGATCACCCCATAACTCATCGCCACAATGATCGGCTTTTGATAGATCGCACCGTCCACAATCAACGCATCCAAGTGCTGCTGCACGTCATCAACATGCAGTCCGGTCAACTCGGCCAGACGCTCAGCAGTACCACCAATTGCCACAGCGTCAAAAACCCGCTGGCGCTCGGCTTCGAGTGCTAGGGCAAAGTTGGATTTGGTGGCTGGTTCGGGCTCAACCGGTGCTTTATCCATAAAGCAGACGTTTAACGCTCCGCAGATATTGGCGGCGCATGTGTCCGAGCAAGCGTCTATTTCGGCTTGGGTCGGCTTGTCAACCTTGGGCTGACTCACAAAGTTTCCGATCTCCTCAAGCGTTGCATCGTCTTTCTCGGGCTCAAACACCCACTTACCATCGACCTCAGTTGCTCCGATCTCAATCAGTGCAGCTTTGGCCAGCGTCGGGCTGACAGATAGCGTGTTTTGTGCCTGCCGCAGCGACACACCCTCTGGCCGCGTATCCATCAGATCGGCCAGTTTTTGCATGTGGGCGGGGGTTGGTTTTGGGGTTTTCTTGGTCATGATTTCAATGCCTCCGCTGCATCCGCGCTGTCATTCAGTTGCTTCATAAAATCCACCCACTCTTTAATGAGTTCGTCAGCTTTATCAAAGCCAACCTCGCCAGCGATTTCGCAATACACGCGACCAAATAGGTTCAGGTGCATTGCGGCAAGCCACTCGGATTTTTCCTGCGCAATCTTAGATGCGCTTAATCCATGATTTTTGACCGGTGCGAGAGTCGGCATCGTTTGCACTGCTTTTTCAAGTTGATCTTGCAGCTTTGTCACGGTCATCATGTGCAGTGCAACTTTTAGCACTGGGTCTTTTTTCATCTGTTCAAAATTCATCACGTCATCCTTGCCCCGCCAGCGCGGGGCTGTGTGGGGTTAGGCTTTGATGCGGTAGTCACTAAGCTGCGCACCGTTGTCGAGCTTGGCTTGCAACCACTCCGGCGGCTTACCGCGACCCGTCCATGTCTGGCTGTGGTCGTCTGGGTTGCGATAGCGGGCGCGGGCAGGTGGAAACTTCGACACGAACAACGGCTCTGGCTTGATCGGCTCAGGCTTGGGTGCTGGTCGCTGGACTGGTCGGTGGTAAGGCTTCGGGGCTTCGTCAAATAGTGCGATTTGCATAGCACACCTCAAAAGGGAAGGTCGTCATCAGTATCAGCAGGATGTGCAGCAAAACCCTGATTCAGCGTCTGCCCGTTGCCAGTCCGTTGCTGCTGATACTGTGCAGGCTGTGTGCTGGTTTGGCCTGAGCCGCTTTGTTTCTCGCCAACCAACTGCACGCTCTGAACCCGAATATCTAGGCTCACACCGTCACCGTTTGCGCTGGTGTACTTGCGCTGTGTGACCTCGCCAAACACGACAACCTGCGCACCCTTGACCAGATACTGAGCAAGTGAACCCTCGGCCTGTTTGCCCCACAGCGCACACTTCCACCAGTTGGTGACTTGTTTATCACCAAAGCCCACGTTTTCACCGACTGAGAATTCGAGTAGCGGGGTGTTACCTGCGGTTTTGCGTTCGGCATCTTTGCCCAAGCGACCAACGATAGTGATATTGTTCGGCATGTTTTACTCTCCAAAAAAGTGGGGGTGTTCGCTATACAGTTCGGTCATGTAGTCGCGCGCCAGTGCTACCTTTTCCGCGATCTGCTGTTCTAAATCCGCGTCACGCTCAACACGCACGCGCTGAATCCGTCGCTCCAGCGGGATGCCTTCGACCCGTGTGGTGTGGTCATACGGGTCGTCACCAAAGCCCAGTAGTTCAACAGGTGTGGGCAGTAGCACATAGACCACTTCGGCGGCTGGACGGTCGTACAACCACATATAGCCGCGCATTTGCCAGTCATAGCCTGATTCTTTGACAGCCTTTACAGCGTCATCTTTGAACCAAGGAAAGGTGTCGGCCGACCAACTGCATTTGGTATCGACAATGCTGTTTGGTAGCAGTACGTCGCATTCACCACTGATAAAGTCGTTTTCAACACGGCCTTCGTGCTTAAACAGAAAATCACCAGTGACTAGGCCGACTGACGAAATAGCTTCGTCTTCCATCATCTGGCCTTTGCGGGTGTATTTGTTGCTGATGCTACGGCCAAAGCCATAGACACTTTCAATCACCAACTGCTTAACGTGGGTCTTTGCAGTCTCAGACAGTCCCCCGCCTGAGCGGGGTTTGGTCATGATTTTGCTCAATGAAGAACAACGGAACTTGGTCATGCCATTTCTGCCAGTGCTTGGGTTTCGGCTGCAATCAGTTGCTGACGCTGCGATTCACTGAGCGCATATTTCTCAGACACTTTCTGCACTGTGAACTTGCCAGATTGCACCGCCTGAATCGCGGTCGGCAGGGCTTCGTCTGGCATGGCTGACTTCACTGGCTTGGGTGCATGTGTCTGCTGTGGCTGCTTGCCGATTGAGCTATTGCCGTCATCATCCTCCTGAGCCACGCCAGCGAATGCAGCAAGCGAGTAGCGGCGTAGATAAGTGATTGCACTGCCAACGCCTTGCGCGTCTTGCTTGCCCACTGGTGCGCTGCATGTGTTGCTGATCCATTGGCCGCTGCTGTGTGTTAGCAGGGTTTCTACGCTGGCCTTGCCATCCGCAAATGACGGCATTTGCACAATCGCAATCCCGTGTGACGAAAACACGGGGCGGACGGTGTTCAGGATCTCAGCAAGGTCGGCATACTTCGATTTGAAGTGTGGGTTTGCGCTCGACTTGCTGGCGTTCTCGACTTCGCTCTGTGCCTTTGCCAGTGCGGTTGCCAGTTCTTTGATGTCGTCTGATTTATTCATGGCTCTCTCCTAATTCAGCCAAACGCTGCTCAAGCTCGGTGATTTGTTGCGGGTCTTGGCACACGGACAAGACTTGGATGATTTGCTCAATCTCTTGGGCGGCGTTCATCACGCAACTCCCAAAAACGGTACAAGAATGAAAAAGCCGATCAGTGCGCCGACCACAGCGCAACCGATCATGTTTAAGATTTCGATGAATACGTTCATGCGCGCACACTCGCTTCAAGGCTGGCTTGGGTGTCGTGCCAGTCTTGGCACAGTGCGTCATGATCTACCGACAATTTCAGCAGCAGCGTTTTGGCTGCAATCAACGTGCGGTAGTCGTTACCGTGCAGCTCTACCGCGATGTCACCGAGTTGCTCGGCTAGTTTTTCGTATTCGTTCATGCTGCACTCCGAATCACGGTCAGGTAGCAGGTTTCGATCCATTGCACTGAGCCGGTTTTTTTAAACTCAACCAGTGCGTCGTAACCTTTCATTTCTAAGACTTGGCCAACGTATTGGCCGTATTTCACAGTGTCGCCTACGCGCTTGGCTTGGATGATTTCAATGTGAATGCCCATGTCCCTCTCCCTGATTGGTTGCCCGCCGTAGCGGGCTTTGGTTTTAGTATTCGCAAGCGGTGAGGGCTTTTTCGATTGCCACAACAGCATCGCTGTGAATCCAATCAGGGGTTTTGATCATGGTTTCGTACACGACATCGCCTTCTTCGTCGTACGCGGTCACGGTGCAGTTCTTGTCAACCGATACACACAGATCAAGACTGTCTGAGTCGTAGCGGCCTTGGTTTTCGTGGTCGAGGTCTACGCTGTACACGAGTGTGTTATTTGGCATTTCTACGGTGATTTGAGCGGTCGGGTAGTCAACCTCGACGGTGAATTTTGGTGCGACTGTATGAGCGATTGGCTCAAGTGCATGGGTGATGCTTACGATTGCGTTCATGTGTTGCTCCTGTGCCGTGCTACGGGCGGTTATGCTTTGGAGTCTTTACTTTAGCAAGCTAAAATTTAGCAGTCAATCATTTATACAGTTATTTTTTAGCAAGCTAAAGTTATCGGGCAATATAAAGGCCGCGACAGGGCGGCCTTCTTACACAAGCCGGTGCTACCAGCTTGCAAAATTCTCCCACCAACACACCCAGCCCTTCACGTCAAACGACGATTCGAACGTCTCTTTTGAATACTCCTCATCCCTGTAATCAGCATTCAAGGCAATCAGTTTATACCCATTGGGCAGCACCTCAACCTTGCGAATGCGATAAATCCCACCATGATCCAGCGCGTAAATCTTGCCACTTCTGATCTGTTTTTTAGACATATCGAAGGCGGTTAAGGCTTTCGGCTGAATCAAGGGCATCATGCTGTCGTTTTCGAATTCGACAACCTCGATGCTCTCGGGGTCTGCGCCTACACGCTCAAGGGTATCCCTTGAAATATAGGCAGATTTGTCTGTTTTTTGAATCATTCTCCCTCCCGTTTCCAAAACAATCTCCTTGTGTATCGGGTACTGACTGCCCGCTAATACAGTCAATTCTACGCCATCCAAGGCGCGAATATCCCGATTTGGCTTGAGCATTGCGCCAGCACCTGTCGCTATCCATTCCATGCGAACGCCCGTCGAATTTGCGAAGGCTGCAAGGTTTTCAGGCTTCATGGCTTTGGTGTCGCCACTCAGCCACTGGCTCAATGCACCCGCACTGATCCCAGTTTCTTGAGCAATCACGCCCTTCTTTTTACCACTGCGACTGATCGCCATAGCGATGCGCTGTTCTCTGGTCATCATTAGCATTTCCTAGCTCCAATACTTTAGCTAGCTTAAAACAAAATCAATTTAGCATGATTTAAACACTTGCATCAATATATTTAGCTTGCTAAAGTTATTAAGCGATAGGGAGCTATGATCCATGACCAAGCAACAAGCAATTAAGTGGGCGGGTAGCGCGACCAAACTGGCAAGAATTCTAAATTTGTCAGATGGGGCTGTAAGTCAGTGGGGGCGTGAGCCGCCGTTATTGCAGCAGTACCGCATTCAATCACTCAGCGATAGCAAGCTGAAAGTTTCTGAACCACAAACAAAAACCCCGTCAGTTTCCTAACGGGGTTCGTGTCGCTCTCGATTAGCGGTCGAGAGCATTTTCCAAAGCAACCAAAGGTTGCAACACCTGATGAGGATTAAAGCATGAATATGCTGATGAGCGCAACACCAAACCAAACGATGAGCAGTCGCGAGATTGCCAGCATGTGCCAGAAAGATCACAAGAACGTCACTGTGGTCATTGAAAGCCTGATTGATGCCAATATTTTAACCGCTGAAATTCAGCGGTCAACTTTTGAGCATCGCGGCAACACTTACAAGTGCTTCCTGCTGAACAAGCGCGACAGCCTAGTTGTCGTCGCCCGTCTATCCCCAGAGTTTACCGCCGCAGTCGTTGACCGCTGGCAAGAACTCGAAGCTG
>JBAQKP010000186.1:0-30029 GCA_049301135.1 Moraxellaceae bacterium | reverse complement strand
ATCCAGAAGCAGTGCTGTTTATTACCCAGCTTGCGGTGGACTATCGTTTACAGTTTAAAAAAGACATTGTGATTGATCTGTTTTGTTATCGCCGTCGCGGGCATAACGAAGCGGATGAGCCGAATGCAACCCAGCCGTTGATGTATCAAGTCATCAATAAACTCCCCACCACGCGTACCTTGTATGCCGACAAATTGGTTGCTGCTGCGGTACTCAATCGCGCTGAAGCCGATGCGATGGTGGAGGATTATCGCAGTGCGCTAGAGGCAGGTGAACACGTCGCCAATGCGTTGGTAACTGAGCCAAACAAACGTCTGCACGTCGATTGGACTCCCTATCTTGGCCACGAATTGCAAGATGACTGGGCGACCGGCGTTGAACTTTCCAAACTGCAAGCACTCGGTCGTGGTATGGCGCAATTGCCTGACGGTTTTGTGATGCAGCGGCAAGTCGGCAAGGTGATCGAAGATCGCTTAAAAATGCAGACCGGCGAAATGCCACTGAATTGGGGCGCTGCCGAAACGCTCGCGTATGCCAGCTTGCTGGATGATGGCTATCTGGTGCGCTTAACCGGTCAAGATGTCGGTCGTGGCACGTTTTCACATCGGCATGCGGTGCTACACAATCAGGTCGATGGCAGTCGCTATACGCCGCTATTGCATGTCAAGCCGAATCAGCCACGACTTGCTTTGTACGATTCGCTGCTGTCAGAAGTGGCGGTGTTGGCCTTTGAATATGGTTATGCCACCACGATTCCACATGGCTTGATCATTTGGGAAGCGCAGTTTGGTGATTTTGCCAACGGTGCGCAGGTGGTGATTGATCAGTTTATTTGTAGTGGCGAAACCAAGTGGGAACGGGTCTGTGGTTTGACCTTGCTGTTACCACACGGCTTTGAGGGTCAAGGGCCTGAGCACTCGTCAGCACGCTTGGAGCGCTTCTTGCAACTGTGCGCTGAAGAAAATATGCAGGTCTGTACCCCAACTACCCCTGCACAGATTTTCCATCTGTTGCGTCGTCAAGCAGTGCGTCCAATCCGTAAGCCACTGATTGTCATGTCGCCGAAGAGTTTGCTGCGGCATAAACTCGCCACGTCTGAGTTGTCTGAGTTGGCCGAAGGTCGCTTCCAAACGGTGATCGACGAGATCGACCCAGTGGATGCAGCGGCCGTTGAGCGGGTCGTGATTTGTGGCGGCAAGGTCTATTACGACCTGCTCGAAAAACGCCGCGAATTGGGTCTGAATCAGGTGGCGATTGTGCGGGTCGAGCAGATTTATCCGTATCCAGAAGCGCGCTTGCATGAGGTGTTGGCGCAGTATCCAAACGCCAATATGGTCAAATGGTGTCAAGAAGAACCACAAAACCAAGGCGCATGGTCATTTATTGCACCGTTGCTCTACAGCACCGTACATGACGTGTTACCGAGTATTCCAGTGCGCTACGCCGGACGTGTTGCTTCGGCAGCCCCCGCGTGTGGCTCACCCAGCTTACATGCCCGTCAGCAAGCTGCATTAATTGTAGATGCGTTGGGTATCACCACAGAACAGCAAGGAGATGCCTAAGATGGCCGTTGAAATTAAAGCCCCCGTGTTCCCTGAATCAGTCGCTGATGGCACTGTTGCAGCATGGCACAAAAAAGTTGGCGAAGCGGTCAAACGCGATGAAGTCATCGCAGACATCGAAACCGATAAAGTGGTGCTTGAAGTGGTTGCACCTGCCGACGGCGTGCTGACCAGCATTGCCAAAGCTGAAGGTGACACCGTACTGTCTAACGAAGTGATCGCCATGTTTGAAGTGGGCAGTGCGGCAGCCACACCAGCAGCAACTGCTACGCCGGTCGCTGATGTGGCTGCTGCGCCAGTCGCAGCCAGTAGCGTCAGTTCCACTGCTGATCAAAGTCCAGCAGTGCGTAAAGCAGTTGCCGAACAAGGCCTTAATCCTGCCGATGTACAAGGCAGTGGCCGTGGTGGTCGCATCACCAAAGAAGATGTGGCCAACCATACTCCGAGTACTAAGCCTGCTGCAACACCAGCTGCCGCAGTACCACTGTCACTGGCGATTGGTGAGCGGGTTGAGAAGCGCGTGCCAATGACCCGTCTGCGTAAGCGTGTAGCCGAGCGTCTGCTGTCGGCCAGCCAAGAAACCGCGATGTTGACCACCTTTAACGAAGTCAACATGAAGCCGCTGATGGATCTGCGCAAGAACTATCAAGAGCGCTTTGAAAAGCGTCACGGTGTGCGTTTAGGTTTTATGTCGATGTTCGTGAAAGCCGCCACCGAAGCCCTCAAGCGCTTCCCAGCCGTGAATGCGTCGATCAGCGGTGATGATATCGTGTATCACGGCTACTATGATATTGGCGTGGCCGTGTCGAGTGAGCGTGGTTTGGTCGTGCCCGTATTGCGTGATACTGACCGCCTGAATCTGGCCGAAACCGAAAAAACCATCTTGGAATACGGCAAAAAAGCCCGTGACGGTAAGCTTGGCATCGAAGACATGACCGGCGGCACATTTACCATTTCGAATGGCGGCGTGTTCGGTTCGTTGCTGTCGACTCCGATTCTGAATCCGCCACAGACTGCGATTTTGGGGATGCATAAAATCCAAGACCGTCCAATGGCGGTGAATGGCCAAGTGGTGATTTTGCCGATGATGTATCTGGCATTGTCGTATGACCATCGCCTGATTGATGGCAAAGAAGCGGTCAGCTTCCTTGTGGCGATCAAAGACCTGATCGAAGACCCAGCATTGTTGTTGCTGGATCTGTAAAGCTTTTGCCCTGCATCGTCGATGTGGGGTGGTTTTTTGACTTTTTAGGACAATAGGAGCATATCCGTATGTCCCAACAATTTGATTTGGTTGTGATTGGCGGCGGCCCTGGTGGCTATGAAGCCGCAATTCGTGCCGCGCAGCTCGGTATGAGCGTCGCGTGTATCGAAAAGCGTGTACATAAAGGCAAACCTGCGCTCGGCGGCACCTGTTTAAACGTCGGCTGTATTCCCTCGAAAGCGCTGCTGGACTCGTCGCATCGTTTTGAAGCGACTCAGCATGATTTGGCGGTGCATGGTATCAGCACCGGCGAGGTCAGCATCGACATCGCGACCATGCTGGCGCGTAAAGACAAAGTGGTCGATGGTCTGACTTCTGGCGTGGCTGCATTGCTCAAAGGCAATGGCATCGTCTGGTTGCAAGGCACGGGTAAGCTGAAGGCCAATAAAGTGGTCGAATTTAGCCCGCTCGATGGCTCGGCCGCCGAAGATATTCAAGCCAAAAACGTGATTTTGGCGACAGGATCTGTGCCGATTAATATTCCGGTTGCGGTGGTCGATCAAGATCGCATCTTCGATTCGACCGGCGCATTGGAATTTACTGACGTACCAAAACGCTTGGGCGTGATTGGTGCGGGCGTGATCGGGCTGGAGTTGGGTTCGGTCTGGCGGCGGCTTGGTAGTGAAGTCACTGTGTTTGAAGCGATGGATGAGTTTTTGCCGATGCTGGACAAAGCACTGGCGAAAGAAACTCAGAAAATCCTGAAAAAACAGGGTTTAAATATCCAGCTTGGCGCAAAAGTTTCTGGCACAGAATTGACGGCAGATGGTGTGAATGTCAGCTATGACCAAGCCGGAGACGCCAAAATTGCGCAGTTTGACCGTTTGATCGTCTGTGTTGGCCGTAAGGCTTATGCCGAAGGTCTGCTGGCGGATGACAGCGGCATCAAGCTGACTGAGCGTGGTCTGATCGACGTGAATCAGCAATGCCTGACCTCGGTCGAGGGCGTGTATGCGATTGGTGATTTGGTACGTGGGCCAATGCTGGCGCACAAGGCGATGGAAGAAGGCGTCATGGCCGTTGAGCGTATTCATGGTCATGCGGCGCAAATCAACTATGACACCATCATCGGGGTGATTTACACCAGTCCTGAAGTGGCGTGGGTCGGCCTCAATGAGCAAGAAGCCGTTGCCAAAGGCATTGAGGTCAAAACCGGCCAATTTGCGATGGCGGTGAATGGTCGTGCGCTAGCCGCCAACGAAACGGCTGGTTTTGTCAAATTTGTCGCTGATGCCAAGACTGACCGACTGCTCGGCATGCATGTGATCGGCGCAAATGCCGGTGACATCGTGCATCAAGGCATGATCGCGCTGGAGTTTGTCTCGAGTGTCGAAGATCTACAACTGATGACCTTTGCCCATCCGACCCTGTCGGAAGTGGTACATGAAGCGGCGCTTGCAGTGGATGGTCGTGCAATTCACGCGATCCAACGCAAACGTAAATAAGCGAAATCTGCCGAGTTGATCCTCGGCAGTTTTTTTGATGCACTTGGGGATGACAAGGAAAACCCATGAATCTACATGAATATCAAGGCAAACAACTGTTTGCGCAATATGGTTTGCCTGTTACTACGGGTATTGTGGCTAGTACACCCGCCGAAGCCCGTGCTGCTGCCGAAAAAATCGGTGGTGATGTGTATGTGGTCAAAGCGCAAGTCCATGCCGGTGGTCGCGGTAAAGCGGGTGGTGTGAAGCTGGTCAAATCACTTGACGAAGTCGAACAATTTGCCGAAAAAATGCTCGGTACACGTTTGGTCACTTTCCAAACCGACGCCAGCGGTCAGCCGGTCAATCAGATTTTGGTCGATCTGCCAGTAGACATCGCCGATGAACTGTACCTCGGTGCGGTGGTTGATCGTGCCACCCGTAAAGTGGTGTTCATGGCCTCAACCGAAGGCGGCGTCAACATCGAAGACGTGGCACACGAAACCCCAGAAAAAATCCTGAAAATGGTGATTGATCCGCTGATCGGCGCACAGGCTTATCAAGGTCGTGAACTGGCTGGCAAACTCGGTCTAAACGCCAAGCAAACCCGTCAGTTTGCCGATATTTTCCAAAAGCTGGCCAAGCTGTTCGTGGAAAAAGATCTGGCGCTGCTGGAAATCAACCCGCTGGTGATCAAAGCTGACGGCGACTTATTCTGTCTCGATGCCAAAATCGTGATCGACTCGAACGCGGTGTATCGCCATCCTGATTTGAAGGCGATGGACGACCCAAGCCAGATCGACGAGCGTGAGCGTATCGCCGCGCAATTTGAGCTGAACTACGTCGCACTTGAAGGCAACATCGGCTGCATGGTCAATGGCGCTGGTCTTGCGATGGCGACTATGGACTTGATCAAGTTGAAGGGCGGTCAACCAGCTAACTTCCTCGACGTGGGCGGCGGCGCAACCAAAGAGCGCGTGACTGAAGCCTTCAAAATCATCTTGTCAGATACCGCAGTCGAAGCGGTGCTGGTGAATATTTTTGGTGGTATCGTCAGCTGCGCCATGATTGCCGAAGGTATTATTGCTGCGGTCAAAGACGTCGGTGTGAAAGTGCCGGTCGTGGTACGTTTAGAAGGAAATAACGCCGAGCTTGGCGCGAAAATCCTACGCGAATCAGGCTTAAATATTACTCCTGCAACATCGCTAGACGATGCAGGGACTCAAGTGGTTAAAGCGGTTGCCGGAGCATAATCATGAGCGTACTGATCAACAAAAACACCAAAGTGATTTGCCAAGGGATTACCGGCGGCCAAGGCACCCTACACACTGAACAAGCGATTGCTTACGGCACCCAGATGGTCGGCGGCGTTACTCCAGGTAAAGGCGGCACAACCCACTTGGGTCTGCCGATTTTTAACACCGTGCGTGAAGCCGTCGAAGCAACTGGCGCAACCGTATCGGTGATTTATGTACCTGCGCCATTTTGTAAAGATTCGATCCTTGAAGCAGTCGATGCAGGGATTGAATTGGTGGTCTGTATCACCGAAGGCATTCCAACCATGGATATGCTGTTCGTCAAAGAATACATCCTACAAAAAGGCGGCGTGCGCATGATTGGGCCAAACTGCCCCGGTATCATCACGCCAGGTGAATGCAAGATCGGCATCATGCCCGGTAGCATCCATTTACCCGGTAAAGTCGGTATCGTATCGCGCTCAGGTACATTGACCTATGAAGCGGTCAAGCAGACCACTGATCTGGGCTTTGGTCAGTCAACCTGTATCGGTATCGGTGGTGATCCGATTCCGGGGATGACCTTTATTGATGCGCTGGCATTGTTCCAAGAAGATCCACAAACCGAAGCGATCATCATGGTCGGTGAGATCGGTGGTTCGGCAGAGGAAGAGGCCGCAGCATTTATTAAAGCCAATGTGACCAAGCCAGTCGTCTCGTATATCGCGGGCGTCACGGCGCCTGCTGGTAAGCGGATGGGACATGCGGGCGCGATCATCTCTGGTGGTAAAGGCACTGCTGAAGAGAAATTTGCGGCTCTGCAAGCGGCTGGCGTAAAAACTGTCGATAACCCAGCGATGTTGGGCGCGGCACTGGCCGAGATTACTGGCTGGAAATAAGCTGCTGGCCTGAGTTTTAAGGCTAATAAAAAAGGACGCGCAAGCGTCCTTTTTTACAGATACCGATCACAACTGGATGAGTTGTGTTGCTTTACGCTTGTTTTTGATCAAAAATAATTACACCAGCGTGCCGCGTGGCGACTGTCTGGGCGCTAGATACGCAGATCACCCGATAACCGAAGCGCATCCGATAGGATGAGGTTGCACCTTCGCAGATTATGGGCAAGGACAGATCAAATTTAAGGAACATAACATGCGTAAACAATCGGCGAGCTGGATGCACAATACCAAAAATGCCCTCTACGATGGGCTGATTTCGATGCGTGAGGCGTTTGTTTATTTGGTTCCTGTGGTGATTTTTTTTAATCTGATGGTGTTGTTGAGTAACGCCGTCAGAACCGCCACAGGCTTGGACTTTAATCGACTAGAGCATTTTAATTTTAACACTTACCTGAATTTTAATACCTATTTATTCCCACTGTTTTTTATGTTGGCACTGTCGTTTGTGCTGGCGGCACAGCGTAAGCTGGATAAAATCTCTGTGCTACTGCTAGTGTTTTCTTGTGTGGTGGTATTTCATGATAAAGATTTGGAGTTTTCTGGCGCGACGCAGTCTGGTTTGTCGATTATTTCAGTCGCATTTGTTGCCTTTCTAAGTGTGTTTTTATATGGACGGTTGATCCGATCACGATTTTTTGATTTTGCCCGCAATGATGGCTTGCTCAGTTCACGCATGATCCTGTCGATTAATAATATTATTCCGATGATTTTGGTGACTATCGGCTTTGCGCTGCTCCGGTGGCCATTTGATCTGATTACGGGGCAGATTGCACAATCTGTTACCCAGTGGCTTGTCCAGCCGAGTGAGCTGCTGTCAGAGCAGTGGCTGTTTGTGCTGCACTCACTGATTGCACAGGTCGGTTGGTTTTTTGGCGTACACGGCCCTAACGTCGCCAATGATGTATTTTTATTGCTGAAGATTCCAGCGTCCGAATTAGAAAGCTATTTTTGGGCATTTGCGTATATGGGTGGCTCAGGCGCGACATTGGGGCTGGTGCTGGCGATTTTGATGTTTAACCAGCGCAGTAAGCATCGTTTAATCGCCAAATTTAGCCTGCCGTTTTCACTGTTTAATATCAATGAAATCGTGATTTATGGTTTGCCGATTGTTCTCAACCCACTATTTTTTATTCCGTTTTTTATTGTGCCGCTGGTTAATTTTGGCCTAAGTCTGCTGTTCTTGCAGTATGGTTGGATCGACATCGTTCATACTGATGTCTCATGGATGGTACCACCGCTGGTGAATGTCTATCAGATTACTGGTGGCTCATGGTCGGCAGTGGCGTTACAGGTGCTGATTATTGTGCTGGATGTGCTGATGTATGCGCCGTTTGTGCTGATGTCGATGGTCAAGGATGACAAGATTGATCGGTTGTTCGGGTTGATGAACCAAGACGCGGGCGGCTACATGCAGGAGATTCATCATGATCAGAGTGAGCGGCGTTTTATTCAACATCAGCAAGATAATTTAGATTTTATTGCCAATGTGGATCGGATTTTTGATCAACTGAATGATGGTCGGTTTTTATTGTATTTTCAGCCCAAATACACAATCGACAATATGCAGATCTGTGGCCTAGAGGTATTGTTGCGTTTACACGACCGTAATGGTGAAATTCAATCGCCTAAATTTATTGATACGCTGCACCAAGCTGGATTGTCAATTGCCCTTGATCGTAAGATTTTATATTTGGTGTTGCGACAGATTAAATGGTGGGAGAGTCAGGGCTTCGACTATCCCATGATCTCGATCAATATTGATAAGCCATTTTTATTGGATGAAGGCTGTATTAAAGAGTTGCTCTCCTGTGCGCGGCAAGTCACGACACGACTACAGATCGAAATTACTGAGCATTCGTATATTTCAGACGTGGATAAAATGCTCGAAACGGTGGGTCGCTTGCGTGCCGCTGGTTTACAGGTGGCGATTGATGATTTTGGTGCGGGTTATTCCTCGTTGACCAGTTTAATTTATTTAAACGCTGACGAAGTGAAACTGGATCGAGAGTTTGTGTTGGCGTGGCAACGTGATCCTGCGGCGGCACAGTTGTTGATTCAGGCCACCTCGACCTTGTGTCATCAGTTGGGTTTTCGGGTGGTCATCGAAGGCGTAGAGACGGCAGAGCAGTTGGCGGTGATGCAGCAGTGTCAAATTGATGTGGTGCAGGGCTACTTTACCGGCAAGCCAATGTCGGTGCAGGATGTAGAGCAGTTGTTACAGCCGAAGCCTACGGGAGATTCGGCGGTTTAGAGCCTGCCATTAAGCCGCTTGCAGCGGATATTTTTACATTAAATCTTCAATCGGCAGCCAGCCCGCAAACCATGACAAGGTGCGTTTGCTGCGACTGGCGGGTTCACGCTGATGCTCGATCATCTCGCCAGTTGGAGTTTTTTCCAGCCAGATTAAATCACCGTTCTGGTCGAGTTTGACCTGATAGGCGATCCGTAAAATATTGCCGGAAAATACTTGATCGACCAAATCGGCAGCCTCGCGACTCTCAACCATCACGCCCCACTCGGCATTGATCAGTACCGAGCGTGGATCGAGGTTCATCGAGCCGACATAGGTCATCCGGCCATCCCAACTGATCGCTTTGGCATGCAGGCCGCTGCGGGCATTCGGTTGGGTTTCGCGGCTGCGCCATTTGCGAATCGGGTCAGCATGCGCGTCGGGTTTAAATTCATATAATTGCACGCCCGCCGCCAGCAGTTGTTGCCGTCGCCGCGCATAAAAATCATGCATCAGCGCGACATCAGTGGCTGCCAATCCATTGGTCAAGACGCGAATCCGCACACCGTCTTCAGCCAGTTTAACCAAGGCAGCCGTACCAATCTCGGTTGGAACGAGATACGGTGAAATAATATCCAGCGCGTGCTGTGGGGTTTTGCTGGTATTTAAAATCTGTGCGCCAATGCTCTGTGCAAAGGGCAACGACTGACTGACTTTGGCGGGTACATCGGTCACAAACGTGGTGCGCGTCGGCAGCGATTGGCTGTTGAGTAACGTCGGGTCGATCTGTGAGGTGCTCAACCAGCGATCTAGCGGGTGCTGGGTGTCGATAGCGTCCAGATAGACTTTGGCATCGGGTGCAGTTGCAGCTTGCTCGATCTGCCGCAGGATGCGTTGTTCGGCAGCAGTATCGGCGGTCAGCAGTCCAATCACTGGATAGGCCAGCCGATGATTCCAAAACCGATCAAAGCCTTGTCCCATCGGGCGCAGTGCCGAACCCGCCAGCATCACGTCAAGGTCAGCAAAAAAATACTCAGGACTGACCCGATAGTAGGCATCGGCCATGTTACGGCCACCGACGATCATCACTTGTCCGTCGATGATCAGGGTTTTGCCATGTAAGCGGCGCTGTGTGCGCGAAAAATCCAGCAGATGGTTCAACATGCGCTGCTGTCGATAGCCAAACGGATTAAACAAGCGCACTTCAAGATTCGGTTGTCGCGCTACTGCCAGCCATAGTGGGTCAAGTCCGACGGTATTTTGGTCATCTAATAGCAATCGAATCCGTACGCCACGTTGCGCCGCTTGTTGCAGCTCATGCAGGATCAGCCGTCCTGTGGTGTCGTTATCCCAGATGTAGTAGGCCAAGTCGATGCTGTGTTGCGCCCGTCTGATCAGCTGCACCCGTGTGGCAAATGCTTCGAGCGGGTCGATCAGCGGATACACCATGTCATCGCGTTGTTGGCGTGGGTCGAGTGAGCGTAGTGTGTCGGCTTCGAGGCTATAACTGAGCGGGGCATCTGGGCGCATCGGTAGGGTATTGCAGGCGGGCAGCAGCGCGATGAGCAGCAACAGCAATATGCCCAAGATCAGCCGGAGCTGGATTTTGCTGGGTCGCGTCACTGCTGTTGTCATCATGTTGCTACTGTCAATTCCGGTTTGTGCTTTAGAGTAAAACAAAAACTGGCTGCTGCTGTGACGTTTTTTGTAGATTGGCTGGAAAAATACAGTCTGTGGCGAGTTGGTTTTGTTTTTTGACGGAAACTTGACTGCTTACAGGAGAGCATGACTGCTAGGTTACTTCTTGTTATGAGAAATTATCAAAACCAATCTACTTACCGGCTGCTGGGGTGTTTTTGGACTGTTTTTGCCCTCGATTGGCTGGCCTAGCGCGATGGTTTTCCGATGGTTGGCGGCCGTACTGGTTCGCACTCGACTGGTACGCAGTGAGGTACGCACCGAAAACGATACTTTTTAAAGTTGCGCATGATCGGTTGCGCAGCGATATGCCGTATTAGATTTGGTATCCACTGGGGCGGTATCCATGCTGGTATCCAGCGAATCACCTTTTTTGGGTATTTGGCGATACGAGAAAATCCCAATTCGACCACCCAAAACAAAACCGCCACTTTGGGCGGTTAGTTGTGGCTTAGGCGGGTTGGTCGATCAACTCTATACGAATACGCTTGCCCAATGCCTGCGCCGCACTTGCCAACGTGGTTAAGGTCAGGCTGGTGTCTTCTTCATCGAGTAACCGATTCAAAGACGATCTGCTCGTGTGCATTCGCTTTGCCATTTCGGTCTTGGTCAGATGCTGGGCTTTCATGGCTTGCTCAAGCTGCCATGCTAGTACCCGCTTGACTGCCACGGCTGATACTTCGTCTAAGATACCTTCGCTGTCTAGGAAGCTATCAAAATCACTACCGATGTGTGGATTGTGAGTGGTCATAGCGTTTGTCCTCTCAGTTGCGATAATCGTGTTTTTGCCAAGTCCAAATCAGACGATGGGGTTTTTTGCGATTTCTTGATAAACCCATGTAATAAAACCATGCGCCCCTCAATAATCGTAAATAGCACCCTTGCGATTTTGTGGTTTAGGCTGATTCGCACTTCCCACAAACCTTGCTCCAGCTTGCGCACCAATGGCATACCTAAAGGCCAGCCGATTTGAACTGTCTTGATATCTTCGCCAATCGTGCGCCGCTCTGTTGGTTCTAAAGCCTTTAACCAGTCCCGAACAGGTTCTGTTCCTGCATCGCTACAGAAAAAAGCCACTTGCAGCACTATCGGTATCGGTTCGTTCGTCATAGTCCACCGCATAGCATCGCTGTTTATAGTAGTGTACCAAATAAGGTACATTAAATAATATAGGGTACAAAACAAAACCGCCCACATGGGGCGGCCGGGTGTTATCAAAAGTTAGGGTTCAAGCGTTGGCCGCTTTGCTAAATGGAATGATATTGCTATCGGTGCGCAGTCCCTCCAAATAGTCCGCCCACCATTGCATCATCGGGATACGATCAGCCAAATAGTCCGCCTTGTTGTACACGCCCTCTACGCCGCCCACTTTATGCGCCAATGCCGCTTCTACATGATCACGCAAAAAAACCTTTTCGCGTAGGGTAGTGCTGGCAATGTGTCTGAACCCGTGCGGGCTTTGCCGTCCCTCATACCCCAAACGCCGTAATGCCATGATGAATACTGCGTCTGATTTGGGCTTGTTGTTGTCTAAAAATTCATAGATCAGACGTTCAAAGGTGGCGTTGTTGTTGTCCAGCTCGGCTTGTTTACGTTGTTGCTTGGTCACAATCAGATCAGCACCGGTGCTGCTGTCTGCTAGTAGTTCGGCGGCTTTCTGTCGTGCCAGTTGGCCGGATACTTCGGGATATGCGCCCAAACCCAAAAAAGACCATGTGCCGTTGGGTTTCTTATATCTAAGCTGCCATGACTTGTTGCCGTCCGGCTTCACGCGAAAATATAGGCCTTTGCCGTCTGGTTCTCGGTATTCCTTTGCTTCGGGTTCAAGCGTTGCCAGTGTGGTATCTGACATGGGGCGTTTTTTGATTTGGTCGCGCTTCATGGCCTTGTATCCCGCGAGTTCAGTTAATATCGCAGGATACACACTAGGATACACGGTGGCTAGTGCTGTACGGTGGCGTATGTGGGTATGTATAGGCAACAAAAAAGGCCTAAACCGTTACGGTCTAAGCCTTCATGCTTCATATGGTGTCGTATAGAACCGTATGTGTTTAACTGATTGGTGGGTCGTGCGGGATTCGAACCCACGACCAATTGATTAAAAGTCAACTGCTCTACCAGCTGAGCTAACGACCCGATCAGTGGGGCGTATATTAACAGGATTTTTTTTGCTGGCAAGTGTTTTGTGAATTGATTGCCTAAAAATCCAACGTTTACCGCAAAAAACCGCTTTTCAGCGGTTTTTTTAAACGATTCAGCACAGATCGCGCTTAGAAACGATATTTACCTTGCTGAATATTCTCAAAGATTCCAGCGGTGATTGGCGTATAGGTCTGGGTGCTCGGTAGCCAAACCAACAGCGGCTCGTCGGTTTGTGCCGGATCGAAACCTTGTTTCTTCAGGTTGGTTTTTTGGTATTTAAACGTCCCTGTGGTTTCCATCTGCGCCTGTACCCGCACAAACACGGGCACGGCATAGGCAGGCAGGTTTTGCTTAAAGTAGCTCAGTAGGTCGGCATGATCCGCCGCACTCACACTTTGACCTTCGTGCGGGGTGATCGCACACATCCCCGCGCGACCATTGGTGTTGGCGATTTCGACCCCGTACACCACCGCTTCAGCGACTTTTGGATGTTCTGCGACGATGTTTTCGACTTCGGTGGTCGATACGTTTTCGCCTTTCCAGCGGAAGGTATCACCAAGACGATCGACAAACTGAGCATGCCGGAAGCCAATATCACGAATCAAGTCGCCGGTATTAAAATAGCGGTCGCCTTTGACGAACACATCCTGAAAAATCGAGGCTTTGCTTTTTTCGGGATCGGTGTAACCGTCAAACGGTGATTTTTCAGTGATTTCACCAAGCAATAGACCGGCTTCGCCAGTGCTGACTTTGATCATAAAGCCGTTGCTATCACGAATCGGCTGTTCCAGTTCTTTGTCGTATTTGACAATCGCGTAGGGCAGTGGCGAGAAGCCGACGGTGTTTTCAAAGTTAAAAATATTGCTAAAACCGACGTTGCCTTCGCTTGATGCGTACAGTTCGTAGACTTCTTTGACGCCAAAACGTTGTTTAAATTTGCCCCAGATATTTGGACGTAGGCCGTTACCCATCATTTTGGTGACGCGATGTTCGCGATCTGTGGCGGCTTCTGGAGTTTCCATCAGGTAGCGGCACAGTTCGCCGACATAGGCAATCGAGGTGGCGTCGAATTTGCGCACGTCCGACCAGAATTGGCTGGCCGAAAACTTGCGGCGAATCGCGATACCGCCATTACCGGCCAATACGGCTGACCAGCAAGCGACCATTGCGGTGGCATGATAAAACGGCAAGGTGACGTACATGATGTCGTCTTCGCCCAAGTCCATGATGTGACCGAGCGTGCCGTAGGCCTTCATCCAGCGGCTGTGGTTGAACACCACGGCTTTAGGCATGCCGGTGGTGCCGGAGGTATAGATATAAAACAGGCCGTCACCGTAGAACACGTTGTTGGTGGTCGGTGGGTTAAATTGTGGATAGCTTTTGATCAGTTCGCCGAGATTCTTGTAGCCTGCGGGGGCATGACCGGCATCTTTACGGGTGTCTTGATCGGCAAACCAATGCAGCTGCTTTGGATCAACCGACAGATCGCCGATGATTTCTTCAATGGGGCTCAGCAGTTCTTCACCGACCACCACGATTTTCGGTTTAACGAGGTTGATGCTGTGGGTCAGCACTTTGCCGGTTTGTGAGCAGTTGACCAACGCCAAGGTCACGCCGATTTTGGCGCACGCGACCGCAAGGGCAAGTAATTCTGGCCGGTTTTCAATAAAAACTGCGATCACGTCGCCTTTTTTAAGGCCTTGTGCCAAAAAGTAGTGTGCCAGTTGGTTGATCCACTCGTTAAATTGCGAGTAGGTGAGCTGCACGTCTTGGTACAGCAGTGCCACGCCGTATGGGTTGGCGCGTACTGATTTTTCAAATGCCCAACCAAGTCCCATTGCTTTGGTTTTGCTGGTGTTATTGGCTAAAATTAGCCCTTTGATCACATGTGGCAGCTTTTTTAACAGTTGCGGTGTCCGCTTGGCGATCTCTGTTAAGGTAATCACGTCTTGATGATTGGCTTGGCTCATGAATCAGAGTCCTTGTTGGGGGTGAAAAAGCAGCGCTTATCGTACACAAAACCGATCAAGCCTGAGTCACCAGTGGTTGCGGCATAAGGTGGTGTGTAACCTTAACCACTGAGGGTCAAATCAGCAAGCATTCCACCATAAAAACTCGCTTTTTTGCATAAAAAATCGACGAGTTTATCTGGTTTATCTTTGTTTTTTAAATAAAAAAAGCCACCCGATGATCGGATGGCTTTTTGGGCTAGAGCAAATTATTTGCTCTCAGCGGCTGGGGCTTTTTTCGGTGGACGACCGCGTGGACGACGCGGGCGACGCGATTGATCACCTTCGGCATCACTACCAATCACTTCGTCTTCAGTCGCGCCTGCCGGTTCGCTGTCAGTGGTTTCAGGCTGTGTCGCTGCAACTGCGTCGGCAGGTACTGTACTCGGCACTTCAGTGCTGACCGCCGTTGGGGTGTTAACAGCCTCAACGGGGGTTTCGACCGGCTCAGCAGGCGTTGTTGCAGCCTTGGATTTGAGCTGCTGTAACGCATGCAACGCAGCAAGGAAGGCATCGACCACGCGACCTTCACTGAGCAGGTGCTGGCCTTGCTCGCCGAGGGTGGCGCGAACCACTTGACCGACGGTGCCTTGTAGATTGACCGCTACAGGGCTGACGGACTCAAGAGCTACCTGTGCCGATTCGTCCACCGTTGTAACCGCATCGACTGTGTCGGGTGTGGTTGTGTCGGTGGCTACAACATCCACCGCCGCAACTTCACTGATTGCCGCTGCTTGCTGACGACGACGCTCACGCGGGTCATTGGCTGCCCGCACGGCCGGTGCAGGTGGTGTGAGTGGGAGCAGATCAACCACGACAGCTGGTTCAACATTGCTGACCGCAGTAGTTTGTGCCACTGATTCGGCTGCTGGTTCTGCCACTGGGGCTAACTCAGTAGCAGCGGGTTGTGTTGCTTGTACCTGCTGTTGTGCGATCAGTTGCTCGCGTTGTTGTAGCGCACTCAAGAACGCTTCGACCACGCGGCCTTCAGCCAGCAGGGCTTGGCCTTGCTCGGCGAGGATAGATCGTACAAACGCACCCACGCTGCCTTGTAGTGCCGGTACGTCGAGCACCATTGGTGCAACTGCTTCAACAGTGGTTGCAGCGACGGCCACATCGACCGCGACGCTGTCCATAACAGCACTGCTGACTGGCTCATCTAAGCCCAGTTCACGGCGACGGCGGCGCTCACGCGGGTCGTTTAGTGCACGTACCACAGGGCGTGGCTCGCTGCTGTCTTGTGTCAAGTCATCAGCAACAGCCACAGGCGCAACCACAGTTGCGGCGTCTGGGTTGTATTCGCTGACACTATCAACCATTGGCGGTGTAGCTGTTTCTACAACAACGGCATTGCTGACGGCTTGATCGTCTAGCGAGATCACGGCAGGCGAACCCACGATAGAAGCAGGCGCACGATCAATCACATGCACCACGACTTCGGCAGGATTGCTGCTTTGTTCTGGCACGAGGCTGACTTCAGCTGCCGCACTGACCAGATGTGCCGGTGGGGTAAAACCAGCAAGGTCTTTATTGCTTTCGGCAACCGCTTGACTTTGATCGAGTACGCTTGGGTCGCGCTCGCGGGAGCCACGGCTTGGACGATTGCTGTTACGGTCACGGCGTGGCAGCGTTTGGGCTGGCTCTGCGTTCGGATTGCTGCTGGGCAGCGCTGCATCGTTTAAGCGCGGCTGCTCGTGATTGCGACGACGTGCAGGTTTGGCCTGATCAACCGATACGGCAGGCTGTTCGACAACTGCACTCGCGTGATCGACAGCGGTCTGTACGGGTTGGTTCGGCGCTTCGTCACGGCCACGACGGTTGCGGTTGTTGCGCGGACGGGCGTTCGGATTGCCGTTCTGACCGCTTGCGCCGTTCGCGTTTTGCTCTGGACGTGGGCGGTTGTGATAGCCTTGTGTTGGCTCTACGGTTGTACCGGCATTGCTGCTCGATGGCATGGCATACGCGTTGTTGCTGCTTGGCTCAGCGCGTTGTACTGGCGCAACTTGTGGCGCGGCGACGGGTTGTGCTGCGCTGATTGGAGGAGCAGCGACGACGGCTGTGTCGATCCGACCATGCTGACCACGGCTAACCGCGCCTTGGTTGACCAGTGCTTCGATACTGGCCGCAGCGTCTTGGGCACTGACACTGTCGATGGTCTTGGCTTCACGCGTGGTGAACAGATTGGCCAGCCATGCCGCTTGAGCAGGCAGTTGGGCGACTACTGCGACTGCGACCGGCGCAGCTTCGGTGACAGAGGCAGTGGCTGATGCAGGTTCTGTGTTGCGCGCAGGCTCTGCCTGACGTGCTGGTTTTGCGCTGGCCGATTTTGGTGCGGCTGGCTTTTGTGCGTTGGCTTTTGCGGCTTTCGGCTCAATAAGCGCAGGATCTTGCTGCCAATCTGTGCCGTAACCCAGTTGCAGATGCTCTTGGCTAAACTCGGCCAAGCGTTCGTAGCTAGCCGGTGCAAAGCCTTCACGGTTGTACTGGATATGATAGTGCGGCGACTCAAGATGTGGGTGTGGCAGCACAGTGATCCGCACGCGACTGCTTTGCTCTAAATACACCAGTGAGTCACGTTTTTCATTCAGCAAGAATGCAGCGATTTCGACCGGTACTTGAATCTGGACTTCGCCTTGACGCTCACGCAGCGCGATTTCTTCGATACTGCGCATGATCGACAGTGACAGTGAGCGCAAATCACGAATCACACCCGTGCCATGACAGCGGGGGCACATGTAGCCGGTTGATTCTTCAAGCGATGGGCGCAGGCGTTGCCGACTCATTTCCATCAGGCCAAAGCGCGACAACTGACCAAACTGAATCCGCGCACGGTCGTATTGGGTCGCATCTTTGAGGCGTTGTTCTACGGTGCGCTGGTTGCGCTCTTTGCTCATGTCGATAAAGTCGATCACGATCAAGCCGCCCATATCGCGCAAGCGCAGTTGGCGGGCGATTTCGTCGGCGGCTTCGAGGTTGGTGTTATAGGCGGTGTCTTCGACGTCCGCGCCACGGGTGGCTTTGGCCGAGTTAATGTCAATCGACACCAAGGCTTCGGTTTGGTCGATGACAATTGAGCCACCAGACGGTAGTTTGACTTCGCGCTGATAGGCGGTTTCGATTTGGCTTTCGATGCCAAAATGCGCAAACAGCGGCTCAGGTGCGGTAAATTTACGAATTTTATCGACTTGATGTGGCATGACTTGCTGCACGAACAGTGCCGCTTCGTTATAAGCCGCTTCGTTGTCGATCAGCACTTCGGCGATGTCATCGCGCAAATAGTCACGCACGGCACGGGTGACCACACCGGCTTCTTGGTGTACCAGCAGCGGTGATGGCCCTGAGTGGGCGCGTTGTTGGATTTGTTGCCACAGATTGACCAAATGGTCTAAATCAAGCTGAAGTTCGTCTTGGCCACGGCCAATCCCAGCGGTACGCACGATCACACTCATGGCACGCGGTAGGTTTAAGTTGGCAAGGATTTCTTTCATTTCCTCACGGACTGCGCCAGAAATTTGCCGACTAATGCCACCGCCTTTAGGGTTATTGGGCATCAAGACCAGATAACGACCGGCCAACGAGATAAAGGTGGACAATGCCGCGCCTTTATTGCCACGTTCTTCTTTTTCGACTTGTACCAGCAGTTCGGTGCCTTCGGTGATCAGTTCACGCACGTTGCTGGTGGTACGCGGATCGGCACGCAGGTAGGCAGGGGCGATTTCGCGCATCGACAAGAAACCCTGACGATTGGCGCCATATTCGACGAAGACAGCTTCGAGTGACGGCTCAACGCGGGTGACGCGGCCTTTGTAGATATTGGATTTTTTTTGTTCGCGGGTACGATTTTCAAGATCAAAATCATACAGTCGATTGCCATTAATCATCGCAACACGGATTTCTTCCGCGTGTGTGGCGTTAATCAACATTCTTTTCATACGTGCGGCACCTTAGTGTGACACACACAAAACACTGCCCAGTTTCCGCGCTAAGACACTGTGAACCACAAAAATATATTGCCTTGGTTTGACCGTATATTTTCGAGATCGACAGCTTCGATTCGGTTGATCAACACAAGGTGCTGATCGGGACATGCTGTACAGACACACCGTTACTGAGGCAGTACAGGTGTTTAAGCAGTAATCTTGCAGTGGGTCATATCATGGATATGCTGCACGGTCAGTCTTTGGCGAGTCGCTACAAGACGTGGCATTCGTCGCAGGGTAGTCGGCGGATCGCGCCATGACTACGCAGCTCTCTAGCGAAAGAACTGACACGGGTTCTGCCTAAACACGCACAGCAACACTCTATCGGCGTGGCAGGGTACGGGGTTTAGTGTATGTCAGTTTCGTTAACGGTCAGCGACAGGCTAAACCGGATGACCACTGGGCGGGTTTTTGTTCTTTCTGCAATAAAGCATCGAACTTATTGCCTGCCCAATGGGTTTTTGCCGATATAATGAGGCCTCGGCACGGGCGTATTCGTTAGGTTTACCGATTGATTCGGAGCAACCGTGCGCTGACTATAGCAAACCTTTTTTCATTCGCATACGGTTCTCATGACGAATTCTCGCAATACTCGTAAACCTGCACCACCATCGCGTGGTCAATCTCGCCCCGATCCTGCCACGGCAGGTCGTCCAGCCGCGCCCAAAAAACCGACACCGCACAAGTCACGACCCAGCACCCATCCGTCCAAATCCAGCCAGCCTGCGCATAACCCTGAGCAATATTTGCAGCAGGTACTTGCCCAAGTGTCTGAGGGCGATGACACATCTGATCGGCCAGAACAGCGTGACGGTTGGTCACACGGTAGCAGCGATATTACAGCGCCGGGCTACTCCCACGCCGATAATCCTAATATTGGCAATCCGGACATGACTCCTGACTGGCAGCAGGTCACATGGTTTGTGGTGACTGAATACCAAGAAGGCCAGCGCCTCGACAATTATCTGGTGACCCGTCTAAAAGGCGTCCCAAAAACCCGTATCTATCGCCTGATTCGTGAAGGTGAAGTGCGCGTCAATAAAGGCCGCGTGCGCGCCGATACCCGTCTACAGATCGGTGATCAAGTCCGCGTTGCCCCGATCCGTCGTCATGTGCATCAGGTCAAAACCGACGCGGTGATCAGCGACACACTGGCACAAGGGCTGGCCGAGCGCATCGTGTACGAAGACGAAGGTTTGATTGTGCTGGATAAGCCGTCGGGGATTGCCGTGCATGGCGGCAGTGGCGTTGAGTTTGGGGTGATTGAAGCATTGCGCCAAGCTTTGGGCAAAACCTATCTGGAGCTGATTCATCGGATTGACCGTGATACTTCCGGTTTGCTGATGATCTCAAAAAAGCGTAGCGTGCTGAAAAAACTGCAAGATCATCTGCGCGACGGCCAAATCCGCAAAACCTACCAAGCGATTGTCAAAGGTCAGGTCTTGCTGGACAAACAACGCATCAACGCGCCACTGTTGCGTTATGAGTTGCCGAATGGCGAGCGGCGCGTGCGGGTGACGGCGGATGGCAAGCCGAGCCAAACCGACTGGCTGGTGATCGAACGCTTTCATGGCGCGACACTGGTGGAAGCCAGTCCGCTGACGGGTCGCACCCATCAGATTCGGGTACATGGCCTGTCGATTGGGCATGCCTTGCTGGGCGATGACAAGTACGGCCACGAGCAAGCCTATCAAGGTGCGGCACCGCGTCGTTTGTGTCTACATGCGGCACGCCTGCAGATTCCAGAGTATCCGCTGATCAGTGCGCCGTTGCCAGATGACATGCAGGCAGTGCTGACGCAGCTTCGTCAAGCTAAAAAAACCAAGGATCAAGCTTAATGTTTGCACAAGCGCCAAAGCTGGTGATTTTTGATTGGGACGGCACACTGATGGATTCGGTCGGTCAGATCGTCGAGAGTTTGCTGGCTGCCGCTGCACAGTATGAGATTGACCTGACTGCGGATGCCGCGGCCAATATCATCGGCTTGGGTTTGCCGGAAGCGATGGCGGTGTTGTTTCCTAATCATCCAGAGCTACACACTGAAATTCAGGCCGCGTATGCCGCGCATTATGTGCCACGCAGTCAGCAGACCCGCCTGTTTGATGGAGTTGAGGCGTTATTACAACAGTTGCAACAAGAAGGCGTGCTGCTGGCGGTCGCAACCGGCAAAAGTCGGGCGGGCTTAGATCGCGTATTGGCCGATTCGGGGATTGCGGCGTATTTTAGCGTGACCCGTTGTGCCAGCGAAACCCGCTCCAAGCCACATCCTTTGATGTTGCAGGAAATTCTGGAGGCGACGGGGATGGTGGCGGCAGACGCGCTGATGGTCGGCGATACCAGCTATGATCTGGAGATGGCGCAGCGGATTGCCATGCCGCGTATCGGCGTGAGTTATGGCGTGCATACTGCCGAAAAATTACAGCAGTATCAGCCGCTTGCAGTGGTGAAGGATGTGGCTGGATTGAGTGGGTTATTTTAACTTATTGCCTCCAGCGGCGGCGCATCCGCCAGCCAATTCCAGCCAGTAACAGCAGTCCAGTCCCCCCGAACACTGTATAGATCGCCGCTTTATACGGGCGTAACTGCGGCTTTACGTCATACCAGACATAGTGCAGTTGCCGTATTTGGGCACGCTGAAAGTCGGGTTCAGGACAATATTTGCCAAAATCCTGTCCCCATGCCACGTAAGCGCCTTGATTTAGATAGCGTTGATAATAGCGCTGCATGGCGGGCAAGTCCGTCTGCGCCATCCATTTGGACGCATGACACAGGGTGGCTGCAAAGGCTTGACTGCGAGGCGGGAGGTGATCCGCCGCTTGATTGGCCAGTTCGGCGGCAATATGCCGATAATGCCAGCGGATATTGGGGACTGCTGCGCTGTGTTGCAGCCGCTGTTGTTCCTCTGCTTTGATCCATTGACTAGATGCGCTCTGGTCAGTGCGTTCCTCGCCACCAAATCCCCCGTCCCAAATCGCATAATCTGGCGCATTTTCGTAACCGAGCAGTTCTAAACCCTGCTGGCGTGCCAGTGTCGCGGCTTGATACAGGTGTTCGGCGCGACGAATCGGCAGTTGCCAGCGGCGTTCTGCTTGTTGGCGCGCATCAATATACTGCTGTGCGGCGGGCTGTAATTCTGGTCGAAAATAAGCTACTGCACCGTCATAGCGTCCATCACGCAGCAGCCGCCGTCCCAACAGTTCGCGCATTCGTTGGTTGTTTGGCAGGGGGTAATACGAGTCGTCTTCGTTGATCTTGCCATCTTGATTGCGGTCGGCCAGCGACTGGTCGTCTGGTGCGCTGATTTGTTGATCCACATACTGTTGCAGCTCATCGACGGTGAGGACGCGCTCGGCGATGTCGGCTGCGTCTTGCCAGTAATACTGATTGGCTTGCCACAATTGATCAAACGCTTCGAGGTAGTCGCCTTGGTTCAGCGAGAGAATCGCTTGTTCGGCTTGTACCCGACAATGTGGGTTTAGGGTTTCAGTTTGCCATGAGGGACTAAAACGATCACCCCAGATTTGGTCTTTGGGAAAGGCCTGTGCCGCTTTGGCATAGGCGGCGCGTGCTTGGTCGAGTTTTCCGGCGCGTAAGTCCATTTTGGCACGTAACCACCATGCCAAACCGCCGTCACCCAGTTTGGGCAGCAGTGCGGCTGTGCTGTCGTATTGGCCGTTTTGATAGAGTAGTGCGGCAAGCTTTTCCAGTTGTGCAGGCGAGCTGTTGAGGATTGGTTGTGCCGCTAACAGGCGTACTGCTTGCTGATGTTGGTTGATCTGTATGTCGTTTAGCATGCCGCTGTTGTTGTCGTAACCATAGTTGCTAAAGGTGCTCAGCAGCCACGCCACCAGTAAGCGTTGAACATTTGGATCTGTCAATAACGGCTCAAGCTGTGCTGTCGGCAGGTTAATCAATTGCTTGGCGACGAGGTTTAGTGAGGCATAACCGCTGATATCACCTTGTGCATATTGCTGGGCATAGCCTTGAATTGCCAGCCCCAATGCTTGTTGCTCACGGTGCAGGCGCGCTTGTTCACCAAGGCTACTGATGGCGAGATTGAGCGGGTCTGCTGCGCCAGCGATGACCCGTTGTTGCAGTTTGTCGAACGTTTGCAAGGCTGCATCAGGCAGACCCTGTAGGCGATAGCTGCGCGCCAGACTGTACAGCGCCCAGAGGTCATAAGGATGTTGTAGGGTCTTGGGTAAGGCGAGTACCTGTAAAAAATAATCTTCGGCTAGCGTCAGTTGGCCTTGTTGAAACGCCGCCGCACCAAGTAGGTACAACTGACTACTGACTGGAAAACCCGCAGTCGCTTGTCGTAGTTCAGCATCTGTCAGTTTACCCAGTTGTGGTCGCAAGGTTTGTAGCTGGCTAAATTGGCTAGGAGAGAGTTTGCGTTTTTCGGCAAGCATTTGAGCCGACAGCGCATCGGCTTCCAGCCAAGTCTCCGCTGTGGCAGGGATTACCGGCAGTCCCTTCAGCGGCGTTGCCCAGTGTGCCATTTCATATTGAAAGTTGGTTTCGGGCAGTTCTTGCATGGTGATATTACGATGCTCAAGCAGTCGCCACGCAAAATCAGGCCCACAGGCATGGCTGGTTGCACCAAGCAACAGGCTGCTACTGAGCAGGATTTGGCACAATTGCGGCCGAAAATTAAATAATGGCTGGACTGGCATGATTAAAAATGCTCGATGAGTGTAACTGCTGACAACGTGCCCAGCCTAAAGGTTGGCTGTGACCGGCAGCAAGGGTTTTGTTTTGCAGTTGCGAGTTTAGGCTTAAGTGTAGCCCATCCGGTTGTAGATGGCTTTGATAAGTGGCTTGGACATCTGCAACGTTACAGCGCTGGCCAAGCAGTTGGATCTTTGCGGGTAACACAGCGGGCAATTCGCCAAGATTCACTAATCTTAAATCATACAACCCTTGTGTGCTGGCGTGTACCTGAACTTGCAGTTGTGCGCGTAGCGGTTTTTGGGTAATCACTGCCTGTAGGGTCGACCATGACCATGCGCGTTGATCGGTCGATAGTGGCAATCTAAACCAGATCCAGCCTTTGAGATGCGGTGGTGGCCGTTGTTGCATCTGTTGCATGAGATCAACAACGGCACGTGGATCGACGCGGTATTCTTGTCGTGTGCCTGCTTCAGGCAGAGTCACTTCACTTTCGACCGCGCCACTGGCAGTCACGCCTGCACCATAGGCCGGTAGCGCCACATAAAATGGCCGTTGTGCTTGGCGTTGATAGCGGCGAATCCATCTCGCTGCTTGTGCCGGATCAAATAGCCCTTGTTGAATTGGATTGACAGCGTGTACTTGCAGCACGCTGTGGTCTGTCAATTGGCGTAGTTCTGCCAGTGCAGGCTGCTCCAACCATGCTGGTAAGGCGGTGATGCTCAGGCTGAGGCCGTTAGGTAGTTCTTGGCGCAGCTGGCGTAAAAGCTCGACATAACCGGCTAGTTTTGCGCTGGCACAGTCATGGTCAATCTCCAGCCCAACCAGATTGAGGGATTGCTGCTGCAATGTCTGCAACAGTTGCCGAATCTGCTGTCGCAGGTCAGCGTGATTGAGCTGGGTCAGTTGGCCATCCAAGCGGATGACGGCAATGATGGGACGTTGATCTTGGCGTAAGTGCTGCACATCCAGCTTGGCCTTGATCCAACCTTCTGTAGGATGGGATTGCGCGGCCAAGATGCGCAGATGACTAAACGTGCTATGGCTGCGTTGTAAAGCAACGGCATGTTGTGTCGTCCACTGCCGCTGCCAGATATAAACCTGTTGGTCTAGCGGCTGTTTTGCTGTCGGGGGGTGGCAGCTACTGCTGGCGCTGATGACTAGCGTCAGTAAAGTGACCCGCAGCATGTGGTTTGGATAAAACCGTCTCAAAGCACCACACCATCTAGTAATAACCGAAAGTCTGCCGCCATTTGTTGCGTGGCATAGTAAGCGCCACGATTGATTGAAGTGATATTAATAAAGCCATGGCTTTGCCCAGCAATTCGGCGCATCACGCAGGTCGTCCCAGCATTTCGTAAGGTTTGACCATAGATTTCGGCCTCGTCGCGCAGTGGATCTAGAGCCGCAGTCACAATCAGTGCTGGAGGCAGGTCAGCGTGGTTGGGGGCGTGGATCGGTGACATGCGTGGGTCAGTTGGCGAGTGTTTTTCGTCAGGATTGTAGCGATGGTACGCTTCGGCCATCGCTTCACAGGTTAAAAACAAGCCATCACAGTAATTTTTCTTTGACTCAGTCTGCATATAAAACTCAATGCCAGGGTAAATCAGCAATTGTGCCGCAGGTCGTTCGGCTTGATTGGCCAGTGCAACGCTTGCAGTAGCCGCCAGATTGCCACCGGCACTGTCGCCGCCAACGGCAATCCGCTCACGATCCACTTGCCAGTGATCGGCCTGTGCAAACGCCCAGCGTACCGCTGTAATCGCATCCTCAAAGGCAGCTGGAAACGGATGCTCAGGCGCAAGTCGGTAGTCGATACTCAGCACATTCATCCGGCCAAACCGACACAGCATTCGGCATGGTTCGTCATGCGTGTCAAGGTCGCCGACGGTAAAGCCCCCGCCATGAAAAAACACCAAGAGTGGGAATAGCTGCTCGGTATTGAGTGCTTCGACTGGCCGGTACAGCCGTGCCTGCATTAAGCCTGTTGCCGCAACAAACTGTAAATCACTGATATGGCCAACCAAGGTCGCGCGCCCTCGAATCGCGGCGATTTCTTGGCGTAGGCGCAGCCGGTTTTGGATGGGATCACTGCGGTCTGGTCGTTGTTTGCTGCGCAGATCACGCACCGCAAGGATGGTGCGTAGCGAGGGGTCGAGGTCGGGATAATGCTTGGGAGCTTTTAGCCATTTGGCCAGTTGATCATGTGCCGCTTCTGGCAGCAGCAGCCCTGCCAAGCGTGCCGCCGCACCATGCAAATGATCGAGTGAGCGATAGTAGCGTGACATGCGTTCACCTCCAGATCAGATCGTGCATCAGTCGGCTGGTGCAAACTGATACAACTACTGTAGCGGCATCAGATGACAATTTAACCGATCATTCAAGCGAACATTGCAATGACAAGCAGACGGCAGATGCAGGCGATGAACGTCGCTTAATTCAGATTCTGGTGTAGCGGCCTTACCAATGAGCCCAAACCGCGCGCCGTCATAAAATGCTCAATCCAACTGCGAATCACCGACGGATTGTCGATCAACAGAATTTCGGCCAGCAATTGTTTTGCATCACGCATATCGATGTTGCAGATCGCCTTACGCACCTTGAGGAGGTTGGCGGCACTCATCGACAGCGCATCAAAGCCCATCGCTGCGACCAAAATCGCCGTCGCCGGATCACCAGCCATTTCGCCACAAATACTGACCGGCTTGTCCAGCTCGCGGCATTTTTTGACGATCATGTCTAAGGCACGGATCACCGCCGGATGGTAGTGGTTGTACAGGCTGGCCACGCGTGGATTGTTACGGTCAACCGCCAACAGATACTGGGTCAGATCGTTGGAGCCGACCGAAAAAAAGTCAACCAAACTCGCCATGTCCTCAAGCTGCATCAGCATACTCGGGACTTCGATCATCACGCCGATTTTGGGTCGGTTGATTTTGACCTGTTCTTCTTCTTGCACTTCCATTAAGGAACGTTCAATCAGATATAAACACTCTTCAACCTCGCTGACCGTGGTGATCATCGGCAATAAAATATGCAGATTATTCAGGCCTACGCTAGCCTTCAGCATGGCGCGAATTTGTGCCGAAAAAATCTCTGGATGATCCAGCGTAAAGCGGATGCCACGCCAGCCAAGTGCGGAATTTTCTTCTTTGATCGAAAAATACGGCAGGTCTTTGTCTGCACCGATATCGAGTGTCCGCATCACCACCGGCTTATTGGCAAAGTGACTGAGCTGCTGCCGATAGATAATCCGTTGTTCTTCCTCACCAGGGAAACGCTCACGCAACATAAACAGCATTTCGCTACGGTATAGACCTACGCCTTCCGCGCCGCGCTGTGTGCCGCGAATCACGTCGATCATCAGGCCGGTATTCACATACAGTTTGACGTGTTGGCCATCTGTGGTGATGGTGTCGCGATTTTCGTAGGCGTTGAGGCTTTTAGTGGCTTGCTGCTCTTCGCGCAACACTTCACGATAACGCTGGCGTAGTCGGCGTACCGGATGCACAAAAATCCGCCCTTGATGTGCATCGACGATCATCTCAGCATCGTCAAGCTGGGTGATCGGCAGTTCGGTCACACCGACCACGGTAGGAATGCCCAGCGCCCGCGCCACAATCACCATGTGTGAGTTGGCTGCACCTTCAGTGGTGACAATCGCGGCGATTTTGCTGATCGGTAGCTCGACCAAAGCAGCAGTTGAGAGTTCTTCCGCGATTAAAATACTGTCTTCGGCAAACTCGCGATGATGCGTATCGGCAGTCTGCAAGCGCGCCAAAATCCGCCGACCCAAGTCGCGCAAGTCTGACACGCGCTCACGCAAATACTCGTCATCCATCTGGGCAAAATGCGCCGCATGCGCCTCGATCACACTGCGCACTGCACCTTGCGCCCAGCTCCCAGCGCGCACTTTGGCGGCGATTTCGGCGGGTAGCGCATTGTCATCCAGCATACGCAAATACACACTGAACAAGGCACGTTCCTCGGCCATCAGGGCGTCTTGCATTTTGGCGTCTAACTCGCGGATATCTGCGCGCACCGACTGCACGGCGGTTTGCAATAAGCCGAGTTCGTCGCCAATATTTTCGGCTTGTCGATCTGGTACCAGATCAATATCGGCTGGTGGATACAGCACCACCGCACGACCAATCGCAATGCCACCCGCACCCGCTACACCCTGAAAAATCTTGGCACTGGTCGGACTTGATGCGGTTTTGCGGAACACATCGACCTGACCAACTGCATGCGCGTGGGCAATCGCGCCGGACAACTGGGCGCACAACGTCACCAAAAATGACTCCGCCGCTTCCGAAAACGCCTTGGCTTCATGATGCTGTACCACCATCACACCCATGACTTTGCGCCGATACATAATCGGAATGCCTAAAAAGGCGTTGTAGCGTTCTTCACCAGTTTCGGGCAGATAACGAAAGCGCGGGTGCGAGGCCGCATTGTCTAAGTTAATGATCTCTTCGCGCTGACCGACCAGCCCGACCAAGCCTTCGCCGGTACTCAGCGACACTTCACCGACAGCATCTGCGTTAAGACCTTTAGATGCCATCAGCACATAGCGTTGATTGCGTTCGTCCAGCAGATACACCGAACACACATCAGATTCCATCGCATCGGCGACCAAATTCACCATCAATTCCAGCGCATCATGCAGGGTTAACGCCGCATCGACTTCTTGTACAATTCGTCTCAGCGTTTCGAGTTGCATGGTAATGGCTGGCATAGCGTCGATATTCCTTTTCGTTGGTGTAGGGCAGGGACGGTTGCAATCGGTCATGCCGTGAGCTTAACTGCGCGGATTGCCTTGCGCGCTATTCGGCAAGCGTGCTGCCAGTTCAAGCAAGGCTTTGCGATAGACCTCGCGCTTAAACGACACCACTTGGCCGAGTGGATACCAATAACTGACCCACATCCAATGGTCAAATTCGGCAGGCGACGTGTTGTCGAGCCGAATTTCACTGGCAGAAGCCGTCAGTTGTAATAAAAACCACTTTTGTTTTTGACCAATACAGACCGGTGCGCTGGCTTGACGAATATAACGGTGCGGCAGCCGATAGCGTAACCAACCGCGCGTTTGTGCCAGAATCCGCACATGCTCAGGCGCAAGTCCGATTTCTTCATACAATTCGCGATACAGTGCCTGCTCAGGCGTTTCACCGTCTTTAATACCGCCTTGTGGGAACTGCCACGCATTGTGCCCAATCCGTTTTGCCCACAAAACCTGCCCAGATGTATTGGCCAAAATGATACCGACATTGGGTCGGAAACCTTCAGAGTCAATCATTTTGGCTACCTTAAAACATGCTCATGCTTTGCCATGCCACGGATTGTACAAAATGCGCAATCGGTGAAGTGTCACGGGGAAAGTCATGAAATTTGGTATGATCTTAACGAATTTATCCGTACTAGCGGGCTAAGTTTTCGGTTTTTTTATGTTTACCAGCACTGACAAGCGGAGTCGCGCATGCTATTGGCTTTATTTGACTTAGATCACACCTTATTGAACCTCGACTCTGACCATGCGTGGGGCGAATTTTTAATCAGTCAACAGTTGGTCGATGCGTCGAGCCATCGGGCGCGTAACGATCAATTTTACGAAGATTATAAAGCCGGTACGCTAGATGCAGTGGCTTATAACGAGTTTGTATTTGAGTTTTTGGCGCAGCACGATTTGGCGCGGCTGGCTGAGTTGCATCAGCAGTTTATGCAGCAGGTGATTACGCCGAGTCTACGGCCACGTGGTCAGGCCGCAATTGCGCAGCATCAAGCAGCAGGCCACGAGGTCGTGATCATTACCGCAACCAATGCCTTTGTCACCGCCTCGATTGCCACAGCGTTCGGGGTTGCGCAGTTGATTGCCAGTCAGCCAGAGCTACGCGATGGACATTACACTGGCAAACTGCTCGGTGAGCCGTGTTTTCAAGCGGGCAAGCTACACCACTTGCAGCGCTGGCTGGCCGGTCGCGAGGTGGTGGAAAGTTGGGGCTATTCGGATTCGTTTAATGATTTGCCATTACTGAATTTTGTCGATCATCCGGTAGCGATCAATCCCGACACTCGTCTGCATGCACATGCCTTGGCACAGCATTGGCCGATTGAGGATTGGTCGATTTGACAGACAGGCTATACAATCCACTGACAGCGTTAGTGTGCAGTCAGTGGTATTTGGTCAGGACTTTGTTCAGATCAGAAGCTTAAAACGCACCAGGTAACTTGACTAAGATCATGATAAACAACACTGAGAATGCAATAAAAATCAAACCGAGTAAGGCTTTAAACAGCAGTGTGCTAAGCTTGGCGTAAGTGTGTGGTGACGCTGTGGTCACGGGCTTCGCGGCTTGAGACTGTAAATCAGACATGATAATGACTCCAATAATGTTGCCAGATTGCCGTTTCGCCCTGTGCTGCGGTATACCGCGTTGCGTGATGCAGTCATAAGGGAGCTGTGCGGTTTTTAGTCTAAATCGTCACCTTGTCAGTCATCGGTTATTCTTGTCTGACACTTTTAAGTAAAAATTAAGAATTGCGTTATTGCTGTTGTCTATGTCCGCTACGCTGGTGCGTGGCCTAGCCATTAATCCAATCGACCAAACCTGCGGCAGCGCGTGAACGGGTGCGCTCCGGATGCCAGACCATGCCGAGGCGTCGTTGTAGTGGCTCAACATCGGTCAACTGTAGAATACTCAGTTCATCATTCAGCAACGTCTGCGGCAGGGCAGACCAACCCAGCCCAATCGAGACCTGCATGCGGATGGATTCCAGTGGATTGGTAGTCATGGTGGCTTGTGGTTTCAGCTGTTGTTGGGCAAAGGCGGCCAGTGTGATTTGGCTGGTGTAGGT
>JBAQKP010000185.1:0-21529 GCA_049301135.1 Moraxellaceae bacterium | reverse complement strand
TTCTACGCCCTGCCAACGTCCTTGCCAAGCAACCACTTCAGGGTTAATCGGATGCGCAGCGGGGTCTGGTTTGGCGGGAATAATCGCCGCTGGCGCGACCGTCGAAACGGGCACAGCGTCAGCCGTTTGTATAGCAGTAGACGCGGGTGCAGATGCAGATTCAACCTCACGCAACGGCTCGCTAGCGGGTTGACACCCCGCCAACAGGCTGAGCAAACACACACAAAATCCCAACTGAGCATTCATGTTGTACTCTCCTGACCCATGATCGGCCGATTATGTCGCGGCTGAAGCAGGTGCAGTAGGCTGAATTTGTATGCTTTAGATATCCAGCTCGCCGGCTGCCTCGGTGGTCACTCGCGACGCTGGAAACACCGCTTTAAAGGTCGAACCTTGCCCGATTGCGGACTCAATTTCGAGATGTCCACCATGCTGCATCAACACATGCTTGACGATGGCCAGCCCTAAGCCTGTGCCGCCAGTTTCACGGCTGCGCCCACTATCGACCCGATAAAATCGCTCGGTCAGGCGCGGAATATGTACCGGATCAATGCCAATTCCCGTATCCGACACCGAAAAACACACCAGCTCGCCTTGATCTGCCCAACGCACGGTAATCACCCCGCCGGCCGGTGTGTATTTCATCGCATTGGTAATCAGATTGCCGAATGCACTGGTCAGTTCTTTGGCCGAACCGAGTAAATTACGATGGCTGTCTATTTCGAGATTGAGGATATGCGCGTGTTCGGTGTTATAGGCTTCTGCATCGGCAAACACCCGACTCATCAAACTTGGCATATTGACTGGCTTGGCCGCGATTTTACTGTTGGCACTTTCTAAACGCGACAACAACAACAAGTCATTGACCAAGCTGGTCATGCGGCGGGTCTGTTGCTGCATCAAGCCAAAACCACGCCGCCAACGCGGATTCAAGTCGTCTTGATCAAGAAAGGTTTCCAAATAACCGGCCAACACGGTCAGCGGTGTGCGCAATTCATGCGACACGTTATCGACGAAGTCCTTACGCATCTGCTCTAACTGGTGCAAACGGGTGATGTCGTACACAATTAATAGACGGTCATTTTGACCAAAATGGGTGACTTCACACTGTAAAAACTGATTGGGTGCGACCCACGAGGCCAGCTTAATGCCGTCTTGGCTATCAACCTGCTCAAAATAACGGGCAAACTCGGGCTGCCGAATCAGATTTAAAATATGGGCGCCCTGATCACCTGCCCGAAAGCCCAATAAACGCTCCGCTGCCGGATTCCACCACTCCAGCACACCCGTACCATCGACCAGCACCACCGCTTCTTCCAGCGCCGATACCGAGGTTCTGGCACGCTCCATAATCCCCAGCAAATTATCGCGCGCGCGCCGCTCGGCCAATTGGATATGGTGGATATTATGGGTGAGGGCTGCCCAAACCCCGCGTAATTCTGGTGGTTTTTGCTGCGGGCGAAAGCGCACCCAACTGTACAACAGATACAGCGAACGGGTCTGACCGAGCAAGAACAACAACAAGGCCAACACAATGCCCAGCCAAACATGCGCAAACAACACCTGACTGACGCTGCCAAACAACAGCAGCAACCACAATAGGCGCAAAATATCGTCTTTGACAAACTCTAATAACGAAAACTGTGAATCATCCGGCACGACAGCCCTACTCCTTGCACAGCTTCTCAGCCGACCCAACCAGAATGACCGACAGACTAAACCCGACTGTCAATCCGTGTCGAAAACCGATAGCCCGTGCCACGCACGGTTTGCACAAATCGATCAAAACCATGCGGCTCTAACACCTTGCGTAAACGACGAATATGCACGTCGATGGTGCGATCTTCGACGTAGACATTACCGCCCCAGACTTGATCCAGCATCTGTGTGCGGGTATAGGCACGCTCTGGATGCGTCATAAAAAATGCTAACAAACGGTACTCGGTCGGGCCCATCTCTAAGGTCTGCTCACCGGCACTGACGCGCTGGCTGACCGGATCAAGGATCAAGCCATCAGCCTCAATTGGCTTGTCACCAGACAACGCATTCGAGCGCCGCAGCACCGCTTTAATCCGCGACACCAGTTCACGGGTCGAAAACGGCTTGGTCATATAATCATCTGCACCGGCATCCAAGCCCATGACTTTATTATCTTCTTCGCCGCGTGCCGTCAGCATAATCACCGGAATCTCAGACAGCGATTCATCACGCTTGATCCGCCGACACAGCTCAATCCCACTCATGCCACCAGGCAGCATCCAATCCAGCAGCACCAAGGCAGGCCGTTGATCGACAATCAGTTGATGGGCTTTACGGGCATCATCGGCCTCAATACAGGCATAACCGGCCAGATCCAACGCCGTATGAATCATTTCCCGAATCGGCATTTCATCATCAACAATTAAAATACGATCGCTTTTCATGCTGTTGCCCCTTCTATCTCCTGCATCACGCGGCGTGCGTCAGCATCTTGAGATGACAAGCATATTACAAAGATAAATTATGACGGTTTCATGGCAGCTTGGTTTTTGTGACAAAAAACTTCGCCACGCAGGCATTTTTGAGCCATCGTTTCTACGGTGAAATCAAGCATTAAGGCTGCTGCATTGCTGGGCTAGGCACTAATGAATTGGACACTGACGGACTGGCGGCTGGCGCGAGCCGTTGCAGCATCAGCGCAATCGTTTGTTCCAAATCGTCATCTTGCTCAGGGTTGCCTGACAGCAGACCTCGCTGATTTGCTGCGATCACCTCTGGCAGCAACACATCTGGCACGATGCCCAAGCCTTCGATCATCCGGCCTTTCGGAGTAAAATAGCGTGACACGGTGAGTTTAACCGCCCGTCCACCTTCAATCGGCCATAGTTTTTGCACGGAGCCTTTGCCATAGCTGGTCTGACCGACAATGGTGGCGCGGCCATGATCTTGCAGCGCGCCCGCCAACACTTCAGCCGCCGATGCCGAATAACGATTGATCAACACCATCATCGGCACGTTGGCAAAGCGTTGCTGTGACACCGCCTGATAACGCTGTTCTGGTTCACCGCGACCTTGCGTCGATACAATCACGCCACCCGCCAAAAAATAATCCGCCACTTCGACGGCACTTGACAGCAGACCACCAGGGTTATCGCGCACATCCAGAATCAAACCACGCAACGCGCCGCGCTGCTCCAACGGCTCTAACACATCCAAGATCTGCTGGCCGGTATGCGCTTGAAACGCCCGCATACTCAAAATCACAATGCCATCCGAGCGAATCGTATAGCGCACCGCATGGGCTTCTGGCGCAATCCGCCGGATCGACAACTCACGGTTGCGCTGGCCTTGCCGCCCGACCGTGAGGCGCACACTACTACCAATCGTGCCGCGCAACATCTGCTCGATGTCCTGCTGACTCAGTGTGCGGGTCGATTTACCGTCAATACGCAGCAGACTGTCACCCACTTGAATACCCGCTTGCATCGCGGGTGACTGAGCCGCGACTTCGCTGATCTGCCATGTGTCCACATTGGCTTTGACTTGTAAGGCGGTATGCGCAATATCGCCTTCGGTAAATGCCAACAGTCGGGTATAGCTTTGTGGATCGAGAAACTCTGAATACGGATCAAGCCGCGACAGCAAGCCCCCCATCGCATTGTCAAATAACTGATCATCGCTGACCGGCTCAACAAAGTTCTGCCGCACTCGCTCATACACACTGGCAAATACCCGCAACGACTCAATCGGCACACTATCCTGCTCAGGCCGTACGGGTGCGTCAGCAGGCGACATTGCAGGCACAGCAGACACGGTAGCCGTTTTATCAGCAGTCGTGGCAGCGACAGGTTTGGCCTGCACCCAACCCGCATGACAACCCACACCGACCCACAGCAGCATAGCAACCGCAAAACGCATCAACGTCAACCTCCAGTCAGCCTGCCATACAACCGATCAACCCCAGACTATCCGACCAACAAATCACGCCCTGTCATCTCGGCCGGAATCGGTAAGTTCATCAGATGCAGCAAAGTCGGTGCAATATCAGCCAAAATCCCACCCTCGCGCACTTGCAACTGCCGCTGTCCCACATAAATCAACGGCACACATTCGGTGGTGTGCTGAGTGTGCACCTGACCACTGTGATAATCCATCATCTGCTCGACATTACCATGATCGGCGGTGATCAGCATCTCCCCAGCGGCCGCTTGTACCGCCTGATAAATCCGCTCAACACAGCTGTCTAAGGTTTCCACTGCCTTCACCGCTGCCGCAAACACACCGGTATGCCCGACCATGTCACCGTTGGCGTAATTCACCACCAGCAAGTCATACTGACCCGACGCAATCGCCGTAACCAACGCATCGGTGACTTCCAGCGCACTCATTTCAGGTTTTAAATCATAGGTGGCGACATTTGGTGACGGAATCAAAATCCGATCCTCACCGACATAGGTGTCTTCACGGCCACCGCTAAAAAAGAACGTCACATGGGCGTATTTTTCGGTTTCAGCGATGCGCAGTTGGGTTTTGCCCAAACCTGATAAATACTCCCCAATTGAATTGGTCAGTGCTGCTGGTAGATAGGCGGTTTTGGCCGGAATTTTTTCGGAATAACGGGTCAACATCACAAAGTCTGACAAGGCTGGACGTACCACTCGGCTAAAGCCAGTAAACTCTTCTTCGACAAACGCACGGGTCAACTCACGCGCCCGATCTGCCCGAAAATTCATAAACACGATGCTGTCACCATCTTGAATCGGCGCGGCTGCACCGATTTGGGTGGCTTTGACAAACTCGTCGTTTTCACCAGCGGCGTAGGCAGCCGCCAGACCTTGTTGTGCGCTGTCGGCATGACGCAGCGCCACCCCTTCAGTTAATAGCCGATAGGCTTGCTCGACCCGATCCCAACGCTCATCCCGATCCATCGCATAATAACGGCCACACAATGTGGCAATCCGCGCTTGGCCTGCGCCTTTGGCGTTTTCAGCTTCCAGTGAGGCTTCAGTCAGTGCCAAATAACCTTCAGCACTACGCGGCGGGGTATCTCGACCATCCAAAAACGCATGGAGATAGACGGTCACACCCTGCTGTGCTGCCAAGCGACACATCGCGATCAGGTGATCTTGGTGCGCATGCACGCCGCCGTCTGACAACAAACCCAGCACATGTACCGCGCCACCGGCTTGCTTGGCAGCAGTAACAGCGGCCAATAATTGCGGCTGTTCAAAAAACCCGCCGTCCCGAATGTCTTTGGTAATACGGGTAAAATCTTGATACAGCACCCGACCCGCACCGAGGTTCATATGACCGACTTCGGAGTTGCCCATCTGACCATCAGGCAAACCGACATCTTCACCCGAACCCGAAATCAAGCCATGCGGATGCTCGGCTTTGATCCGATCTAAATTGGGGGTGTGTGCCGCAACAATTGCATTGTCTTCTACGGCCTCACGATGACCAAAACCATCTAAAATCATCAGGACATGCGGAACACGGCGGGTCACGGCTGAGGTCGGGCTGGCATCGGTCATTGCAATAAGCTCTCATGGATAAATCAATCTTGCGGCGGATTTTAGCAGACTTTCAGCGCGGTTCACCTTGGCCACAGCAATCTCCTATCCCGCAAAGATAACCACCGCATCGCAAACATTACGCCAAATCTGAAAACTAACCATTCGTGTACTTTTTGTTTGTATTTTAGACAATAAAGGCGGATTATTTTACTCAGCAATGATCTTAATGGACAGGACAGCCATCAGCGTGCAGCCAATAGCACGATGTCATTGTTTTTCAGCAACATGATTATAGGAGAATGATCTATGTTTGATTCAGCTTCGGTGATGGGACGCTTTAGTCATTTGATGATTCGGTTTTGCCAACAACATCAGCTTGATGTGCCGCCCAGTTGCTATACCTACCAAGATCAAGAACGCATTCCTTTGCCGATGTTTGAGCTGATGCTGGCGCAAATCAAACAACAATACGATCCGGTCGGCTTGGGGATTTTGCTCGGTGGCAGTGCGCAGCTCGATGATATCGGCGTGATTGGTTATTTAAGCTTGTCCTGCGAAACCTTTTGGGAAGTGGTGTTGCGTTTGGTGCGTTATCACCGCATCGCTTATGACGTGAATGACATGCAGGTCAATTTTAGCAATGACAGCATCGAGATCTCATGGGGTTCAGATCGTACCCTGCCCAGCCGCTTGATCGAAGAAAGCCTACTCTCGATGTTTTTAACCGTGATCCGACAACTGATCGGCACACCGGATTTAAATGCTTTATCAGTCAGTTTGTTATACGGCAAACCCAGCGACAGTAGCCGCTATGAGCAGTTTTTTGGTTGTCCGGTGCAGTTTTCCAGTGAACAAACCCGTCTACAACTGCCGATTAGTGTGTTGTCTGCACCCGTGGTCTGCACCAACCCGATGTTGAGCTTGCGCTCGGAGCAACAAGCTGAAGCGATGCTGAGTGCGCTACCAGAAGATGATCGACTGATTGCCGAGTTACGCCGTGTGTTGGTCGAGTGCTTGCATAACGGGGAGTCAACGCTAGAGCAAGTCGCTCTGCGCATGCACTTGTCTAGCCATACTCTCGAAACCCGCTTGGCCGAACACGAGCAAAATTTTGCCCAAATCCTCAGTGTGACGCGGCGCAAACTGGCCGAACAATACCTGCGCGATGCCAGTTTACCGCTGGCCGATGTGGCGTTTTTGCTCGGCTATGAGGTTGCTGAGGAGTTTGAGCAAGATTATCAAAATTGGACAGGACACAAGCCCACGCATATAGCGGGATAAACACCAAAGCCCCTTTTAACGTAAAAGGGGTTGATCACTAGGCTATAAACTGGCTAGACCAGCAGCTTAGGCCACCTGTTGTAGCGGCGACTGTAACGGGGCATCCGGCATATCATCGACCTGCTGTACCCGACGCTGCTCTTCTTGCACGATATTGCGCTCGACCCGTGCAAACACACGCGGGAACAAGCCACGCAACGCCGCATTCAGCGGTTGCTCCAACATTTTCGGCAGTGGCAAACCCAGCGGATTCGATTCCATCAACTCGCGACTCGATGCCTCGCGTGTACCCATCAGATAATCAAACCACGGCCGTGTCACGCACCAGTTGGCATCTTGGATGGTGTTCATGTGGTGATCATAGTGCCAAGGAATGCGTTTTTTTGCCCATTCTGGCTCTAAGTGCGCGCGCTGATGCACATAAAAATAATGTCCGGCACTGTAGCAAAATGCAGCCATCATGCCTGTGTTACCGCGAGGGATCAGCCAGACGATGCCACTGGCCGCTGCTGCCACGATCCCCAGTGACAGTAACTCTAAACGCGTACGATCATGCGCCAGCCCTTGCTCGTAACACTCATCGGCGAACTCGGTCTTACGCACCATGCGATGATGTGTCCAGTGACTGTTCATGCTGGCCGGACTGGGGCTATAACGCGGCTGGCCTTTACGCGGTGTCCCGTGCAAAATGTACTTATGCGCCGCCCACTCAAACGCATTGGCGACCAATAAGCCACCGACAAAATGGCTGGCAAATTTCAACATGCTGTGTACTCCGAACCAAACGCTGTATGTACTGATCTTGTCGGATTTCGGCAGACAACGCTTGACTTTTACCGCAGTAAATTGACCAATAACGACAGATCAGGAGGATCAAAATGCAGATCAACAATAATATTTTAATCGGTACTGTGCCAAGCAGTTTGGTCGGCGTGGTGTTGGACTACTGCCAACATCAGCAGATTGCGCCGGCCGCGCACTGGCAGAGTTTTTTGCAACAAGAACGCCTCAGCTTGCAGGAGTGGCGCGAGTTGTTAGAGACGCTGGCACAGCGCCAGCCTCGACCCGCTTTGGGCTTGGACATCTCGACCTATGCACGACCGGCACATGTCGGCGTACTGGCTTATCTCAGCCTCGCCTGCTCAACGCTCGGTGAGGCGTTACAACAGTTTCGCCGCTATCATCGCTTGGCCTATGACTGTAGCGCGCCGACACTGGCTGCGCTGGGCGACGGTAGTGTCTTGACGGTGAATTGGGCATTTGAAGCCGGTAAACCCGGTCAGTTGGTCGATGAATTTGCCATTGGGCTGTTTTATCAGTTGATTCAGCAGTTGGTTGCGCCGCAACAAATCAGACTGCGACAGGTGGCGTTTATCAATCCTGCCCCACTGGAACGGCAGCCCTATGAGCGGTTTTTTGGTTGTCCGGTTAAATTTGGTGCAGCACTGACCACCGTCAGCTTCGATCTGCAATTGCTCAGCCTGCCACTGGCGCGGCCTGATGCCACCTTGCAGGCGATTTTGGATGCGCAAGCACAGGCGTTGCTGGCGGCGTTACCCTCTAAAGATTTGTTTGATCAACAGTTTCAACAAGCGGTGGTGCAGGCCGTACAGCAAGGTGAGGTCAGTATCGGGGCGGTGGCCGAACGACTGGGGCTGTCAGTGCGGGGTTTACAGCGACGCTTGGCGGCACAAAATACCCAATATCAAGCCGAACTCGACCGCATTCGGCGCACTTTGGCCGATCAGTATTTAAAAGATCTACGCTTGGGTCTGGCTGACATCGCGCTATTGCTGGGCTACTCGGAACAGAGTGCGTTTCAGCGGGCGTATAAACACTGGACGGGCGAGACGCCTCAGAAAAGCAGGCAGCGGTGGCTGGGCTGATGATTCGACAAGCTCAACTGGCGGCTTTTTAACATCAACGAAGCCCCGCCCAATTCCAATCACTCAAACAATATGCTAGTTTTCAAACAATCGTTTGATTTATTTTTTATGAGTACTTACCGGTATGCCAGACCAGATCGCTGCTGCCGAGCATCTCGCCGCATCAGATTCACGCACGCAACTGATCCAAGCCGCCGCGCAAGTGTTTTCGGTGAAAGGCTTTGATGCTGCCTCGACTCGTGCCATCTGCCAAGCCGCAGGCGTCAATCTCTCCGCGATTAAATACTATTTTGGCGATAAAGCCGGACTGTATCGCGCGGTGTTGCAGTGGGCATTTGGCGAAGTCAATCAATCGTTTGGACAGTTCGATGATCCAGATTTAACCTTTGAACAGGCGATTCGGCAATTTTTAACGCCATTGCTGCAAACCGATGGCTGCCCCAGCCAACAACTGATTGATGCACGGGTGATGCGTCTGTATTTGTACGAATTGATTAAGCCTTCGGCGATTTTTCCAGAAATTATTCAGCAGACTGTGCTACCCACTCATCAGGCGTTTTGTCAGCTGTTGGCGCGGCAACTCGGCGCAGCCTCGCTTGATCCGGCGATTCATCAGTTGGCGTTTGCGATTTGTGCGATGGCGCATGATTACTACATGTCGCGCGATTTTATGCGGGTGCTTGCAGCAGATTTACTCGATCAACCGGATGCCGCCAAGCAGATTGCCGAGCGTTTAGTCGCCTATAGCCAAGCGCTGCTAGACGCTGAACGCCGCTTGCGCGCACCGACATAGCGTCACCTGATTGAGTTTCACTGCATTGCGCTTGACTCGATTGAATGATGTTTGACCCTCTTTTTAATGATGATTGCAGGCCACAGCATGTCTTTACCCAACACGCCTTATCGTTTTTTATCGCCCTATCGTTTTTTGTTGCAGTACCGTCCTGAACGCCTCGCCGCTTGTGTTTTGATTGCGCTGGGCGTATTGCTGAGTGGCTGTGGCAAATCTGAAAACAACAAACCAGAGGCAAGTGCAGAGGCCAATGCAGCCAGCACCACCGGCAAGCCGGCAGCGAGTCTTGCAGTCAGTTTGGTCAGTCCGCAAGCAGTCACTTGGCCACAAACACTAGCCGCCAATGGCAATATCGCCGCTTGGCAAGAGGTGGTGATCGGTAGTGAAATCTCTGGCTATCGCTTGCTAGCGGTGAATGCCGAGGTGGGTGATTCGGTGCGTAAAGGCCAACTGCTGGCACAGATCAACAGTGACAGCATTCAAGCCGAACTACGCCAATCACGCGCAGCGGTGGCGGAAGCGGAAGCGCTACTGGCCGAAGCCAGTGCAAATGCCAAACGAGCGCAAAGCCTCAAAGACAGTGGCGCGGCTTCCAGCCTTGAAATCAGTCAATACCTGACTGGCCAACAAACCAGCCAAGCACGCCTTGATGCTGCCAAAGCCCGCGTGCAAGCCGATGAGGTTCGACTGGCACAAACAAGGATTATTGCGCCGGATGATGGGACTGTTGCGGCTCGGGTGGCGACGGTCGGCTCACTCACGCAGATGGGGCAAGAGCTGTTTCGGATCGTGCGCGATCATCGTTTAGAGTGGCGTGCCGAGGTGACGGCGGCAGAGCTGAGTCAAATTAACATCGGCATGCGCGCACAGATTCAACCGCCCGATGCCACACAACCTGTGGTGATCGGACGGGTGCGCAGTATCGCGCCAGTGGTCGATAGCAATACCCGCAATGGATTGATTTATGTTGACTTACCCAGCGGCTTGAACCGCAATGCGCTACAAGTCGGCATGTTTGCGCAAGGTCAGTTTATCCTTGGACAAAAAACTGCACTCAGCCTGCCACAGTCGGCGGTGTTGCTGCGTGATGGGTTTGCTTATGTGTTCGTAGTCGATGCAGACCAACGCATCAGCCAGCAAAAAATCCAGTTGGGACGGCGGATGGCCGAGCAAGTCGAAGTGATCGGACTCGATGCCACTGCCCGCGTTGCCGCCGCCGGTGTGGCGTTCCTTGCCGATGGTGATCAGGTCAAGATCACCCAAGCTGTGCCTGCCCTGTCTGATGCCACAGCAAATCAAGCCAACCCAATCGAGCGTGCAGGAGTTGCTGAATGAACTTCTCCGCATGGTCGATTCGCAACCCGATTCCGAGCATTTTATTATTTACCATGCTCAGTTTGGCCGGTTTGATGTGTTTTAGTTGGATGAAAATCCAGCAGTTTCCTGATATTGAACTCCCGACCATTAATGTGTCGGCCAGTCTCCCCGGTGCAGCACCGCCACAACTCGAAACCGAAGTGGCGCGTAAAATCGAAAATTCGATTGCGACGGTACAAGGACTGAAAAACCAATACACCACCATTCGTGATGGCTCGGTCACCATTACCGCCGAATTTCAGCTCGAAAAACCCATCCAAGAAGCGTTGGATGATGTGCGCAATGCGGTCTCGACTGTGCGTTCAGATTTGCCGAGTGATTTGCGCGATCCGGTGGTCAGTAAGCTGAGCTTGTCCGGTTCGCCGATTCTGACCTATACCATCAGTTCGGCGCGGCTGGATGAAGAAGCGTTGTCATGGCTGGTCGATTACGACATGACGCGGCAACTGCTCAAGGTCAAAGGCGTTGGCGCGGTGGCACGGGTCGGTGGCGTGACGCGGCAGATTCAGGTCGAACTCGATCCGGCCAAATTACTGGCGCTCAACGTGACGGCGGCGGAGATTTCGCGGCAATTACGCATCACCCAGCAAGATGCGGCTGGTGGTCGCACCGATATCGGTGGCAGTGAGCAATCAGTACGCACGCTAGCGACGGTGCAAAGCGCAGCAGCAATCGGTGCTATGCAACTGGCACTGAATGACGGGCGCAGTATTCGACTCGATCAGGTGGCGTTGATCCGCGATGGGATTGCTGAACGCCGCTCTACCGCTTTGTTAAATGGTAAACCGGTGGTCGGATTTGAAATTACCCGCAGCAAAGGCGCGAGTGAAGTCGAAGTCGAGGCCGGTGTACAAGCAGCGTTGGCACAATTCAAACAACAACATGCCGATGTACAAATCACGGAAGCGTTTAATTTTGTCACGCCGGTCGCCGATAACTTTGACGGCTCTATGATGCTGTTGTACGAAGGCGCGTTATTGGCGGTGTTGGTAGTGTGGCTTTTTTTGCGCGATTGGCGCGCGACTTTTATTGCAGCGACTGCCCTACCATTGTCGATTTTACCAGCCTTTGTGGCGATGTATTTTTTTGGCTTTACCTTAAATACCGTGACCTTGCTGGCGATGTCGTTGGTGGTCGGGATTTTGGTCGATGATGCGATTGTCGAAATCGAAAATATTATTCGGCATTTGCGCATGGGCAAAACGCCATTTCAGGCCGCGATGGAAGCCGCCGATGAAATCGGTCTGGCGGTGATTGCGACCACTTTTACCTTGATTGCGGTGTTTTTGCCGACCGCGTTTATGAGTGGGATCGCTGGTAAGTTTTTTGTGCAGTTTGGTTGGACGGCGGCGTTGGCGGTATTTGCCTCGTTGATCGTGGCACGACTGCTGACCCCGATGATGTCGGCGTATATTTTAAAGCCTTGGGTCGCAGCAAAATCCAAACCTGCGTTAAACCAGCCAACCACAACAGGCAGCGCGACTGGGCTGGATTTACAAAAAACCACTGAGCAGAGTCAAGCGGCTACCCTAGCGCATGAGCATGCCGATGATGGACGTTTAACCCGCTGGTATATGCGGACGGTGGCATGGTGTCTACATCATCGCGGCCTGACCATGTTGGGCGCGATTGGTTTTTTTGTCGGCTCAGTGATGCTGATTCCGTTGTTGCCGACCGGATTTTTGCCGCCTGCGGATACCGGTCAAACGCAAGTGCGCTTGGAGTTACCACCGGGCAGTCGCTTTACTGATACGCTGGCCACCGCTGAATATGCACGGCAGTTGATCGAAGACCATCCCGAAATCACCAGTATCTATACTGCGATTGGCGGTGGGGCGGCCGGTTCTGATCCATTTATGGGCAGTGGCGGCGAGGATGTGCGTAAAGCCACGCTGACCATCCAAACCACCGACCGCCGTGCGCGGACGGCCAGCTTGCAAGACATCGAAGCCAGCCTACGCGAACGCTTGGCGGGTGTGGCAGGCGCACGCTTGCAGGTCGGGCTACAAGGTAACGGCAATATTTATCAGTTGGCCTTAACCGGAGAAGATCCGCAAGTGCTGACCGACACTGCCCGCAATTTAGAACGCGAACTGCGCAGCATTCCCAAGTTGGGTGCGATTACCTCAAGTGCCGCACTGACCCGACCAGAAGTGGTGATTCGGCCTGACTTTGCCAAAGCCGCCGATTTGGGCATTACAGCGGCTGCGATTGCCGAAACCTTGCGCATCGCAACCGTCGGCGATTTTGATCAAAACCTCTCCAAGCTCAATCTGACCCAGCGCCAAGTGCCGATTGTGATCAAGCTGCCGATGTCGGCGCGGCAGGATTTAGAGTTTATCAAACGCTTGCGGGTGGCCGGTTCACGCGGCGCGGTGACGTTAGAAACGATTGCTGAAGTGCGGCTTGACAGTGGCCCTGCGCAGATTGATCGGTTTAATCGTTCGCGCAATATTAACTTTAGCATTGAGCTGAACGATCAACCGCTTGGCGATGTGGCCAAACAAGTGGATCAACTGCAAACCTTGCAAAATCTACCGCCAACCGTGACGCGTACCAATCTGGGCGATGCGGAGGTGATGGGTGAATTGTTTGCCAGTTTTGGTTTGGCGATGTTGACTGGCGTGCTGTGCATCTATGTGGTGCTGGTGCTGTTGTTTAAAGACTTTTTGCAGCCGGTGACCATTTTGATTGCGTTGCCGTTGTCGTTGGGCGGGGCGTTTGTGTTGCTGTTATTGACCGGCAGCAGCTTCTCGATGCCGAGTCTGATTGGACTGATCATGCTGATGGGCATCGCCACGAAGAACTCGATTCTACTGGTCGATTACGCGATTATTGGCCGCCATGAGCAGCACCTGCCACGCTATGAAGCAGTGCTGAACGCATGCCACAAACGGGCGCAGCCGATTATCATGACCACGTTAGCGATGGGAGCAGGCATGTTGCCGGTAGCGATGGGATTTGGTGCGGCCGATCCGAGCTTTCGATCACCGATGGCGATTTCGGTGATTGGTGGTTTGATTACCAGTACCTTCTTGTCGCTGTTGGTGATTCCGGTGGTGTATACGCTGGTGGATGACTTGCAACGCGGCTTGGGTTGGGTTCGGCGTAAGGCACGACCTGCGGTAGTCGTACCCAATGATTAAATTGTACCACTGACGTTTAACGTTGCGCATCCGCCACACGCGGATGCGCAAAGTGCAACTGCCGATCACAGCCATACGACACGACGCTGCGGTCGGCAGTAATGCTACCGATATTCTGCCAGCCCTCATCACTCGGCTGACTGGCCTGATCAGACACCCAAATCTCCCATTGCCAAGCGCTGGCCTGAGCCTTATTCAGATTCAATTCATCGCGAAAATCCACCGCATCATTCAGTGGATTACTGGGAGCAGGGCGTAACATCAAAAACTTCGGTGCCCGTACCCCCTCTGGCGCAATGCCTTGTGCGTTTAACGCCGCAATATTCTCGACCGGTCGATAACCAGCCTGCTGATCCACCCCAGCAAATGCTCGACCAACCTGAAACATCAGTGGAATCGCCGCAAAACGAAAGCCAACTTTCGGTTGATTGGTCATCGCCGTCTGCAAAAAACGTGCGCGCTGCGTGCCTGATAGCACATCGGCCAAAAAGAAATTTGCGGTCGGGACGACTTGATTCGGATCGAGCGTCGGAAAAATCTTACCCGCCATCGCAAAACCACGCGGCTGACCGCGCTTGGTTTCACTCAGCGACACCGATGCACGGCCAATCCATAACGCCTGCGCCCCTTGCTGAAAATATCCAGTGTACGGCGTGGCGCGGTCAATCTGCCATCTGCCACTAAAGCAGATGCCATTGGCATGCACCAGTTTTTCTAAGCGCGGATAGACATCCGCCCGCTCACGCAGTGTACGCACGGCATCACGGCGCAGCAGATTCACACCACCGACCAGCATATTTGATGCACTGACCGGATACTGTGGCAACTGACCCGCGGCATACACCGCGACTTCTTGTTGTTCGATGCTAGATCCGGCAGTTTGCGGCGGCTCAAACAACACGGCTTGCACCTGTGCAAAACTACGCTCTGCACTCGCTTGAGCAGACAGCGCCATCAGCATGAAAAACGAGAGAAAAACACGTGGGCGGCTCATGCCTGTAAGCCTAAACGAGCCTGCCAACTGGCGATTAATCTGTGATGATCGGTCTGATCTGGATGAAAATCCGCCCGATAAAAACTCAAATAGGCAGGCAGCGTGCGCACCACCAACGCCAGCAACGTCCCAACATCGCGCAAATTGCTTCCCCATTGGCGTGGATGCAAGCTAGATTTTCGGTCATGCCAGAGCAAACGTGTGGTCATCCCCACGACCCCCAGCGTAAAACCCAGCGACACCGTCCGCATACTACGCCGCCGCTGTGCCAGCCCATCCGCCGTCATGCCAAATAACTGCTGATACACGTTAAACGCCACGCTCTTATGCTCCAACTCCTCGACCGCATGCCACAACCAAAGCTGCTGTAAATTGGCATCAAAGCCCTGAGCAAAGCGCGGCTGCCTGAGCCAATACGCCGCCAGCAGTGCGGTAAAATGCTCATAGGCTACCGTTGCCGCCAACTGTCGGCGTGGCGAACGCGTTTTAAGTGTCTCCAAACCCTGTGCCATCAGCGCCGCATACTGCTGTAGCGGATAATCCACCGCGTCTAATCCTTGATTAAACTGAGTATGTGCCTGTGAATGCATGGCTTCTTGGCCGATAAAGGTCGAGATATCGGCCTGCAACGTCGGGTCAGTGATTTGGTCGCGCACCTGCCGCACACTATGCACAAAAAACTGCTCACCGGCCGGAAACGTCATCGACAACGCCGTCAGCACATGCGACATCAACGGCGACTGCTCGGCAAAATAATGCCGCCGCGTCTGCTCTGACTGAAAACGGCTGCGACGCACCCGCATCTGCTCAGCCTGTGTTGCTGGTAAGTGAACGGCATTCATTGGATATTTCTCCGGTGGCAAGTCATCAACAGGACGACTTTTGCTTTAAACCTCAGTCACAAACAGCTTGCGATCAAATCGAATCTGCGGCCAAAACACCCCATCATCTGCCCGCTCGCCTGCACCAATCACCATGATTGGAAATTCAGCCGCCGATAAATTCAGCAACTTACGCACGCGCACTTCATCAAAACCTTCCATCATGCAGGTGTCAAAACCATACGCGGTAAACGCCAGCACCAGATTTTCACAGGCCAACGCCGTGCTTTTGGTTGCCCATAACTTCACATCTTGCTCAGTAAATGGCCCGCGTGGTAAAGGTGTAAACAAACCACCCACGCCCATTGCGGTTTTTTTCAGCAGGCCAAAACTGTTCAGTGGACCGGGCGCATAATTAAATGGAATCAACTGGTAATAGCGTTTAACCAATGGCGGCAAGTTGGGCATCGGCCAATCGCGTAACATCTGCTTGGCAAACTGATCAATCCGGTCGGTACGCGCTACACAGACGATTAACTCCTGCGCGGTCGCGGCGGCAAACTGCCCCATACAGGCTTTGACCAACTGCTTTTTTTTGTCGGGTGAGCGCACCACATAAAAGCCCCACGGCTGCAAACCAGAGGAATTTGGCGCGAGCATCGCCATGTCCAAGCAATCATCGACCACTGCTTTTGGAATCGGTTTATCGGTAAATTTGCGGACTGAACGTCGCCCGTGAATCACTTTTTTAAAGTTTTCAACATCAATCCCGCTCGGCAGCGGTTCGTGGTAGCGGGTCTTACCATCGACAATAATCGTGTTATCGGCGATTTTTTCAGCAGTAGACTTCATCAGCATCCTTCCCTATCTCAAACAGATGTAAAACCCAAAAAACCAATCAAAACAAAAAACTATTTCGCACGCAACCAATCCAATACCAGCTGATTAAACTGCGCAGGTTGCTCACGCATCAACCAATGCCCTGCCTTCATGCCAACCACTTGATTACCGGCTTTTTGCTCGATGCGTGCCAACCATTCGGCAGAGTGAAACATAAACGGCTTATGTTTGGCGTACACATACAGCATCGGACAGTCTGGCACAGCGGTAAATGGTTGCATCGGCTGACTTCTGGCCTGAAAAATCGCCTGAAAATACGGATAATTCATGCCGCGATGCACCGGTTCGGCAGGCGTCGGCTGTTGTAACAGCTTGGCAAAACCACGAGTCACCCAATTGCCCAGCGTCTCAGGCAAGCGCCACGCCAGCGCGAGGTTCAACTGATACGTCCCCAGCATCGCCAACTGGTAGGATTTGAGCGATTTTAAGTGCGCCTTAGACCCCGCATCACCAATGTCTAACGCAATCATCCGACTGACCTGCTCAGGATGCTGCTGATAAAACCGATAGCCAAACACACAGCCCCAGTCATGCAACAGCAAAATCACCGGCTGATCTGGCGACACCATTTGCAGCGCCTGCGCAATCTTCGCCGACACGGTATCAATCGTATAGGCCGTACGCGCACCCTGTTCAGCATAGTTGGGTAGCGTAATCCGCACACAACGATAATCCGCCGCAAACGCCGCGACTTGCGCATCCCACACCCGATAGGTGTCTGGCCAACCATGCAACATCACGAGGGTCTGCTCGCCCGCGCCCTCAATATACACATCTAGATCGGCAATACGTTGTGCTTGACTCATGCTGTTGCTCCTTAGCTGCTCAAATTTACCGTAAAATCATGCAGGTTGCTGTCGCATAAGCATATAACGTGCCTGCATCGTCTCGAATTTCACCTTCAGAAATCACCAACGAACGGGTTTTATTAATCACCCGCCCTTCTGCGCGTAAAGTCACATCAAATGGAATCGGCTTACACATCTTGACCCCAAGCTCAATCGTGCCGTAGCCTTCGCCAGCATCGAGCGCGGTATGCGTCGCACAACCGGTCACTGAATCTAACACTGTCGCCGCAAAGCCGCCATGCACGCCACCTAATGGATTGGTATGGCTATGGTTCGCCGTCGCCCGAAACACCACCTTATTCAGCTCAACCGACTCGACGGTCATCGGCATGGTTTTGGCAATACTCGGCGGTGGAATCAAGCCTTGGGCAAATGCCTGCATTACCTGTAAACCACTCATGTCTTGAAGCTTCATGTCAGCACCTTGTCTGTTGCGAGATTTAATAAGTTCTAAAAAAGAACTGTTAAGCCGTAAAAAAAGCATGCCACCCAAAAACTGACGACATGCGACACAACACACAGTAAGTTCCTAAAAAAAACTTGTCAACCCAAAACACCTGACGCGCGCGTTCTGCGTCTGACCTTCGGCTCGGTGACAGCACTCTAAACCTTCATGCCTTCTCTGCTGCCGATGGTATTGATTGAATAATATCGTCGCGGCAAACAGTCAAAATCTCATCGGCCAGCGGTGAGTCATCTGGACAAGCACGCGACAGGACAACCGCCCCGAGTGCGTGTGCCAAGGTGTTGATGGCTTTGGCGCGTACTTGATTTGGATCAGTTGCATGCGATGCAGCAACCTGTAGGTTTGCATTGCCAAGCAGGGTCAGCAAATTCTCGATACCATCGGCAAATGTACGCCGAACAGCGTCTGGCTGACGCACCGCATCGCCACCTAATGCCGCCATGGTGCAACCCGTTGCACGCAGATCACGATGCTCTCGTGACAGATAAAGCTGAACAAACTGAGTCATTTCTACATTGGCCGTGAGTGCCGCAGTCTTTGCAAGACTACACGCAGCCGACTCTGCCATCAGTTCAGTCTTAGAACCGAACTGCTTATAAAAACCACCGTGCGTGAATCCAGCAGCAGCCATGAGATCTGCTACCCCAACCCCGTCATAGCCATGCTCACGAAACAGCGTCGATGCCGTTTCGACGATATGTGCTCGATTGGCCTGTGCTTGCGCCTTGGTGACTTTCATGTGCCGACAACCTAGTTAGGGAACCAGCCAATTATACATTGATTATGGTCATCATCAAAGTATTGACATTTTAGATTATGATCGTCATCATTAAATCAATCCAGACCCGCAAGGAAACAATCATGAGCCATTTGCCAACTGTCCTGATCACCGGCGCTTCTAGTGGTATCGGTGCGAGTTATGCCAAACATTTGGCACAGCGGGGACACAATCTTGTGTTGGTTGCACGCGACAAAACGCGCCTTGATGCTCTGGCAAAGCAGCTATCTGAACAAGCCAATGTCTTGGTCGAGGTTTTGCAAGCCGACCTGGCCCAAGCCAATGATCTCGCCGCAGTCGAGCAGCGTCTGCGTGACGATGCGGCGATTGGCATTCTGATCAACAACGCAGGGATGGCGCAAACCGGTGGGTTTTTGCAGCAGACAACAGCAAGTATTGACCAACTAATCACCCTGAATATGACCGCACTTACTCGACTTTCTGCGGCTGTTGCACCTCGTTTTGTACAGGCAGGAACAGGCGCAATCGTCAATATTGGATCTGTGGTCGGCTTCGCGCCTGAATTTGGGATGTCGATTTATGGCGCGACCAAAGCCTTTGTCTTGTTCTTATCGCAAGGACTACATCAAGAGTTCGGTGGACGGGGTGTCTATATTCAAGCCGTGTTGCCCGCTGCGACCCGTACAGAGATTTGGCAACGATCTGGGTTGGATATCAATACGTTGACTGAGGTGATGGAGGTTGATGAATTGGTCAATGCCGCGTTGGTTGGTTTTGATCGGCGCGAGTTAGTCACAATTCCGCCACTGCATGTGGCTGAGCGGTGGGATGCGCTGGAGGCCGCACGTCAAGGGTTGTTGTTAGACATCAAACAAGCACACGCCGCCGAACGCTATCAGTCTCAAGTCTGATTACCCCTTTTATCACTGTCTTTAACCTGTTTTGAGATTCGATCATGCAAAATTTTCTGGGCAAAAAAATCGGCTTACTCACTCTGTCTGTCTTACTCGCATCGCCGTATGCTTTGGCTGAAACGACAGCGGTCGGCAGCAGCAATCCAACATCTATTATGGTGACACAGCAAATGAACTGGACAAATGTCCCAACACAAACGGTTTCTGCGGATGGCGTAGAGTTTGCCTACCGTGAGTATGGACAAGCCAATGGCGGTACACCGGTGGTTTTTCTCAATCATTTGGCAGCAGTGCTGGATAACTGGGATCCACGCGTGGTCGATGGGTTGGCCGCACAACATCATATTGTCGTTTTTGACAATCGGGGTATTGGTGCATCAAGTGGCACACCAGCCAATACGATTGAGCAGATGGCCGATGATGCGATTGGTTTTATTCAAGCCAAAGGCTTCACACAAGTTGATCTGTTTGGTTTTTCAATGGGTGGCATGATCGCGCAAGAAATTGTGCTCAAACAACCCCAACTGGTGCGCAAAATGATCCTCGCTGGTACAGGACCTGCGGGTGGGACAGGAATTAGCAGCGTGGCACGGGTCTCAAACTATGATTTGTTGCGAGCAACAATTACCTTCCAAGATCCGAAGCAATATTTATTTTTTACCCGTACACCAAGCGGCATTCAGGCCGGTAAAGCGTTTCTGAGCCGCCTACAAGAGCGTACCGAGAACCGCGACCAAGAAATTACATTACGTGCGTACTTTGCCCAGCTTCAAGCCCTTAAAGCATGGGGCGAAAAGCCGCCAGCCGACCTTTCTGTAATCAAACAACCGGTACTGGTTGCCAATGGTGATGATGATCGCATGGTGCCAACCAGCAATAGCCACGATCTCGCCAAACGCATCCCAAACAGTCAACTGATCATTTATCCCGATGCAGGGCATGGCGGTATTTTTCAGAATAATGCTGATTTTGTCAGTAAGAGTCTGACGTTTCTCAAGCAATAAATCTGCGTTTCACTGGCGTCCGGCCAGATCAATTCACCTTTAAGGGAGCTCAGTTCATGAGTGAAACACATTGCACGACACCGACCCGTTTTGTGTCGATTGACGGGGCGCAATTTGCCTATCGTCGTTGGGGCAACACCGACTCAGGGCAGCCACCGATTGTATTGCTACAACACTTTCGCGGCGGCATGGATCATTGGGATCCGTTAATGACCGATGGTCTGGCCAAAAGCCGCGAAGTGATCTTGTTGAATGGTCGTGGTGTCGCATCGTCAAATGGTGCGCCACGGACACGTATCGAAGATATGGCAGATGATGCTGCCGCGTGTGTGCGTGCATTGGGTTTGCGACAGATTGATGTTTTAGGCTTTTCACTGGGCGGGTTTCAGGCGCTCGATTTGACCGTTCGGCATCCTCAGCTGATCCGTAAGCTGATGTTAATTGGGACAGGGCCACGCGGTGGTAATCCTGAGATGGAGCAAGAGGTGCTAGCGACCGCGCCCAAACTGGTTCCGGAGCTTGAGGACTTCCTGTATTTGTTCTTTGGGCGATCTGAGCAAGCACAGCAAGCCGGACGTGAGTTTTGGGAGCGCCGTCATCAGCGGGTTGATCAAGATCCGCCGTCATCGCCAGCAGTAGCAAACACGCAAATTGAGGCCAATATCTATTATCTACCCGCACTATCGGATTCTGATCCGTTTGCGTATTTGCGCAACATCCAGCAACCCACGTTTATTTTGAACGGGGTCAACGACGTGATGATTCCAACCGTCAATTCGTATTACATGGCGCGAAATATTCCAAATGCCCAACTGTTTATTTATCCAGACAGTGGCCATGCGGCGCATTTTCAGTATCCCGAGCG
>JBAQKP010000184.1:0-4793 GCA_049301135.1 Moraxellaceae bacterium | reverse complement strand
GAATGATTGATTTGAGTTGTTCGAGTGCGACCTCAAACTGGTCATTCACCACCACATAATCGAAGCTGACATGCTGTTGCAATTCAGCCAACGAACCGGCCAAGCGTCGTTCGATCACCTCGTCGCTGTCTTGGCCGCGATTCGAGAGGCGTTCGCGTAATGCTGCGCGCGTCGGCGGCACAATAAAAATCTGAATTGAATCTGGAAATAAACGGCGCACTTGCGCTGCGCCTTGACAGTCGATTTCGAGCAGTACATCTTGACCGGCGTGCAGTTGCGCCATGACAGCGGCTTGACTGGTGCCGTAATAATTGCCGAACACCTCGGCGTGTTCAATAAAGCCGCTGGCGTTGATTTGTTGTACAAATTGCTCAACGCTGACAAAATGGTAATGTACGCCATCTTGCTCACCCACTCGCATTGGGCGTGTGGTATGCGACACGGAGACGCTCAGCCCGTCAATTTGTGGTAGTAACGCCTTCACCAATGAGGTTTTTCCTGTGCCTGATGCGGCGGCGACCACAAACAACAAACCGGACATGTCTGAATTCCTGTTAAAATAAAAAATGACAAGCAAGCTTGGCTAGTGTAGCCAATCTGAACGGGTAAAAGCGATCAGAAGATCGCGGTAATCACCCTCGGCTGACCTGATAACGCTGGAGTGTGCGGCATGGAAATAATCTTAGCAAACCCGCGAGGCTTTTGCGCAGGCGTGGATCGAGCGATTGCGATTGTCAATCGAGCGTTGGAGCGGTTTGGTCCGCCGATTTATGTGCGGCACGAGGTGGTGCACAACAAATTTGTCGTTGATGACCTGCGTACGCGAGGTGCGGTATTCGTTGAGGAGTTGCACCAAGTGCCTGATGGCGCGATTGTGATTTTTAGTGCGCACGGCGTGTCACGCCAAGTGCAGCAAGAAGCCGGTCGCCGCAATCTCAAAGTATTTGATGCAACTTGTCCCTTGGTCACCAAAGTTCACATCGAAGTGACTCGCCACGCGCAGCAAGCCGTCGATGCCATTTTGATTGGTCACGCCGGACATCCTGAAGTCGAAGGCACGATGGGGCAGTATAATGAACATTTTGGTGGTCGTATTCATTTGGTCGAAGATGAAGATGATGTTGCTGCCTTGCAAGTCCGAGATCCCAATAAACTGGCATTTGTCACGCAAACCACGTTGTCGATTGATGATACCGCACGGGTCATTGATGCGTTACGGCAAAAATATCCGAATATCGGTGGGCCACGCAAAGACGACATTTGTTATGCCACGCAAAACCGCCAAGATGCCGTGCGTGACTTGGCGCAAGAGTGTCAAGTCGTGCTGGTGGTGGGCTCGCCCAATTCTTCTAACTCCAATCGTCTGCGTGAATTGGCCGAACGAATGGGCTGTCGCGCGTATTTGGTCGACAATGCTGACGAGATGCAGCAAGATTGGTTCGCAGAAGTCAGTCACGTTGGTGTCACAGCGGGCGCCTCTGCACCAGAGATTCTGATTGATCAGGTGATTGAGCGGCTGCGTCAGTGGGGTGGGACTGAGCCTACCGAGCGCCAAGGCCGTGAAGAAAACGTGGTGTTCTCGCTGCCTCGCGAGCTGAAATCGCTGGTCACCGATGCGGCTGATTTGAGTCAGGCGACTGAGCATTAGGCTGCCGTTGATCGACAATTTGCAGCAAACAAGTGGTATGAAATGCCAACTTTGACGCACTAATCGATTTTAGTCAGCCGTATGAGCGGCTTGGTCGAGCATGGATTGAGTCACAGCAGGGCTGCTTTTATGCTAATGAATAGGTAAAGACGATGTTCGGGATGAGCAAGATCTTTTTGGAAGGATGCGCATGAAATATTCTCAGGGCTTTACACTGGTGGAACTGTTGATTACGGTGGCGATCATTTCGATCCTCGCGGTAGTGGCCACCCCTTCATTTTTACAAACCCTCGCCAATCAGCGCATGAAATCTGCTGCCTATGATTTAAGTGCAACTTTTGCCGAGGCTCGCTATCAGGCTGCCCTCCAGCGTATCACCATGAACGTCACCACATCAGGGACAGCCGCCGCTTGGAAAGCTGCGAGCGCCTCGAAAAAGGCGGATATTCATTGGCAACTGATTCCAGCAGGCAGCGCTACACCTTTGGTGCAGTCAGGTGTTGATCGGCGCATCTCGATTGCCAGTAGTCTGGGCTCTGCTTCAGCCTTGTTTTTACAAAATGGAACGGTGGCCACTGCAACTGGTGTAGGCGGCGTAGCGGTTGCCATTGGTCAGGATGTGGCATTTAGGTTTTGTGATGATGCGGTAACCGGTGAGGATGGCTATACCGTGGTGCTAGGGCGGTTTGGAGGCAGTCGGGTGTATGCCGGTAAGTTTGGCACAGAAGGTGTAGGAGCGCAGACATGCACATAAGTATCAATCAGCAGAACCAGCGTGGGATTGGCATGGTCGAGGTGTTGGTTGCACTGCTGCTGTTGGCAGTCGGTGTGCTGGGTTTTTCAGCACTACAGTCCTACGCAGTGTATTCGACCACAGAAAGCCTTAACCGCACGCAGGCTTTGACCATTATGCGGGGGCTGGCCGAGCGAATCCGTGTCAATGGCACGACATCTGACATTTTAGACAGTTACGAAGCTGCTATGGGACGCGGTAAGCCAGTTGAGCCGACCAATTTGTGCATGACAACCGTTTGTGATGCGACTGCATTGGCAGCAGCGGATGTATATGTTGCCCGAATTGCAGCATGGGACAGCGGGATTCAACTGGGGATGACAAACTGTCCTGACACGGTTGGTGTCGGCATACGTCGCTGTCTGCTGGCGGCATGGGACAAAACCACACCAGAGATGGCTGCCAGCGAAGATGCATGTATGAATGAGAAAGGTGTCTATCGTCGTGAAGCCAACTGTATCGTGATGGAGATTTATTAAATGAACAAAACTCCGGTCTCACAGATGCAGAAAATGGGAACTGTCCATGCCGCACAGCAGGGGTATACCTTGATTGAATTGATGGTTGCCCTCTCGCTTGGACTGTTGATCAGTGCTGCGGCGATTCAGCTATTTATTACCAGTCAGACCACGTTCAGCTTGCAGCAAGGTGGGGCAGATGTGCAGGACAGCAGTATCTTTGGTCTGGAGTTAATGTCACGCAATGCCCGTATGGCGAATCACGGCGGTGGTCGCCCAGTGATCAATGATTTTACCCCACTTGGTGGCATCGTATTTACAGCTGATCTGAGTTCCGCCGAAACCATTACCAATGCACCCACGGTAAACCTGCAAAGTGTGCAGTTAGGTGGTGCAGCCGTACCCTCAGCACTACTGACGCGTGGCCAAGGTCTGGATGCCAGCACGACTGCAAATCATTGGACAGGCATCAGTAATGCGACTGTAGTTGGAGAAGGCGCTGCCGCAAGTGCGCAGTTGGTGATTCAGTACCGTGCCCCACAAGATATGTTTGATTGCGAGGGTCAACGCGCACGCGGACCACGGATGTCCAACCAAACCGGTGATGTTTGGGGTGCGGTGTTTGATGCCGATGGTGAAGCGGTGACAGACGCACGCATGGTTGACGGCGACGTGGTGGTTGAGCGTTACTTTCTGCGCAAAGATACGACGGGGGTTGCAACCGGTGAAAACGCCGATCGGGCATTGGTATTGGCCTGTGATGCGGGGCGTTATGGGGTCAATAATCAAAAAGACGTTATTGCAGGCACCATTCCGATCAGTGGTTTTGGTGAGGCAGGTCAGGTACTGATGAGCCGCGTAGATCACTTTGATCTCAGGCTGGGTGTACAAGAAGCAGGCGGGATTCGCTACTACACGGTGAAGCAGTATTTGGACAACAAACCAGCCGCTGCCGCAAGTGGTGCAGCAGTGGCTCGGCCAACAGTGGTGTCACTACAGCTTGCCGTGTTAGTACGGGCGCAAGGCAAAAGCACCAGTGCCACGCTTGACCCCAACCAAATCTATACCATGCTGGGACAGGATGTAAAAATCACCGTCCCAGACAGCACGGGCTCAACCCAGTCTGGTTATCTGCGCAAGGTCTACGAAACAACAGTCGCTCTGCGCAATGGTCGAGGAGAGTAATATGAACATTCGTATGCAACAGCAGCGTGGTTCGGCATTGATTTCGGTCATGATTATTTTGCTGCTGACCACAGTGCTTGGGGTGATTGCGGTGCGTCAAGGCTCAACAAACCTTAACCTCGCTATGAATGCCTCTGTACAGTCATTGCTGGTGCAGTCATCAGATGTAGGGCTTGATAAGCTTGAGATGTCGGATGTGACCAGCGCCGCAAGCGCGGCAGGGCCATTGGGTTATCTACGCTTAGAGGGTAACGCCGGTAAAGAGTACATCTTCTGCTATCGGCCGACGGTAGAGAGTCCGCGAATCTATAATATTACTAAAGACACGATTTTGCGCCCTGATGGTGCTACCGAAGGGAACGTGAGCGGTTTTTGTGATGTCACCAAAACTGAAGATTTTTCGAGTGGCCGTGCGGTGGTGATGTCACAAATGGGACTTGTGCGACCACAAGAGGCTGCGGTCGCTGAACCCTTTCAATATTACGAAAAAGGCACGGATAGCGAAACCGTAAAACGCCCAGATCAGCAACGTTATCGGGCGTATGTCACCTCAGTGACCCCAAGCCTGTCGCGGGCGACCAGTGCAGAAATCAATGCGTGTTTTGCCAAACCAAATGATGACTCTACGGTGGCAGCGGCAGCCGCCAAAAAATCGACCTCGGACTGTTTGTTTGATCTCGGCGTACCCTCTAATACACAGGTGCAAGAC
>JBAQKP010000183.1:0-31210 GCA_049301135.1 Moraxellaceae bacterium | reverse complement strand
ACCACGTTCGCCAATCAACACTTCCCACTAACCCAAACGATCAAAGGGGTCAGTTTTAAGTTGGCGTTCACGAGGCAAAAGGGGTCAGTTTGAAGTTGGCGTTGACAGATGAAATTAACTTTCCTGTTAAACGTGTCGTCAACTATGATTTTGGAGATGCAAAATTTGGGCAGTCCGATGACCGACCTGATTATATCGGTCGGCGTGTCGATTGTATGTGGCGGGAGATTAGTGCAGAGGACTATTGTAATCCAGTGGAGGTAATTCGACAGTATTTGAAAACAATGCCGACCAAGACGGCGTACGAATTGGCGCAGAAGCCTGTGGTGTTGATTGAGCCTGCGCACTTGCGAGGCATGGTGATCTGGCCGATGGCTGAGTAAGGGCGTATAGCCTGTGCTAAGAATCGATAATCTATAAAAATTAAGCAACATTCGGGTTTTGGAAATCACAGATCAAATAAGCTTTGCTGTGAGTAAAAAGCCTGATGTTGCTTTGTCAGTGAAGCGCATCACCCTGAGGATGCATCGCACTCATTGCCCAGAATGATTTATTGTATCTATGACTGGAGTGACTTAAATGACCGTAAGCAAGCGTACACAGTTTATGAAATTTCGGCGCGAAATGAAGGACAGTAATGACTATCTAAAAATCAGTGAGCTAAAAGATCGGCATAGTTATAAGATATATGCTGAAAACGCTGGTGTGGGCATCTGGATTAGCGAGTACAGCGCATTTATGATTGCATATGGCATGCATCTGTATGCAGCCTATGAGTATCATTGGGATGTTGCTTATGGGGACACTGAGTTGTACGGCTCAGCCGGAACAGTTAAGCCCATTGAGCTAATCGAAAAATGCCCGCTCGATTTGCAAGAGGTTTATGATCGCACGACTGATCGAGGAATATACCAAACCTATCTTTGCGAATTAGAAGATCGTCATCCAATTATTAAAGGGTATGACGCGCGTGATGAGCGTGAGTGGTCACGCGATACATTAAATCAATTTTGGCGAGACAGAGAACATAGCGACGCTTATTTAAAACTTAATGAATTACAGGACAATTGCAGCTACAAGATCAACTCAGGCTATGCGGGTGTCGGTATTTGGATGGCACGTCATAAAACATTTTTAGTGCCAAGATATAAAGTAGGACCATATCCATTTTTGTGCAGTATTGATTGTGCTGATATTTCTGAAAATGGCGCAACGCCCGCCATTGAGTTGATTGAAAAATGCCCTTTGATACTTCAGGAGGATTACCGTGTTCATGCCGAGGATTCACAAGAAGGGCAGGTACTGTTGAAATATCTGGATGATTTGGAAGAGTGCAACCCGATTGTATACGGTTATCACTCACGTCAGGATACAAAAATTCTTGCAATAAACTATGCACACTATCTCAGCTGCACTGGTGCGCACAGCGGGAAAAAACAATATACTCAAAAGAAAGTAGAAGAGTTAAAGGAACAGCTTCCAACAATGGCACTCAACACCATGCGAATTCTAGAGCAGGCTGGTTATACTTACCTGTGGCGCTCTGGAGAGTACGGAGAGAATAAAAAAGAGCATACAGAACGCCGTCAGGTGGATTTCCATGTAGAGTTAGATGCTGCTGTTGAGCAGACGTGTCTTTATCGTCCGTTGGAGCTTGCCCAATTCTTGGCGGAAAATCCTCCACAAGCACCTGCTGCTTTTAATAAGTTGAAGATTGAGGTCGATCATCTCAGCACGCAGCGTTCTGCAAGAAACTTGGTCAAGGATGATGATTTAAAGGATTTAGTGGTACTGAACTTTGCATCGGCGCGAAAGCTTGGGATTGGTTTTTTTAATGGCAAAGAAGGACAGCAATCAGATTTATGCCGCAGTTCAGGGTTGTATCCTTGTTTAATGACACAGCCTGCATATTTTTTGGCAAATCGTGAATGTCCATCGGGCTTATATACCGACCATATGATTTATTCTCCCAATGTGCCTTGGTTTAGAAGTGAGTCCTTGTTAGAGACTGATGAGCTATTTTTAGCTTCTGTGATTAGTGCACCTGCTCCAAGTGTGGGGCTGGTGCTGGACAGTGAACTTGGGACAATAGAGCAGATTGAGCAGGTGCTCAGGCATCGAGCAGGCCTAATATTAGCACTGGCTGCACATCGTGGTCACCGTAATCTGCTGCTAGGGGCATGGGGCTGTGGAACTTTTAAAAATCAACCCTCGATGGTGGCAGATGCATTTGGGCAATGGCTGGAGTCAGATCGCTTTCAAGGCTGTTTTGACCGTGTGGTTTTTAGCATACCTATAGACCCTTATTCGGAAAAACGAGAGTTGCAACAGGCCATTTTTGATACATTTCAGAAGCGGTTTAAATGATATCTCATTAAATGAAAAGGCGGGTTTTTAGCTAAAGTAGCCTGTGATAGCACAGGCTATGATGCTGATTCAAAGATACTACTTAAAATAAGCCCCTTCGCGCTTGGTATGATCGGTCTTGTCGATCACCCGCGCCAGTTCAGGAATTTGTGCCTTCAAGGTGGTTTCAACGCCTTGCTTTAAGGTCATATCAACCGCTGAACAACCCTGACAACCGCCACCAAACTGCAACACCGCCGTCAAACCATGTTCCTCATCGGTGTACAGTTCAGCCAGTGCAACGTTGCCGCCGTGTGCAGCAAGGCCGGGGTTAATTTCGGCTTGCAAGACATAGGCGATACGCTCTTCAAGCGAGGCATCTTCCCCGACACGGGGCACTTTAGAGTTGGGTGCTTTAAAGGTCAACTGACCGCCAAAACGATCTTTGTTGTAGTCGATCACGGCGTCTTTCAGATAGGGCACGGATGGCGCATCGATATAGGCCGGAAAATCTGGGTACTCTGTTTTGAGGTCGTTAGGATTGACTTCATCTGGTGCGCTATAGGCCATGCAGCATTCGGCGCGTGGTGTACCGGCGTTTTCAACAAAAATCCGCACGCCGATGCCGTCGATGTTTTGTTTGGCCAGCAAGTCGCGTAGATATTCTTGCGCGGCCGCAGTGATGTTCATGTTACTGCTGAGGGCTTCGGTGCTGTCAGTCATCAAAAAATCTCCTGTCGATGCCGCTATGATAGCCGATTCGGGCAAATCATAGGATGGGTTTAATGTTGACTATTTTAGTCGGAATTAAGGCAAAATACTGCAACAGATTAAAAAAACCTCATCGAATCCTCCCTAGCCCTCCTTTAAAAAGGAGGGAACCCCCCCTTTTTTAAAGGGGGTTGGGGGGATTTCAACAGATCAGCTCAAGTCTACGAGGCTGATTAATCAAACCTTGCCATCGACTCCGCTTCATCCAACTCAAACCAGTCGGTATGCTTGAGCGTTTGGCGGGTATTACGCCGCTGGCGTTGGCGGGCGATGTCCACATCATCTTTTTCATGCACGCCACTTTTGTGCAGTAGCGGGCTGAGTGCGACGGGATTGCGGGCTTGCAGCTTATTACGAGGTTTTAGGCGCATGCTGGGATCTCCAAATTAGCCTTTAATACACAATACTTGGCGCAGGGTATGCACCACTTCGACCAGATCGGCTTGGTTAGCCATGACTTGATCAATGTCTTTATACGCGGCGGGCAACTCGTCGAGTATACCGCTGTCTTTGCGGCATTCAATACCAGCGGTTTGTACCGCCAGATCATCGACGCTAAACAGACGTTTGGCTTTGCTGCGACTCATGCGACGACCTGCGCCGTGTGAGCAAGAGCAAAACGACTCGGGATTGCCTTTGCCGCGCACGATATAGGATTTTGCGCCCATACTGCCAGGGATAATGCCCAGTTCATCCACTTGTGCGCTGATTGCACCTTTGCGGGTGACGTAGACATCTGCACCAAAATGGGTTTCTTGCGCGACGTAGTTATGGTGGCAATTGATCGCTTCTTTGCTCATCTGAAATGAGGGCAGTAGCGGCCGAATTGCTTCCAAAATCAAGCGCATCATCTCGCGGCGATTTTCCATCGCGTAATCTTGCGCCCACTGTACCGCCTCCAGATAGTCGTCGAAGCTGTTGGAGCCTTCGGCAAAATACGACAGGTCTTTGTCCGGTACATGTCCAAAGCGGGACTGGGCTTCTTTTTTGGCGCGTTCAATAAAGTACGTGCCGATACAGTTACCCAGTCCGCGACTGCCGGAGTGCAGCATCACCCAGACCTGATCCGCTTCATCTAAGCACAGCTCAATAAAGTGATTGCCTCCGCCCAGCGTACCGAGTTGGCGCTGCCACGTCCGATCAAAATCCCGTAGCATGCGCAGCAAGCCTTGGTGTTTGTCAGTGATCCGTTTCAGCCGCAGTTGCAACGGTGTCAAGGTCGAGGCTTTGGCCTTGATCTGCTTGTGCTGGTTAAAACCGACCGGCACTTTGCGTTCAATCGCCAGTCGCAGCGGTTTAAGATCATCCGGCAGTTGAGCAGCCGTCAGGCTCAGTCGAATCGCATTCATGCCGCAGCCAATATCCACGCCGACCGCCGCTGGAATAATCGCCGACTGGGTCGGAATCACACTGCCGACCGTTGCACCGATGCCTGCGTGTACGTCGGGCATCACCGCGATATGCGCATGAATAAACTGTAGCTGGGCAAGCTGGCTCAGTTGGTCGAGTGCTGCCGATTCAATATCGTTGGTAAATATTTTAACTGGCACACCATAACCGGAGTGCGCATTTAAAATCTGTTGAATGGCCATGACCATCACATCCTTACAAATAACCGTTTATATTAAAAGCACGGCAAAGATCACCTATTCACGCGCATTTAAAATGCAGCATGTTTTTAAGGCTGATAAAATCCGTGATTAAATCAGATGCGATTTAATCCAAGATCATGCAGCGATGATCAACAATCCAAAAATGCGACGGGCAGATAACAAAAAGCCCCAGCAAATGCTGAGGCCAGATCTTAAAAAGAAAGGCTGCTCTGCATTCGGATTGTGTGCCATGTTGAGTATTACCGCGAAGCGCGGTCATCCAAAAATCAAGCAAACATCCGAAGCTCGGCGCGTGTGCTGATCAGTGGGTCGTGTTTCCAAGTTGTACCAGCATCACGAACTCCTTTTTGAACAGGTGGAAGAAATGAAAGGTGATCACAAGTGATCTGATGCGTATCATAATCGCTTAAATTTAAAAATCAAGCGGATTAACTGTAAAAATTAAAAAAGTTAATGCACGATTTCATCGACCAAATCAAAGCCGCTGATTTCGTCAGGGTTCTCTGCTTGATGAATCAGACGCTGTAAATCATCGCTGCCGTCAATTGCTTGCATCAGGGCGTGATAATATAAATCCATGCTAAAAAAATTACCGTATAACAGATTACGCAGCACGGTATTGTTTAACTCGATACCTTCTACGTCGATGCTGGTTTTATAACGGATTTCGCCATCTTGTAAGTCGAATTCAAAATTTCCCAAGATCAGGCCGTAGTTGATCTGGGTCAGCATCAGCGCGAGCTGTGGCCGCTCACTGTCGGCGACTGGGGTCGGCAGAATGCTGTAGACCAAAATTCGCTCGGTTTTTTCGAACACCCGAATCAGGCACGTCCATTCGGCGGTTTTACCTTGTACCGGCAGCCGCATGCTGTGAATGTGTTCATCGTCTGGGGTGGCTGCGTGACTGTCATCCGCCCCGACGCTGTGGTTGGGCAGTCGCTCAGGATGTAGGCCTTCTTCAATCAGCAGTTGATACAGTTGGCTGGTCAGCGATTCGGACATCATGCGCCTGTGTGTTGGCTGTGGAGTGATGATTCTGCCAGAGTTTTACACTGGATTGGGTATCGGTTGCGTTGAGTGGTCGGTGATTATGTGGAGAGGACTGCGTGGAGAGGCTGAGCTGCACCACGCAATCGCAGTTGCGTTTAAAGTCGTTACGCTTAATCGGCCAAAATCGCTTGCGCCGCGTCAGACTCATAAAACTGCCGCAGTAGCGCCTCAATCCGCTGGGCAGGGTAGCCGCTTCCAATCGCCAATTGAATGATCGGCAACGCACTGTGCTGGATTTCGGTGCGGATGGTGTCGGCACTGACGTTGAGGTCAGCCAGTAAATCCATCGGGCTGCGCTGCTGGTTGCGGGCATACCAATGCGCGATGCCATCCATCACTTGCTGCTGAATGAATGAGGTTGTGCGCAGGTGATTCCATGTGTCATGCACCATGACGGCGCTGTCTTGTACGGTCTGAGTGGGCGCATACTGACGGACTTTGCTGAGTTTTTGCTGGCTGATGCCTTGCCAGATCTGGTTGATGATGTTGTAGACCTGTGCATCATCCAGATGTTTGTTGGCCATTTTTTCACTGATGCCAATAATGCTGTTGATGTTTTTATTCAGGTATTGCTGCAACGCGCTGTCAAAATTGCTGTTGGTCGCGCTTTCTAGTGCGCTTTTGCCCAGTTTCATCAGACTGCCCATGCCCGGTACTTTTTTGGCGATGACGTTGTTTTCCATGTAGTCAGTGATGGCGTGACTGATGGTTTGTGACAGCATTTTGGCGTAGGCTGGATTGCTAAAAATTTCGTGAATCAAGGTTTCACGGTGTTGTTTTTGCTCAGATAGATAACGCGCGACGGTTTCGACGCTATCACTCGGAATGATCTCGGCCAGCGTGGTGGTTTTATTGGCGGGATGGTCGAGTGCATTTTGGATAATACTGACGATGTCATCGCGTAGCTGGTTGGTCAGGGGCAAGTCAAGCGCGTATTGCTGTGCAATCTGCTGGATTCGGCTGAGTGGCAGCAGCGTCGAGAGGGCTTGCTGGCTGAGCCAGTCCATCAGGGCATCAACTTCGGCACTGAGGGTTTCGCTCGATTGTAGTTGAGTGAGGATGTGTTGTAAGTGCGCTTGAATCAAGGCATCGGTGCGGCTAGTCATATCAGATTGCTCAGGTGTTGTGCTGTTAAAAAATCAGTTGGCTTGTGACTGTATGAGGGTCAGTGACACAAGCCGTCTGTAAAGGCGAGTTTAATTGGTTGCACCCGCAAATGGGTTGGGTTTGGCTTGGGCGCGTTGCAAGAACGGCAAATAGCTTTGAATCACCAGTTGTTCGGCCTCTAGCAACGGACTGTGACCAATGCCTTTGAGGATCACGGGCGGCTCTTCATGTTTTAGGTGTTCGACCAGTTCGGGTACGACCCCCACATCAATCACTTGGTCTTGATCACCCCAGATGATTTGGGTCGGTGCTTCAATGCTACGTACTGGCAAGGCAAAGCCTTCAGGGGTGTAATAGCCGACCTGTTCAACCAGTTTATTGACGACTTTGGTGGTTTGCGGCGCAAGGCTGATCATCAATTGTTCTTGTTCACGCTTCAGTGCGCTTGGGATAAACGGCGGCACGAACATGGCGGTTTTGAGTACGCGATCCAGATCACCGGCTTTTTTAACCACAATCTCATGCAACTTTTGCGGGTCTTTTAAAAATGGACTGGTGGTGTTTTTATACACACCAGCGCTGTCCATGATCATCAGACTTTGGGTTTCGGTAAAGTAAATGCTGGCATACAGCAGGGCAATCCCACCACCCATACTATGTCCAGCGACGTGGATATTTTTTTCGACACCCAATGCGCCGGTCAGTTTGCGCAGTTCTTCTTGAAAGGTGGCGATCTGTGGGTCGAAGTCAGCCGGTGCTTTGGTGTCACCGTGCAGCGGAAGATCAGGAATAATCACTTGATAGTGTGGGGTCAGGTAGCGTGCGACCCGATTCCAGTTGTCACGGCTGCCAGAAAGGCCATGAATCAGCAGGATAGTGGGTTTGCCCGCTTGGCCGCCAATGCTGTAGCTCCAGTCAATATTATTGACTTTGATGGTTTTACTTTGTAAACCCGCCCAAGCCCGTTCTTCTTGCATGACCTGCTGGAAGGTCAGGTTAAGGTTGGCATGGCTCAATGGGGCGAGGCCACCGAGACTGAGCGCGAGCAGGGTGGGTGCGAGCAGACGTTGTAGACGCGTAGAAACAGACATGTTGAAGCATCCTTTGCGATGGTGGTGTTATTTGTCGATCAGACTAGCAGATTTTTAACATAGGGTAATGACCATTGCGACCAGTCCTACTGACCGTTGTGGTCAGGTTGCAAGAGTTGCTGTTCAAATCCGCAGCCAACTTTTGGTTGAATTGCTGTGAAATTGGCCGCGTTGAGCAGACAGACTACGTTATAATTGGCGCCCTGATTTGTTGTCGATTGAGTCCATCTGCTTTGCACATGCCTACTGCGTCATCGACCACAGCCCTGTCACCAGAACTTGTCTCTGTGTCTTCAGAGTTGTTGTGCCTTGTGCAATTGTCAGTCGGTCGTGGTGATTTACAGTTGTGTCGCGACGTGCAGGTGCAGATTGCCGCCGGTCAAATCTGGCAGGTCGCTGGCGAAAATGGCACAGGTAAAACCACCCTGCTGCTGATGCTGGCCGGAATCTTGCCGGTACAGGTGGGGCAATTGCGCTGGCGCAACCAACCAGCGGCGCAGTGGTCGGCCTTGTATATTGGGCATGCCAGTGGCCTCAATAGCAGTCTGAGTGTGCTGGATAATTTAAGATTTTTATGTGGTCTAAATACACAACCAGTGACGACGGCGCAGTTGTTTGCGGCGATTGAGCAGGTTGGCTTGGCGGGCTATGAGTTTGTCGCAGTGGCGCGGCTGTCGTCTGGCCAAAAACGACGGGTGCAGTTGGCGCGGCTGTGGTTGCCCAATCCTGCTGAACTGTGGTTGCTTGATGAACCGCTGACTGCGCTGGATGTGCGGATGGTTACTGCGCTCAATCAACGCCTGAGCGAACACGCTGCGCAGGGTGGACGGGTGGTGTTGACCAGTCATCAGCCGGTGCATGCGGTGACGCATCAGTTGGATTTGCAGCGCTATCGTCTGGTCTGGGAGTCTTGAGCATGGGCAGTGTGCTGCGTCGTGAGTTGCTGCTCAAATTTCAAACACCAGCGGGTTGGCTGTATCCGGTGGTGTTTTTTTTGATGGTGTTGGTGTTATTCCCGTTGGCAGTCGGAGCATCAGCCAAACTGCTCAATCAAATCGGTGCGGCGGCGGTCTGGATTGCGGCGTTACTGGCGGTGTTGCTTGGCATGGAGAGCTTGTTTCGAGCAGATGTCGAAGACGGCACATTGGAGCAGGTGGTGGTGGCACGGCTGTCGCTGCCGCTGTGGGCGTTGGTCAAAACCACCGTGCATTGGCTGACCGGTGGTTTGCTGTTGACTGTGCTGTCGAGTTTGGCGATGCCGCTGTTTGGTTTGTCCAGCCATGAGGCATTGGTGCTGGCGGCAAGTTTATTGTTGGGGACACCGATTTTAACTTTATTGGCGGCATTGGCTGCGGCACTGACGGTGAGTCTGCGCGGCAATGGCGTGCTGTTGCCACTGATAGCATTGCCATTACAGTTGCCAGTGTTGGTGTTTGCCACGGGTGCAGTCAACTTGGCGCGTGAGCAGTTGCCAGTGTTGCCAGTGCTGCTGTTGTTGCTCGGGCTGTGTCTGTTGTCGATTATTTTGTTACCGTTTGCGGTGGCGATGGCGTTGCGTTTGGCGTTGTCGAATTGAACCAGCGCCTTAAAACAACCCACATTAGCCTTGTGAATGGCTGTGGTGGGTGGGCGATGCCGATGGGAGCTGATGTGGAGGATGCTAAGCGATGACCGAATCTGCGCGTGTGACGGCCAAGCTGTCGATCTGGCAACGCCTGTGGAACTGGTTTTTACAGACTGTGGGGCCACGTCATTTTTATTTTACTTTTAGCCCGTGGGTCAAATGGCTCAGTGCAGTGGCACTGCTGTTGCTGTTGATTGGCTCGGTGTGGGGCTTGGTGTTTGCGCCAGCGGATTATCTCCAAGGCAATAGTTTTCGGATTATTTATATTCATGTGCCTGCGGCCAATCTGGCGATGTCGATTTATTTGGCCTTGGCGGTGTTGGGCGTGATTCGGCTGGTATGGCAGGTCAAAATGGCCGAGATCGTGGCGCGGGCCGCTGCGCCGGTCGGCTTTGTGGTCTGTGTGCTGAGTTTGGTCACGGGGGCGATCTGGGGTAAGCCGACGTGGGGCACTTATTGGGTGTGGGATGGTCGGTTGACCAGCATGTTGATTTTGGCGTTTTTGTACGCGGGCATTATGGCACTGTATCAGGCGTTTGAGCATTCGCCCAATCAAGGCAAGGCCGCTGCGATTTTGGCGGTGGTCGGCGTGGTGAATCTGCCCATCATTAAGTACTCGGTCGATTGGTGGAATACGCTACACCAAGGCGCAACTTTTACGGTGACTGAAGCACCCAAGATGGCGGCCTCGATGTGGCTGCCGTTATTGGTGATGATTGTGGCGTTTTATGTGATGGCGGCTGCCTTGGTGCTGTATCGCAGTTGCACCTTAATCTTGCAGCGCGAGCGTCAAAGCCGCTGGGTGCAAGAGCTGATCCGGCAACATTAACCGATGACAGGAGCCTGAGTATGCAACCGGCTTTTCAGACATTTAGCGAATTCATGCACATGGGTGGAGCACATGCGCCGTTTGTGTGGAGTGCATGGGGCATCAGTTTGTTGTGCTTGCTGTTGTTGGTTTGGCATGCACGAGCAGCACGACGGCAGTTTTTTCGTGAAGAATCGGCACGGCAGCGGCGTTTGCAGGCACAAGCGTCGGCTGCTTCTGTCGCAAAATCGCCCTCATCTTTTTAACAATTAGTCCGGTTAGGAGTCAGCGTCATGAATGCCAAACGGCAGCGTAAGTTGTTGTGGATCACAGCGATTGTGGTGGGAGTCGCCGTCGCGGTCGGGCTGATTTTATATGCCTTGCGGGCGCAGACAGATTTTTTCTTTAATCCATCGCAGTTGGCGGCGGGTGAAGCGCCTGAAGATAAGCGCATTCGTGCCGGTGGTATGGTGGTGGCCAATAGCGTGCAGCGTGAAGCAGGCTCGCTGGTGGTACAGTTTAAAATTACTGACTTTAAAGCCACCGTGCCGGTCAGTTTTAATGGCATTTTGCCAGATTTGTTTGCTGAAAACTCTGGTATGGTCGCCACTGGGCGTTTTATTCAAGGCGTGTTTGTGGCGGAAGAGGTGCTGGCCAAGCACGACGAAAATTACATGCCGCCCGAGGTGAATAAAATGCTCGAAGGGCAGGGGCGGCTACCGGATGGCAGTCCTGCTGCGGTGAAGGTCAATACGTTTTAAACCATGCTGATACAAAAATGGGTAATGCCAAAAATCGACGTGTTAGCTTCTAACAAAGCTTGTAATCACAAGGCTAACAAAGATTTTGACACGTCAAGTTTGATCACGACCCAAAAATGAAAATGACCTGATCTGTATTGAGCAGGTCATTTTTTTGTGCGGACTCCCTCGCCCTTTTGGGGAGAGGGCTGGGGTGAGGGGTATTTAAGAGTGTTGGTTTATTTGGATGGATCAGTATCACTAAGTCAAGCTAAACACCCGCCGCAAAATCCGCGTTGACCAGATTTTAAAGTCATCCAAATAGGTATAAATCACCGGAACCACGATTAAGGTCAAAAAAGTCGAGGTCAGCGTGCCGCCGATAATGGCGTGTGCCATCGGTGAGCGTTGCTCTGCGCCTTCACCCAAGCCGAGCGCCAATGGAACCATGCCCATCACCATCGCCGCAGTGGTCATCAAGATCGGCCGCAGTCGGGCTTGACCCGCGTCTAAGATTGCGGTTTCACGGTTATCACCACGCTCTAAGGCTTCTTTAATAAAATCAATCAGCAAAATCGCATTCTTGGCGACCAATCCCATCAACATGATGATGCCGATAATCGAGAAAATATTCAGCGTACTGCCAAACATAAACAACGCTAAAAACACCCCAATCAGCGACAGCGGCAATGACGCCATGATCGCGGTCGGATACAAGAAGCTATTGAACTGCGACGACAGCAACATATAGATAAACACCACCGCCAACACCAACGCCGATACCGCGTAACCAATCGATTCCTGCATGTCTTTGTTGGCGCCTTCGATCAGGAAGCTGTAGCCGGCAGGCAGCTCCATCTCGGCTTGGATTTTGGCAATGTCCTCGCCAATATCACCGGCGGGACGGCCTTCGACGTTGGCTTGAATCAACACTTCCCGAAACAGCTTGCGCCGATTGATCTGTGACGCGCCTTCAATCTGCTCAAACTTGGCGACTTGGCCGAGGCTGATCATGAAGGGCTGGCCCGTCGTAGGGTCGATTTTGCTGGAAGCGACGGCGAGGTTTTCAATATCTGAGCTGCGTTGACGAGATGCTTCGGCTAGTCTGACTCGTACATCGTAGTTTTCCCCGTTGGCCGCTTGCCACGAGGTCACGTCAGTGCCTGCAATCAGTGGCCGTAACGCTTGGCCGATTTGGCCAACCGATAATCCAGCATCGCTGGCGGCATCGCGATCAAGGCTGATCGATAAGGTAGGTTTTGGCGCTTTGAGCGAGGATTCCAAATCCACCACGCCGTCGACTTCAGCCACTCGCCGCATAAACTCATCCGAAATACGTTTGAGTTCATTTAAGTCATTGCCGCGAATCGAAATCAAAATCGGTTTTAAGCCGCCAGTGATCGATTCTTTGGCCGACGCGACCGAGGTCACGGTGATCCCAGCGACCGACTGTAGGCGTTCGCGCATCGCTTGATTGAGTTCTTCTAGACCACGCTGCCGTTCGTTTTTGGCTTTCAGTTGAATACGAATTTGTGCCTTGTGTTTGCCTTGATTGCTCAGGCTATTCACGGTGGCATAGGTGGCGCGAACCTCGGGAAACTCACGAATCACCGCATCGACTTGGGCAACTTTGATGCTGGTATAGTTCAATGACGACTCAATTGGGGTTTCAAATTTAACCGCCATTTCACCTAAGTCCGGCGTCGGCAAAAACTCTTTACCAATCATACCTGCTAGGGCAAACGCGCCGACCAATGAACCGGCTGCAATCGCCAAGGTGGTTTTACGATGATGCAAACACCAGCGCAACACGACGGCATATAGATCGGTGAGCCAATCTTGTAGCCGTTCAAACGCATCCAATCCCCGCTGCACAATCCCGCGTTTGTTGGGGTTCTTCGGCGTCTCTGGCCAAATCGCTGATAGCATCGGATCAAGGGTAAACGCGACCAAGGTCGAGATCAGTACGGCGGCTGACACCACTACGCCAAACTGGTAAAAAAACCGCCCGATAATCCCGCCCATAAAGGCCACCGGCAAAAACACCGCCACGATCACCAGCGAGGTTGCCAGCACCGCAAGGCCGATTTCTTCGGTGCCATCGAGTGCCGCTTGTTTGTGGGTTTTGCCCATTGCGCCATGCCGCACGATGTTTTCGCGCACCACAATCGCATCATCGATCAACAGCCCGACTGACAGCGCCATCGCCAACAAGGTCATCATGTTCAGAGTAAAGCCAAACACCCACATCACCGCCAGCGTGCCAAGCAACGAAATCGGCAAGGTCAGCGCGGTAATCACGGTCGAACGCCACGAGCCCAAAAACAGCAACACGATTAAAATCGCCAGCACACCGCCTTCGATCATGGTGCGTACCACGTCTTTCAGTGAGGCACGGATACTCTTGGCGCTGTCGGCCACGATGGTCATTTCGATGCCCGCAGGCAGGATTTTTTTGATCTCGTCCAGTTCGGCGTAGCTGCGGTCGACCACATCAATCACGTTGGCGCCGGAAGTGCGAATAATATCAATACCAATCGCCGGTTGACCGTTAATGAACGCCGCCGACTCGGTTTCGACCTGACTGTCACGCACAGTCGCGACTTGTGATAAATACACCGGCGCACCGTTACGGCGTGCCACGATCAGGCGATTAAAGTCTTGCGGATTGGTCAGGCGGCCATTGACCTGTACCACCAGTTCTTGTAGGCCACTACTCAGCGTGCCGCTGGGCAATTGCATGTTTTCGGTGCTGAGCACTTGGTTCAGCTGATCAATACCGACCCCGAACGCCTGCATTTTTTGCGCGTCGATCTCAATGCGAATTTGTCGCTTGGTGGTGCCGAGCAGGTTGACTCGTCCAACACCATTGAGGGTTTGGAGGCGTTTGACGATTTGTTGGTCGAGATAGTTGGACAGTTCGCGCATCGGCAAGCTGTCCGAGCGAAACGCGACCGATACCACCGGCGCAGAGCTGGGGTCGTAACGTTCAATCAACGGTTCTTCGACTTCTTCGCGCAGTTGGCCTTTGATCAAGGCGATTTTGTCGCGCACATCTTGCGCAGCAAGGGCAGCGGGCACACTGAGTTGAAACTCAATAATAACGGTGGATAACCCTTCGCGTGAAATCGAGGTGACTTGTTTAACGCCACCGATGGTGTTGACGCTGTCTTCGATTTTGCGGGTGACATCGGCCTCGACGATTTCTGGTGAGGCGCCAGGGTAATTGGTGTAGACCACCACAAATGGAAACTCGACGTTGGGAAATTCCTCAACGCCGACTTTTTGCCATGAGGCAATCCCAAGCACCATCAGTGCCAACATCATCATGCTGGCAAAAACGGGATGTTGAATACTGATACGGGTCAGCCACATGGCAGTTCTTTTCCTATCGAATGCTGCGTCAATCTCGACGTGACGAGTGCGTACATGATCAAGCAATCCTTGATCACGTGTGATTGATTTATGGTGCGATCTTCACTGCGCGACCTTGTGCGCCTTGTGCCAACGCGATGCGCACGACTTGGCTGTCAGCAGGCAAGCCTTGCACCAACGCCAGTTCGCTGACCGGATCAATGCTTTGAATGCTGATCGGTTGTTTTTGGATCTGATTGGCGCGAATCACCCAAACATAGTCGGATGGATTGCTGGCATCTTTGTTTTGAATGCTGGTTTTGGGCAGCACCACGCCACGCTCCACTTTGCCATAGCGCAAGGTGCCTTCGACAAATAAGCCCGCACGGAGTTGTGCATTTGGATTGTCGACACTGGCATATACGGTCAGGTTGCGATTGCTCGGATCTGCTAACGGGGCAATCCGTCGAATCGTGGCGGCAAACGGCTGCTCGGGCAGTCCTTGCACATGAAAGCTGATCGGCTGGCCGACTTGCAGCGCGGCTTGCGCATCGGCATTAACGCTGGCTTGTAACTCGATGCTGCTGGGATCGACAATCGACAGCAGGTTCTGACCACCGGCAACGGTTTGGCCAACCTCGACGTTTCGATTGCTGATCACGCCAGATAATGGCGCACGTAATATGCTGTCTTGGATGGATTTTTCGGCGATTTGCAACATGGCACGTTGTGCGTTGACTTGTTCTTGCTGTGCCGCCGCATCGGCTTTGCTGCGTTCTAGCTCGATTTCGGAGATAAAGCCTTTGCGATACAGTTGCAGATTGCGATCACGTACGCTGTTGCTGAGAATCTGTTGGGCACGCGCTTGTGCCAGATTGGCCTGTGCCTGCGCCAGTCGTGAGCGGTTGTCTTGGTCGTTGAGGGTGATTAAGGTTTGCCCTTTTTGCACGGCATCGCCGTTATTCACCAAAACAGACTGAACAATAGCCGCACTTTGTGGATGTAGGCTGGATTGCCGCAGGGCATGTAGACTGCCAGTAATGCGAGTGCTGGCGGATAGATTTTGTTCGGTTGCACGAACCAAGTCAGCCTGATTCAGCTCCAAAGCAGGAGGTGCAGTGGTTGAGTCAGTATCTGCGCCATCTGGGCGTGGTTGGCAGGCGCTGAGTAGTGCCAGCGTGAGTAGCATAACGGCAGTGCCACAACGCGGTGCAGGCAGTCCGTGCAAGCGAAGGTTCAATATATTCTCCAGCAAAGCAGATTATTCCGGCAAGTACGCAGCGCAGTTGCCTCTTGTTATTCAGTACAGCAGCAGAAGGACAGTGACAGCATTAACTCACCGCGGAGGCCAAGCCGCTCGGGATGGCCAAAATGGACAGTAAATGAGGTTAAACGACTGCAAGTCTGCAAACGACTGACCGCGACACTGTAGCTTGCTCGTTGTAAAAAGTCACCGATTTTTCGCTGAAAGTGATTGACAGTGCCTTATGTTTTGAATCACAGGGTTGCAATCATGCGTTATCGCGGTACAGCACGCGGCGGTGCTTGCAAAATGCTGCGATTGCTTTCGATATAGGTTAAGCGTTCGACGATTTTTTTATAGTCGCCGATCACCTCAAGCTGACGCTTTTCCAGTGCTTGTACGTTGTTTTCAGCTTGCGCGACTTGTTCCCGCTTCAGTTCAAGCCGTTGTCGGATCGGCTCAGGGATGGCTTGCTGCCGTCGTTCATAGGCCGCTGCCGCCGCGATATCGCGTGCCAATTCGAGTTTTAGGTCATCTAGTTGAACTTGTAGAAACTGCTGCCGCGCTTGCATTTCGTTGAGCATACTGTCGCGTTTGGCGATGGCATGGACGGACGAAATATGCACAGCCATCAGGTTGCGGTCGGCTTGCCGCTGCGCATCTAGGCGATCACGCTGGGCTTTTTGCTGCTCATATTGGGCAGGAATATACGCAGGCACTCGCCGGATCACTTGCATATTTCGATCTAGCGCTTCGTAGCCGTTGCGCACATGCCGCTCAGTGATGGTGGAGCTGAGTGCGGGAGTACCTTGGTCGTAGGTGCGATACCAGTGTGCTTTGGGCTGTTGGCTGTTGGTTCGATCGGCCTCTGCGACGGCCACAGTGGGGAGCGTGGCCAAAGCAGCCAGCGTCGCGATGAGTAATCGTGTTGTCAACATGTTCATCCGTATATTCATCCGATTGCCCACAGCCTCCCGTGCTGATATGCCGACCATTACGCGGCGTATTTTACCCCTGATCATCGTGGTATTGCAGCGGTAGCATAGCTTGCTCGGTGCTGAACTGCGAGAGTCAAGCATGAAAAATTCAAGGAGCTTGCAAAACTGTTGTAACATGTTGGGCGAATTGTGGTGGGATTCAGGCGGGATATTTGGCCGCTAGGTCATGCAATCTCGTTGGCAAGCTTGGACAAACTATGCTAAAACATAGCCAAGCCAAAGGATAATTGATCCTTAAACAATAGGGCACACCGCGTGTTGATATCATCAGGAAGATCGAAGCGATGGAAGAAAGTTTTGAAGGTTTAAAGGTCATGGTGATTGACGATTCGAAAACGATTCGTCGTACGGCCGAAACACTACTGCAAAAAGCGGGCTGTACGGTATATACCGCAGTCGATGGTTTTGATGCGCTTGCAAAAATTGCCGACTCTAAGCCGGATATTATTTTTGTGGACATCATGATGCCAAGACTCGATGGCTACCAGACCTGTGCACTGATCAAAAACAACCTCACGTTTAAACAAACGCCGGTGATCATGCTGTCGTCTAAAGATGGTTTATTTGATAAAGCCAAAGGTCGGATTGTCGGTTCAGATGAGTATTTGACCAAGCCGTTCAGCAAAGAGGAACTGTTTAGTGCGATTCGTCAGTATGTCGCTGATCGTACCTAATCGTATCTAGGGAGAGGAACGATGGCACGAATTCTCGTGGTTGATGATTCGCCAACTGAGATGTTTCGGTTTCGCGAAATTCTACAGCGTAACGGTCACCAAGTGATCGAGGCCACCAATGGTGCCGACGGCGTTGCAGCAGCGCGTGCAGAAAAACCAGATTTGGTGCTGATGGATGTGGTCATGCCGGGCATGAATGGCTTTCAAGCCACCCGTCAAATCACCCGTGGTGCTGAAACCAGCAAGATTCCCGTGGTGATTGTCAGTACCAAAGATCAGGAAACGGATCGGGTCTGGGGACGCCGTCAAGGGGCAAGTGATTATCTGACCAAGCCGATTGATGAGCCGGCTTTGATGAAAGTGATCACCCAACTGCTCGCTGCGGGTTAAGCCGATGGCTGCCCGTGGTTTTATTGAGCTGCTGCGACTTGCAGAGCGTGGCCGTCAGCGTAGCCAAGGCGGCCGAGATGGCTTGGTTGATCGGTGGTCAGGTGTCGCCTTTAGCTTGTTAGGTCATCAATTTATCGCGCCACTCGGCGAAATCTCTGAAGTCTTGACGGTGCCTGAATACACCAGTGTGCCAGGCACGCAAGCGTGGCTGCGCGGGCTGGCAAATGTGCGTGGCCGTTTGTTGCCACTGACCGATTTATCGGTGTTCATGCAACAAGAACAATTGCGCCCCGATGTGCGGCGCAAAGTAATGGTGATTGATCAGGCAGGCTTGTTTAGCGGCTTGATCGTCGATGAGGTATTTGGGATTCAGCACTTTGCAAAAGGCAGCTATCGCCATCAGGCGGGTCAGTTACCGGCACGAATTTTGCCTTATACCCAAGGCTGTTTCCAGCGAGACCAGCAGGACTGGCATATTTTCTTGCCGAGTCGTCTAGTATCCGATACTCGATTTTTGAGTGCTGCCGCCCAGTAGGGGAGGTGTGTTTGCAGCGAGTAGACGGTAGTCATCATGGATAAACCTGACGAAAATGATAGGGAGCACGGGCAATGAGTTCCGTAGTAAAAAAAACCAATACTGGCAAGGGACTGTCCCGAGTTGGTAATCCGCTGGCAGGATTTTGGCATCGTACCGCAGGTATCTTTGGTGATCCGCAGCGTGCAAAGCCCTTGTTATGGGTGGCACTGGTTGCAGCACTGGTCACACTCGGCGCATTTTTCTTTCTGTTTTATAGTGTGCCACGCAGTAACGTCTTGATTAAAGACGTGGGTGAATTGCGCGTGTTGTCGCAGCAGGTTGCAAAAAACGCCAGTGAAGCAGCTGTCGGTGGTTCGGATGAGGCATTCGGTAACTTAAAGTTATCGCAAGAGCAGTTCAACCAGCGTCTGAGCAACGTGATTGATTTACACCGTTCCAGTGACCAATTGGATACGGTTGAATTGTCTTGGTTAGGCATCAACGAAAAAATCGACAACATCTTGTCTAACCGCCAAGCGGTGAGTGAGTTGTATGACTTTGGTCGTTCGATTTCTGACGTCATGCCAGAAGTGCAGTCTGAGTACAACGCAGTGGTTGATGCGATGGTGCGCTCAAACACTGCATCGAGTCAGGTGGTGATGGCCAAAAACCAAGTCGTGTTGTCAGAGCGGATTATGCGCTCGATCAACGCGGTATTGATTGGCGATGACAGTTCGGTATCTTCAGCAACCGACTTCCAAACCGATGCGGAAAGCTTTGGTAAAATTTTGACCGCGCAAATGAACGGTGATCCTCGTTTGGGTGTCGCACGGGTTGCAGATGCAGAGTCACGTGCATCGTTGTCTGCCGTAAAAACTGCCTATGACGAAGTGATTCAGGTCACCGCTAGCCGAATTTTGGTGCGTTCACCACAGATCTCGTTGGTGCGTGAATCTTCGGCCAAATTGCTGGCTGAGTCGGTCGTGCTATTGGATCAACTGACGTTGTTGTCAGAAGAAGTGTCGAGCAGTCTGCGCAACATCATTCCTGGTTTGCTGATGCTGGCTGGTTTGGTGACCCTCGGGGTGTGTTTCTGGCGTTTGTTCTCGATGCGTTCGCAAATCGACCAACAGCGCACGATTCAAGAAACCCAGCGTCAACGCCGTGAAGCTGAAATCGAAGCGGAACGGGCGCGTAAAATCCAAGACGAAAGTGAGCGGAATCAAACCGCGATTTTGCGTCTGTTGGATGAATTGGGCGACTTGGCGGATGGTGACTTGACCGTTAATGCAACGGTATCTGAAGACTTCACGGGTGCGATTGCCGACTCGGTTAACTTCGCGATCGACCAGTTGCGTTTGCTGGTATCCGCGATTAACAACACGGCGTTGCGTGTGGCGTCATCGTCACAGGACACGCAGACCACAGCGATGCAATTGGCCGAAGCCTCTGAACACCAAGCACAAGAGATTGCCGGTGCGTCGGCTGCGGTAAACGAAATGGCAGTGTCGATTGACCAAGTATCGGCCAACGCGATGGAATCGGCAGCGGTTGCGGATCGTTCGGTTGCGATTGCGTATAACGGTGCTGAGGTGGTACAGCGTTCCATCGAAGGGATGGACACGATTCGTGAGCAGATTCAAGAGACTGCAAAACGGATCAAACGTCTCGGTGAGTCATCACAAGAGATTGGTGACATCGTATCTTTGATTAACGACATTGCCGACCAAACCAACATCTTGGCCTTGAACGCTGCGATTCAGGCGTCGATGGCGGGTGAAGCGGGTCGCGGTTTTGCGGTGGTTGCGGACGAAGTTCAGCGTCTTGCGGAACGTTCAGCAGCAGCGACCAAACAGATCGAAGGCTTGGTGAAGACCATTCAAACGGACACCAACGAAGCGGTCATCTCAATGGAGCAAACCACTTCTGAAGTTGTGCGTGGTGCGCGTCTGGCCAAAGATGCGGGGGTTGCGCTCGGTGAGATTCAATCGGTTTCGCGTAGCCTTGCGGACTTGATTCAGAACATTTCTAACGCCGCGCGCCAACAGGCTGCATCGGCAGGTCATATCTCGAACACCATGAACATCATTCAAGAGATCACCACACAAACCACCGCAGGGACAATTGCGACGGCGCGTTCGGTTGGTAACTTGGCGGACATGGCGGTCGAACTGCGTGACTCAGTATCGGGCTTTACACTGCCTGATGATGAGCTGATGAGCTAAACCTCTCGAAAGATGATGGAGCGTCGTGATGGCGGAAGTGGCCAAGGTTGGCATGAGTGCTGAACAATCAGCACTTTGGCGTTCGCTGATACAATCTAGACTCGGCATGGTGCTGCCGGTATTGCAGCACCAGTTATTTGAGCGTCGAGTGCTGGATCGTATGTCAGCATGTCATTTGGATATGTCGAATTACTACCAGCGCGTGCGTCAAGATGTGGTCGAGTGGCAACGCTTGGCGGAGGCGTTGGTGGTGCATGAAACAGCGTTTTTTCGTCATTCGCCCTCGTATGATCTGGTCGCACGCCACCTCTCGCATCTGAATCGCGACGTCTCGTTGTGGAGTGTGGGTTGCTCAACCGGCGAGGAGGCGTGGTCTTTGGCGATGACCTCGCGTCGCCATGCCTTAAAAAGCTTTAAAATCATGGCGACTGATATCAGTGAGCAAGCCTTAAACACGGCGCGGCGCGGTGTGTATGCGGCGCGCCGGTTTGACCAAATCCCAGACAGTTTGCGCGAGCGTTTTAGTGTGCGATTGTCTGAGCATGAATCACAGATTCATCCGACCCTCATGTCACAAGTCAGTTTTTATCGTTTTAATTTGATGGATGTTGCGACTGCACCGTTTCGGCGTTTGGATGTGATCTTTTGTCAAAATGTACTGATTTATTTCAAAAAATTTGATCGGCGCGATATTTTAGAGGCGCTGGTTCAGCGCTTAGAGTTGGGCGGTATCTTGGTATTAGGGCCAGGTGAGATGTTGGATTGGCAGCATCCACAGATGAGACGGGTTGATCATTCGGGTACTCTGGCATTTGAAAGAGTTAAGCTGTGAACGTGGCAAATTTTGTGAGTACAAAACAATGAATCAACAACAGTCCTATCTCGCACTCGATTGGGTCAAAGAAGCCTTGGACGAGACGCTGGCTGATGCGCGTAAAATCGTGACTCAAGCAAAAACTGCGCAGGATTTGGTGGCGCTCACCCCGTTGCTGCATCAGGTCAGTGGCACGCTACACATGACCCAATTGGCCGAACCATTGGTATTGGCTGAGACACTAGAACAGCTCAGTCATGCGATTGCTGACGGACAAATTGGTTTGCATGTGTTGCCAGAGTTGACGCTAGGCATTGATTTGCTCAGAGATGAGCTGACCCAGATGCAGCGCACCAAGCGTGGGCATTCGATTGCGATTTATCGGATGGTGAATCATTTTCGACCGCTGTTAACCCGTGATCCGCTGAAACAACGCGAGTGGTTAAAACCAGATTTGTCTTTAATTCTGGAGTCTCAATGGCATGCCGATCCGCTTGATCGGCACAATCGCTTGTTGTTGGCGCAGGCGATGCGGTTTCATCTGAAAAATATCCTAGATCGACGCGCGATTGCGGCAGATTGGCAGGCGATTGTGCGGGTGGCCGATTATATGTGTCAGGGTGCTGCGACGCTACAGCAAGCGGCGCTTTGGCATGTGGTACATACGTTATATCACGAAGTGGCGATTGCATTTGCTGCGGGTGAGCACGCCGATCTGGATGTACAGTATTTGCTGGTTCGTTTAGAGCGATTGCTGACGCATGGTCTGGACGATGATACGGTGTTGGCGGACAGCCTGTTACAGTTGGGGCAACGCCGTGCCGTCAGTACACTTGAAGCCAAGCGACTTAAGCAAGTATTTGGTTTAGAGGCGCATTTTGAAGCAGGCATGACGCCTCGCTTGCTCGACACGGTCAAACACGCGATTCAGTCAGCGGCTGCGGTGCTCTTACAAAGTCCTGCGACCGCCCAAGTCAGTTTGCAAGAGGCGGAACGCCTGCTTAATATCACCGGCTGGACAGCACTCGCCGATCAGGTGTCTGCGATTGTGCATGACTTAAAGCAGTCTGCCAGTAGTCAGCATGTGCAGCGGGTGCACCAAGATCTTGCGCAGCTTGAACTTACGCTGGCCGAAACGATTCTGGTGACCTCAAACAGTGCTGATGTCGCTCCCGATATGTTGGATGACGCACGTCATGCGGCGGTGCGTGAATCAAGAGCCGCGCTAGAAGCGGTCAAAGATGCGCTGTCCGCCTATCATGTCAGCCGCTGGGATGCCAGTAAGCTGGCAGAGCTACCTGAACACTTGTCGCATGTGCGCGGTGTGTTTGTCATTCTGGGTTTGAGTCGTCCGGCTGATCTATTGGATCACTTGGCCGACGTGGTCAGTAGAACACTTTTAACACAAGGCTTTGAGCCAAATTGGCGTCAGGTTGGCCTGTTGGCCGAGGCGATTTCGGCGATTGAGTATTACTCTGATCAGCTGGCTGGACACTACCAAGATGATCGTGTCTTGGATCAGGCCGAATTGGCTTTGTCCACCTTTGAGCAGCCGCTGACGACCGATGCCCCTGAAGTGGCCGGTGGTGATAAGCTGTATCATGACGAGACCCCACTGGCAGTGTTAGAGGCGGCCAAAGCTGAGCCGGTTGCGGTTGTTTCTGTCGCTGCTGTTGCTATCTCGACGGCCAGCCCTGCCACAGTCGCGCCAGCCCTGTCTGCCGCCGCTGCACTAATCGAACTGCCTAGCGATGACTTTGATCAAGACGATGAGATTCGAGAAATCTTTATTGAAGAAGCGGGCGAGGTTCTGGAAAATATTCACGAATACTTCCCGCAGTGGGCGGCGGATTATGCAGATATTGCCGCTTTAAAAGAATTTCGCCGTGCATTTCACACGCTAAAAGGTTCTGGCCGGATGGTTGGCGCGCGCGTGGTGGGTGAGTTGGCGTGGTCGATTGAAAGCATGCTCAATCGAATACTGGATCAGAGTGTCCAGCCGAATGACAGCATGGTCAATCTGATTCAGCAGGTGATCGAACTGGTACCAACGCTGGTACAAGACTACGCAGATGGTCGCGTGGCCAGTCGAGATCCAAGACAACTGATCAGTGTTGCGCAGGCATTAACCAAAGGTGAGGTGCCAGAAGATATCTCTGCGGTTTCAGCTGTAGCTGTCGAATCACAGGTCGAGTCGCCTGAGTCTGAGTTAGAGACTGTGCTGCTGGGCGATGTCTCTGAGGTCGAATCGAGTGCTGAGGCGCGCACCATCGAGGCGGTTACTGTTGTGCCAGTTGCTGCGGCATTGGGTATAGATTTGCCGCCAGTACCGACCGACAGCTTTGATCAAGACGAGGAAATCTGTGAGATTTTCATCGAAGAGGTCGAAGAGGTTCTAGAGGCGATTGCTGAGTTTTTTCCACAGTGGTCGGCTGACTTTGGCAATATTGCGGCGCTTAAAGAGTTCCGCCGAGGCTTTCACACCTTAAAGGGTTCTGGCCGGATGGTCGGTGCGCGGGTGATGGGCGAGTTGGCGTGGTCGATTGAAAATATGCTCAATCGAGTGCTGGATCAGACCATTCAACCTGATGCTGAGATGGTCGGCTTGATTACTGATGTACTGGCCTGTGTGACACCGCTGGTCGATGATTTTAAACACGCCAGAGCGCCCAGTATTGATACAGCGCCGCTGATGTACTGCGCCAATGAGCGTACCGCTGGTCGGATAGTGAGCATGGCCAGTCTCATGCAGCCTGTTGTTGCTGATTCAACGCTGAGCGTGGCATCGGTCGTCGTCGCAGCAGATTTGCTAGAACAAGCAACCGCAGATGCCATCCCTGTTACCTTACTTGCTGAGGATCGTGAACAGGACGAGATTGAGCAGCACGATATCGAGCAGGATGAGCTTGATATAGAGGCCGACGCGCCAGATGCTTTTGACGATTTAGCAGAAGCGTTGACGCATGAATTGGCCGAACTGCCGACAGAAGATGCGTCGGAGTTTGAGATTGACCCGCAGTTACTCGAGATTTTTATTGCCGAGGCTGAGGGGTATTTAGAGGATATTCAGTCGTTTATCCAGCACTATCCTGAGCCTGCTGAAGTGACAGATGTGTTGCTGCGGGCGGTGCATACTTTGCGCGGTAGTGCGGGTATGTCAGGCGTCGATTCGATTTATCGCATGGCGATGGCGATGGAATCTGAGTGCAAACGCCTGATGCGCGATCATCAGCCGATGCAGCCAGAACACTTGGATCTGTTGCAGCAATTGTTGATGCATGTTCAATATCACTTAGATGTGGTGCAGCAACACAGTCGCAGTCAGCCGTTGCGCAATGAAGATCATGCGCTGATTGATCGGATCTTGTCGGCCGAACGTGGGTTGTCCAGTGTTGAAGAGGCTGAAGACAGCAATGTGGTGGGCTTGGTCGCTCAACTGATGGCGCTTGAGATTGATGATGTACTGGATGCGGAGTGGGAGCTGGAAAACCAGCTATCCTCTGATCAATATGCCGACTATATCGCTGCAATGGCGACCCAATCGCATAGTCTCGTGCTGGCGACGGCACGCATGCCAGTGCCGACTTTGCATCAGTTGTCGATGTATTTGCATCAGGTGTATGTGGCGCTGGCCATGCAGCCAGAGCGCCGCAGTGATGCGCAGTTGGTTGAGCTGTTGGGTAATGCGCATGCCGCGTTAACGCGGATGTTTGACGCGATGGCGGGCAGCCAAAAAGTGCCGGATGAGCAAGACGTCCTGCAAAAAATCGCCAACTGGATTGCCGAAAACACCAGTCTGGTGGTGGCAGAACCGGTGATTCAAGCCGTACCAGTCAGTGTTGCACCTGTTGCAGCCATCATTGTCACGACACCATCAATAGATGCGCACAATGACCCCGAACTGCTCGAGATTTTTCTAGAAGAAGCTGAGGAGTTGGTGCAAGAGATTGATCAGCAGTTTAGTGAGTGGGCGAGTGATCCGGTCGCGACTGCGCCGCTGATGGTCTTGCAGCGTAACTTGCACACGCTTAAGGGTGGCGCACGGATGGCACGGGTCGAGAGCTTGGGTGACTTTGGTCACGAGCTTGAAACAGTGTACGAGCAGCTGGTTAATGGCCGATTGCAGGCCAGTGATGAGTTGGTGCGCTTTATGCGACACGCGCAGGATCGGATTGCCCAGCAAGTTGATCAACTCATGCAGCAGGGCACATCTTTTTATTGCCCACAAGAGCTGGCGACCTTGCAGCAGTATTTGGCGGGTCAGCCACAGGCGCTTAGCGATTTTTTTTCTACAGCGGCCGTTGGCTCGAGTAAGCCAACCTCAGAGGCGATGGCTGATCGCTCCACTGAAGCAGTTGCCGCTGTAGCCCCAATTGCCAATGTTGTTGCAACACCAGCACCAGCCGTTGTCGTGCCTGCGTCAGCACAGCCAAATACAGCACCTGCGTTACGTCAAATGCAAGTGTTGGCACAAGCATGGGATGAAGGCAGTGCGCCAGATCCCGAAATGCTTGAGATTTTCTTGGATGAAGCGGCCGAGATCGTCGATCATACCAGTACGCAGTTGGCCAGTTGGCTGGCTAATCCTGCGCAAAAAGAATCGCTAAAAGAGCTACAGCGTGGTTTGCATACGCTCAAAGGTGGCGCACGGATGGCAGGTGTGGAGTCGCTGGGCGACTTGGCGCATGAGATGGAGTTTATTTATGAGGATTTGGCCTTAGATAAAAAACCGAATCCGCCATTGCTTGGGCGGTTACTCGCACAATCCCATGACTGGTTGGCGGATTCGATTGCTGTGTTGGATCGTGGTGAAAAACCACAGTATCCACAGCCGTTGGTCGATGCGTTGCGTGCCTTCATGAAGCAGCCCGACTCACTGGTGGCCTTGCCGATGATGGCGATGACCGAAGTGCCGCTACAAGGTGGAATTCAGCCGAGCAATCTGGAGGCGTTGTCCTCCACAGAAACAGGGCATGAGCCACCGCCAATGCAGGGCTTGTTCGCCAATCAATCGGGTCAGGATCAAGCGTCGAACGAGATGATTCGGGTGTCGGCCAGCCTGATGGAAAACATGATTAACCTGTCTGGTGAGAGTGCGATCAACCGTGCGCGGATCGAGATGGATACCACCACACTCGGCACGACCGTTGAGGAAATGGGGGCAACCGTTCAGCGTTTGGTCGATCAGTTGCGTCGGATGGAAGGTGAGCTAGAGTCGCAAATTCTGGCGCGTCACCAAGGCGAAATGGGTAAATATGAGGACTTTGACCCACTTGAAATGGATCAATACTCCGCACTGAACCAGTTGTCTAAATCGCTCTCCGAGTCGGCATCTGACTTGTTTGACTTTAAAGCAACGTTACTGGAAAAAGTACGCGATACAGAGGGCTTATTGCTGCAACAATCACGTCTACAGTCTGAGCTACAAGAAGGCTTGATGAAGTCACGGCTGGTGCCTTTTTCGCGCCTCGTGCCACGTCTACAGCGGATTGTGCGGCAGACCTCGACTGAGCTGGGCAAACCGGCTGAATTGATTGTGCAAAACGCCGAAGGTGAATTGGATCGTACCGTACTGGAGCGGATGATTGCGCCGCTGGAGCATATGCTGCGCAATGCGGTCGATCACGGCATCGAAACACCAGAGCAACGCAAAGCAGCGCTGAAGCCACCCATCGGCAAGATCGTGCTAAACGTGGCGCGTGAAGGCGGCGAAATTGCCATCACCTTGCAAGATGATGGTCGTGGCATCAACGTTGAGGCAGTGCGTAGTAAGGCGATTGAGCGTAGCTTGCTCGCTGTTGATGCGGTGATCAGCGATGTCGAGATCATGCAGTTTATTTTCCATGCGGGTCTGTCCACTGCGCAAGCGGTGACCCAGATTTCCGGTCGTGGCGTTGGCATGGACGTGGTACAGAGCGAAATCAAGCTGCTCGGTGGCAACGTCAGTGTGGATTCCACGGCCGGTCGTGGTTCGATGTTCTCCGTTCGTCTGCCGCTGACGGTGTCGGTCACTGATGCCTTGATGGTGCGGGTGGCTGACCGTATGTTTGCCGTGCCGTTGACTCAGATTGATCGGATTGTGCGAGTCAGCCCAACGGAGCTGGCCAAGCTGTATCGGCAAGAAGATCCACAATATGGCTTTGAGTCGAACAATTATCGCTTGCGTTACTTGGGTGAGTTTATTCAAGGCAATCGCGTGCCGACGTTGGATCATCAAGCGACCACCGTCCCCCTGTTGTTGATTCGACAAGTCGGTCAGTTGCTGGCGATTCAAGTCGATCAATTGGTGGGTTCGCGGGTCGAGATTGTGGTCAAGCCAGTCGGTCAACAATTGGCGTCTGTGGCCGCCGTGTCGGGTGCAACCATCTTGGGTGATGGTTCGGTGATGATCATCTTGGATATGGTGGCGTTAGCGCGGCAAGCGGCGTCCAACCTGCGCCGAGATGCAGCAACAGCCAACACCGAAAAACGCAAAGCACAGACGACAGTTATGGTGGTGGACGACTCGGTCACTGTGCGTAAAGTCACTACGCGTCTGCTGGAGCGTCAAGGCTATGCGGTGTTAACGGCAAAAGACGGGGTCGATGCGATTGCCAAGCTGGAAGATGTCACACCGGATATTATGCTGCTCGATATCGAGATGCCACGCATGGACGGCTTCGAGGTTGCGACCTTGGTACGGCATAATCCACGGATTAAAAACTTACCGATTATCATGATTACCTCGCGTACCGGCGAAAAACACCGTGAGCGGGCATTCCAAATCGGGGTAAACTGCTATATGGGTAAACCGTTCCAAGAGCAAGAGTTGCTGGAAAACATCCATGAGTTACTAGGTGTGCTGAGTGAGTAAACAGGTGTTATGAATCAAGCGGAGGAAATCGTTCGGCGACAGGATGTTCCGCGTTTGTTTATTGTCGCTGATCGGCCTCTACAGCGGATTGCCTTGGCCGAAATGATACAGTCTTGCGGCTACGATATTGTGGAGAACCTGCCGCCTGATCGATTGCAAGAGGTGCATTTACACAGTCAGCCTGACCTATGGCTGCTGGATGTGGTCGATCAAGAGGCAGTGTTGGAGCGGATCGGTTTTGACGCACCGGTGATGTTTGGCATTGATGCTGCTCCCCAACTGACCGATCGACAGGCGTATGGTCGTTGGATGCGGGTGCTATCGCGCAAACTGATTAAGTTGCTCGGACATCCGCCGCCATTGCTGTCGGACGATGAGGAAGCCCTCTCTGTTGAGAGTGAGCCAGATGAGCAACCCTCGTGGCAGTATGTCTGTGTGCTGGCCGCTTCGATGGGCGGCCCCAATGCGGTCAAGGCATTTTTGGATGCGCTGCCCAGTGATTTACCTGTGGCGTTTTTGTATGTACAGCATATTGACCCGTATATGCAGGAGTTGCTGCCGAGGATTTTGGTGCGACAAAACAGTTGGCGCAGTCGGCTGATTAAAGACGAACCTGCATTATTAACGGCCGGTGAAATTTTAATTGTGCCAGCGACACGGATGCTGTCGATGGATGCCAAAGGTCTACTCACCCCGCTAGAAACGCGTTGGCCGGGGCAGTATCAGCCCTCGATTAACGAGGTGTTGTTGCGTGCGAGTCAGGCCTTTACTGAGCGCTTGCTGACGATTGTATTCAGTGGGATGGGCGATGACGGCAGTCAAGCCGCTGAGCAGGTGACCCAGCAGCGTGGGCTGATCTGGGCGCAGACTGCGGCGAGCTGTGACTGTGCGAGTCAGCCCGATGCAATGCGCGCGACAGGGCAGGTGACCTTTAATGGCTCACCTGAAACCTTAGCGCAAAAACTACAGGTATTCTTAGAAATGCAGGCGATGGAGAAGGCAAGATGACACAAAAAACAGGGACAGGCGTGGCATCGACGGATCAAGCGTCACAAACCATCAGCCTATTGACCACCACCACAGGGCTGATTGATATTTACGCCCTGAGCGCCCAAGGTGAGCCGGATTGGATTGTGCCGCAGAATTTGGTGCTGGATACCTTGAGTGTACCGGCCAAATCCACTTCCGTGGCATGGCAAGGTCAGCAAATTCCGCTCAAATCCTTGTTGGGTAAAGCGGCAACGACTGCCGAAGTCTTCGCGGTCTTGTTGGAGGCAGACAACGATGCAGCGCGTATCGGTGTACTGACTGCTGCACCACCGAAGGCGATGCGGGTACGTATCTCTAATTTGCGCGATGCCAATGACAGCCAAGTGTTGCTGAATGCCTATCAAAAAGTATTGTTGGCAGATGAGTTGTACCAAGTGCCAGACCTTGACCGCATCACCAACGCCTTGTTGAAAAAGAAAAAATAGCCGAATAGCGACGGATACAAAACAATGATTGGCACGCGGTTCAAAACCTCTTAGCGTGCGTGGATATTCATGTCAACGAGGAAGCAACCATGTCAGATCAATCGGTGATCCGCATGCCCACGACAAAATGGCCTGCTGCCGTACGATTTTTTCACTGGCTTAGTGTGGTGTTTTTGCTGCTGATTTTCAGTTTGATCGTGCTGCACGAAAATACTGACGGTGCGGGCGGTTTATACATCAGTCTGCATAAAGCGTTTGGCATCAGTTTTTTCTTTTGGATCGTTTTTCGGCTGGCCAATCGGGTGCGCCAACAAGCACAACAACCGCAACCTGTCGTCGCACCGCGTTGGCAGCAGCTCAGTGCCAGCTTGGTACATTCGCTGTTGTATGTGGTATTGCTGATGATGCCGCTGACAGGGTTTTTGATGACGCAGTTTGGCGGTCGCCCCACCAATATGTTTGGTCTGTTTGAGATTCCGCTGTTGCTCACGCCAGATCGAGAGATGGGGCGCTTGTTGAATCAAATGCATACTGATTTTATTTGGACAGCGCTTGTGCTGTTGACCCTATCGCACGTCGGTGCTGCACTGTATCACCAGTTCGTCAAAAAAGACGGAACGCTGAAACGGATGCGCTAAACATGTCACTTACCACTTCATCTGCTGCCCAAACAGCAGCTCGCTGGCCACTGAGCGAAGCCGATCTCTCGCGTGTGATTGAGATGGCATGGGAAGACCATACCCCGTTTGAGGCGATTGAGCATCTATATGGCTTGTCTGAGCCGCAGGTGATTGTGCTGATGCGCCAAAACATGAAGCCGAGTTCGTTTCGGATGTGGCGCAAACGGGTCACGGGTCGCGCCAGTAAACATGTGGCGCGGCGGACAACTGATCAGGCGCGGGAGTATGCCGCCGCGCAATATAAGATTGGTCACGGCCGCAAATAATGCGGCACAGACTACCGTGTCGAATCCGCTAGCGCGCCAACAGTTGCGCTAAGATCTGCTGATAAATATCGGTCAATGGATCAAGATCGGCGACATTCACATGCTCGTCGATCTGGTGAATGCTGGCGTTTAATACACCCAATTCCAGCACTTGTGCGCCGGTCGGTGCAATAAAACGCCCATCAGATGTGCCGCCACTGGTTGATAGCTCTGTCTCTAGGCCGGTGACGCTGCGAATCGCGTGCTGGGCAGCGGCGACCAACTCACCTTCTGCCGTCAAAAATGGCTGGCCGGAGAGTGTCCACTGTAGTTCATACTGCAAACCATGCTGGTCTAAGATGTCATGGGTACGCTGTTTGAGCTGTTCGGCAGTGACTTCAGTCGAGAAGCGAAAGTTAAACAAGGCCTCTAACGTCGCCGGAATCACGTTGGTTGCGCCCGTGCCGGATTGAATATTTGAAATTTGAAAGGTGGTCGCCGGAAAAAATGCATTGCCTTGATCCCACTCGGCTTGGCTCAACTCAGTCAACGCTGGCAAAGCCAAATGAATGGGATTGCTGGCCAGTTGTGG
>JBAQKP010000182.1:0-4766 GCA_049301135.1 Moraxellaceae bacterium | reverse complement strand
CACCTGATCCAGTAAACGCGCCAGATAATAGCTACCGTCCGAGATCAGCTTCAGATTGTCTGACTGATGCGAATCCAAGCGACTGGCTTGCAGCAACTGTACCCCGCCCAGAATCGCATTCAGTGGCGATTTAAGCTCATGAGTAATCATCGACTGAAAGTGATCACGGCTGCTTTGCGCGATTTGCTCACGCTGAAACAACTGCTCGACTTGTAAGGTTAATTCTTGGATTTTGCGCTGATCTGACTGCATTTGCGCAGATAACTCAGCCAACTCCAGCTCGATTTGATCCAGCTCAAAAACCTGAGCAGGCTCACTCGGCCGATGAATAATCGGCTGTCCTTGGCGTAATTGCTCGGCCAGCATCGTCACCCGTTGCAGCGGCAACACCGCACGCCGTGACCAACTCCAGAGCAACAGCCAGAACAACAATAACAAAGAACTCGACCAAAATAACTGTTGTTTTAATTGTTGCTGATATTGGACAAAACGGCCGCTAAGACTCAGCTCAACCTGTATATAGCCGCCCAATACATAGCGCGCGCCACTCGGTGGAAATACCAAAAACTCGACAGGCGCATAACGCTGCAACTGTACGGATCCGGCATTGAATGGCGACAACGGCTGATCGACCAGCGTCGGTTGCGTGCGCATAAATCGAACCGACTGTACATCGGGGCTGCGCATCACCCGTTGCACTTGCGCCTGAAAAATCGACAGATCCTGACTGACCGAACCTTCTTGTGACGCTGAAACTGCCAAAAAATCAGCGATGCGCTGGGTTCGGTAGGCTTGCTCCTGTTGCAGCGCATGTAAATCCTGCCACGCATCCAGCAGCAACAGCAGCAACAAGACTGCAAAAACCGGCCAAAACACAATGCGGCGCAGATGCACCTCTGCGCGTTGTACTTGAACCGGTTGCATCATCAGATTGCCTTACACCGACTGAGTGGACAGGGAACAACGACTTGACTAGCGTTTTTTGTCGCGCTTCTTAAAGCTTTGTACGTAACGCCGCTTGCGCTCCTGCATCCGGTCGTTGAGTTGGGTTTTGCGCCCCTCAAATGGATTTTCACCACTCTTAAACTCAATCTGCACCGGCGTGCCCTGTAGCTTAAACACTTTACGAAACACGTTTTCCAGATAACGTCGATAATCCGCAGGGACATGATCGGTCTGATTACCGTGAATCACGATGATCGGTGGATTTTGGCCACCCATGTGTGCGTAACGCAGTTTAATCCGGCGACCAGAGACCATCGGCGGTTGGTGCTGTGCCACTGCATCTTCCAGAATCTGGGTCAGGCGGTGGGTCGGCACTTTCAGCATGGCTGAATCATAGGCTTTGTGAATCGATGGATACAGATCACCAACCCCTGTGCCGTGCAACGCTGAAATCACATGCACTTTGACCCACGGCGCAAAATCAAACCGCCGTTCAATATCGTCTTTGACCTGCTTACGGTCATAATCCGACATGCCATCCCATTTATTGATCGCGATGACCACCGCACGACCGGCTTCAATCGCAAAGCCCAACAAATGTAGATCTTGCTCGACAATCCCTTCACGGGCATCGACCACCACCACCACCACATGCGCGTCTTTCATCGCTTGTAGGGTTTTGACTACCGAAAATTTTTCGACCACTTCGTCGATGCGACCACGACGACGCACCCCAGCGGTATCAATCAGCGTGTACTGCCGACCCTGCCGCTCAAACGGAATATAAATACTGTCGCGCGTGGTGCCGGGCATATCAAATACAATCACCCGATCTTCGCCGAGCAAGCGATTGACCAACGTGGATTTGCCGACGTTGGGTCGGCCAATAATCGCCAAGCGCAGGCCGGGTGCAACCAACTCCTCATCGAGTGGCACATCTTCGGGCAAATCAAACAGCACATCTTCAATCAGTTGGCTAACGCCACGGCCATGACTGGCAGCGACATGATGCGGCTCACCAAAGCCAAGTTTAAAAAACTCACTGACCGCCGCTTCGGCATGTACGCCATCGACTTTGTTGGCGACCAAGTGGATTTTTTTGCCGAGTGCGCGCAGGCCAGAGGCGATTTGTTCATCGGATGCCAGCAGACCTGCCCGTGCATCAACGATAAACAAAATAATATCGGCCTCTTCAATCGCAGTACGCGACTGTTCGGCCATATACGAGTCAATTCCCCCTTCGTTTTCGCCAATCCCGCCAGTATCGACGACAATAAACGATTTATTTTCAAAGGTGGCATCCCCGTATTGCCGATCACGGGTCAAGCCAGGTAAATCGGCAACCAGTGCGTTACGGGTTTTGGTGATTTGGTTGAACAAGGTGGATTTACCCACGTTTGGCCGACCAATTAAGGCGATAACAGGTTTCATAGAGATTAAGATGCTCGCCAGATACTCAGTGCGCCAGTGGCACTGTTGACCAATAATTGGTCGTCGATCACATTCAGTTGTCGAATCGCACCACTGGTACGCACTCGACCCACAATTTTACCTTCGGTTTGTTCGATGATGTGCAAATAGCCATCATAATCACCGACCACCAAATAACGTCCCAGCACCACCGGATTCGACAGTTGTCGATGCGCGAGGTCTTTGACTTCCCACAGCAACTGGCCGTCTTTTTCATCGTAGGCTTGTAGATGACCATCGACGGTCGCAACGTATAAGCTGCCCAGTCCCGTGGTCAAGCCGCGCAAACTGCTGCTATCGGCATCCCAACGCACGCGCTGGCTGTCCAGATCGACGGCCACAATCTGGCCTTGGTAGCTGACCACATACAGTTGCCGCCCAGAGACCAGCGGATCACCATCAATATCAATCAAACGCTGCACATCGGTACGACCAGCGCTGACCGCCACACGGCGCTCCCAACGTGGGATGCCGGTACGCAAGTCCAGTCCATAAATCCGACCGGTTGCGCCAGCGACAATCACCGTGCTTTGATCAAACAACACCGGCGCGGCCGCACCACGCACACTCAAGCTCGGCACTGGAATGCTAAAACTCCAGACTTGCTTGCCGGTCGCTTGCTCCAATCCGGTGACTGAGCCGTCATTGGCGGTCAGCACCACGCGATCCGCGCTGATCAAGGCTGGACTCAAAACGGAAGCCGTTGTTTGTGCCGTCCAACGCGTTGTGCCAGTCTTCGGATCGAGTGCCAACACTTGACCGCTGCGCGTGGTCACCAGCGCCAGATCACCGGCTGCAACCACACCACTGCTGATCGGCTGCTCAAGGTCACGCTGCCACAGGCGTTGACCGGTCGCCGACCACGCCTCAACCTCTCCTTCGCGACTGGCAGCCAGCGTCACACCGTCTAGCAAGGCAAGTTGTAAGCGCAGTGGATCAGTTTTGATCGCGCCACCGATGCTGTCTTGCCAGACACGACTTAAACTTTGCGTCTGCTGGTTCAATTCAGGCAATTTGGCCGGTTTGTGTTCGATCGGCTTTAAGCTGCTGCTACAGCCCATAACCAACAGCACACTGCTCAAGAGGAGCGTACTGAGCAGGGGCGTCGTGCTGAGTGGCTTGCCGCCAGATTGCTGCACATGAGACTGCTGCATCTTGAATCGCATTATGAGCTTGCTCCATCATCGACCAGTGGACTGGCGATCTTGATTTCTTCAACCGTCATGCCAATCGCTTCCATTTTGACCCGCAGCAATTCACGCGGTTCTTCACGCTTGCCAAGTGCAGCCCACGCGGCTTGATAGGCGGCTTTGGCCGGTTCAAGCTGATTTTTTTGGAATAACAAGTCGCCTTTCAACTCTTGTGCGCTCGGCACAAAGGCTGGATCAGTCACTTTGGCCAGTGTTGCTAACGCGGCATCCAATTGGTTTTGTTGAGCTTGCACGCGTGCCAGACGCAACTGTACCAACTGGATTAAACCGGCATCGTCAATCTTTTGCGCAGCGGCTTTTTGTAAGGCTTGCGTTGCTGCTGGATAGTCCTCACGATCCATCGCGGCTCTGGCTTGCAGCAACAGGCTATGAAATGCATACACGCTGTCTGGATTGGCTTTGACCAAACGATCTGCCGACGACAAAAATTCGGTTTTCAGCGCAGCATCGGTTGGCGCTTGATCAGCCGCTTGATAGGCATCTTGTAACTTCTGGTATTCAGCCGAAACGATGGACTGTTCGGCCTGTTGGGTCTTTTGCCAATAGCTCCAACCAAAATAAGCAATCAGCGCAATCAACAGCCCTGTAATCACAGCACCGCCATAGGTTTTAGCCCAGCGCTTTAGCCGTTCGACTTGATCTTCATCGGTTAAATACTCTGCCACGTCTAACTCCTATGCGCTCGCACTGTCTAAATGAGCAGGTTGTAAATGTTCGACCAGCTGTGTCGCCAATCCCTGTTGTGACCAGACCGCCTGTTCACCGCTTGCCAAAAACTTAACGGTCACGCTGTGTTGCTGCACTTCATCAGCGGCCAAAATCAATGCCAAGCGCGCGCCCGATTGATCGGCTTTTTTCATCTGACTCTTCAGACTCGCGGCGGCACCAAGCTTCAGCCGTAACTGTGGTGCTTGATCACGCAATGTCTCGGCCAGCACGCTGGCGGCCAGATGATGCGCTGGATCAGCCAATAAAAACACATCACATTCGGCACTGTCGATGCACTGCGTGGTTTGCTCCAGTAACAACAGCAAACGTTCCATGCCGAGCGCAAAACCGACCGCAGGCACCGATTGTTCTGGCTTACCTTTGAGCTGACCGACCAAGCCATCATAGCGGCCACCGGCACAGACTGTACCT
>JBAQKP010000181.1:0-10987 GCA_049301135.1 Moraxellaceae bacterium | reverse complement strand
CAATAACACCACAATACCAAGCATTGGTAGGTTATAACCCAAGTTGATCAGCAGGGTTCTAATCACAAAGCAGATCATGACACCGGTTTTAACACGAGTAGTTTGATCGACAATCCGCGTATTCATGATGATTTTGCCGATGCTTTGGCCGCGTGTGATAATCAAAAACGCTTGTATGATCAAGACACCGATCATGAGCGCCGCAGTCAGGCTCATGCTGTTTTGTGGCACACTTTGCATGATGATGGCCTGCATGTCTGCCATCGTCCCACCACTTTTTTCCAGCGCTTGAATGTCGAGATGTTGTAATGTCGGGAACATCGCCAATAGCGTCAGCATATTGTCGATCACTGCACCGAGCAGACGTTTACCGATACTGGCAATCGGTGCGGTTGCTGAGTGCTGCGCGGTAGTCTTATTGAGATTAACCGGACCTGCGGCTGCATACGGGTGGGTCGGTGCGCTCACAAACACACTGTTGCCAAGCGGACTGTAATGCAAGCGCCCATCGGTCAGTTGGCCAAGCGGTTGCCAGTTGTCCAGACCGTCGTGCCATGCCAGATCGCTCAGTACCACTTGTCCAGAGGCCAACATGCTGTTGACTTGTTCGAGGCTGTAAGGGCCAGCTTGCTCTTGGTTGCGCGCCAGATAAATCTGCATAAAAAAATCCTGTCAGCAAACGAATCACATGTCGTCAGATTTTGAACGAAAAAAAGGCTCATCTGCAATGAGCCTTTGGTATCGGCGTGTGCCAAGCAAGCATGTTGCTGGACTCTGCCGTGCTCCAGTCAGCGTTGATCTGGCTGGAGCGCGTTGATCGGTTGCTTAACGTTGACCATCCGCCAAGAAAAACCATGTGTCGAGTACAGAGTCAGGATTAAGCGAGACCGAGTCAATACCTTGCTCCATCAGCCACAGCGCAAGGTCTGGGTGATCGGAAGGCCCTTGACCACAAATGCCGACGTATTTGTTGGCTTTGTGGCAGGCGGTGATGGCCATCGACAGCAGCGCTTTGACCGCAGGATCACGCTCATCAAATAGATGCGACACGATACCAGAGTCCCGATCTAAACCGAGTGTTAGTTGGGTCAAGTCGTTAGAACCAATCGAGAAGCCATCAAAATGCTCAAGAAATTGATCGGCCAACAGCGCGTTGGTCGGCAGTTCGCACATCATGATCACACGGAGGCCGTTTTCGCCACGCCGTAAGCCATTGGCGGCCAGTAGTTCGATCACTCGCGCGGCTTCATTGACGGTACGCACAAACGGAATCATGATTTCGACATTGGTCAAACCCATCTCGTCACGGACTTTTTTCAAGGCGCGGCATTCGAGTTCAAAGCAGTCACGGAAATTATCCGACACATAGCGACTCGCACCACGGAAACCCAACATCGGGTTTTCTTCGGATGGCTCGTACAGTTTGCCGCCGATCAAGTTGGCATATTCGTTCGATTTAAAATCGGACATGCGCACAATGACGGGTTTATCAGCAAAGGCGGTTGCCAGTGTCGCAATCCCTTCGACCAGTTTTTCGACATAGAATTCGACTGGTGATGCATAGCCCGCACTGCGTGCCAGCACCGCGTTTTTGATTTCGCGCGGCAAGCTATCGACGTTGAGCAAGGCCTTAGGATGGACGCCGATCATACGGTTAATGATAAATTCTAAGCGGGCAAGGCCGATCCCTTGATTCGGCATTTGGGCAAAATCAAAGGCACGGTCTGGGTTGCCGACGTTCATCATGATTTTAAACGGTAGTTCAGGCATCGACTCAATCGAGTTACGCTGGATTTCAAAGTCGAGTGCACCTTCATAGATGAAGCCCGTATCGCCTTCGGCACACGACACGGTGACGTCTTGGCCTTCGACCAATACTTCGGTGGCGTTTCCACAGCCGACGATGGCAGGCACACCGAGTTCACGCGCGATAATCGCCGCATGACAGGTACGCCCGCCACGGTTGGTGATGATTGCCGCCGCGCGTTTCATCACTGGTTCCCAGTCAGGATCGGTCATGTCTGACACCAGTACGTCGCCTGCTTGGACTTTGTCCATTTCTTTAATCGAGTTAACGATACGGACTTTGCCTGAGCCAATGCGCTGGCCAATCGAGCGACCTTCACACAATACTTTGCCTTTTTGCTTCAACAGATAGCGTTCCATCGTGCCGACATTCTGGCGGCTTTTGACCGTTTCAGGCCGTGCTTGCACGATGTAGAGTTGGCCATCATCGCCATCTTTTGCCCACTCGATATCCATCGGCTGGCCGTAATGGTTTTCGATGATCAGGGCTTGTTTGGCCAGTTCTGTCAGCTCCAGATCGTTCAGCGCAAATTGCTGACGCTCTGCTTTTTCGACATCGACGATCACGGTGGATAGGCCGGTCACCCCTGATTCGCCGTAGATCATTTTTTGGTGTTTGCTGCCCAGATTACGGCGTACCACCGCAGATTTACCATTATTCAGCAGTGGCTTGGACAGATAAAATTCGTCGGGATTGACCGCCCCTTGTACCACCATTTCACCCAAACCATAGCTGGCGGTGATGAACACCACGTCGCGAAAACCAGACTCGGTATCTAAGGTAAACAATACGCCAGATGCACCTGTTTCGGCGCGTACCATGCGTTGAATCCCCGCAGACAGGGCAACGCCTTCATGCGCGTAGCCTTGGTGGACGCGGTAGGCGATGGCACGGTCATTGAATAATGAGGCAAATACTTCTTTGACCGCGACTAGGACGTTGTCGATGCCGCGAATATTCAGGAAGGTTTCTTGTTGACCGGCAAATGATGCATCTGGCAAATCTTCGGCAGTGGCGGAAGAACGTACCGCAACTGCAATGTCAGCATTGTCTTTGGACAGGTCAGCGAACGCACTGCGAATATCGGCTTCAAGTTCTGTGGTCAGTGGCGTTTCGACCACCCAACGGCGGATTTTTGCGCCCGTTTCAGTCAGTGCACTGATGTCATCAACGTTCAGTTGGTCGAGTTCGGTTTGAATTCTGGCGTTGAGTCCGCTTTGCTCAAGGAAGTCACGATACGCTTGTGCGGTGGTGGCAAAACCACCAGGTACGCTGACGCCAGCACCCGCCAAATGACTGATCATTTCGCCTAGACTGGCGTTTTTACCACCGACACGCTCAACATCATGTTTGCCAAGCTGCTCTAAACCAATCACACGTGCTTCCAAGATTGACGCTCCATTTTTGTTCAATAACTGCCACTGGATCACAGCGGCACGCGATTTGTGTTCACTCGCCCGATCAAGGCAGGCGACAGCACCTAGTGTTAGCGCTACTATAAAGACTATCGTCGATCAAGACAAACGTCAGTAGGGTTTGTATGACTGTTAATCCAGCAATCCGTCGCAGTGTGTTCTTTATTTCAGATGGTACGGCGATCACGGTCGAAACATTGGGGCATTCAGTATTGTGTCAGTTTCCCGATGTCGCGTTCGATATTAAAATCATGCCGTATGTGGACAGTGAGGAGCGGGCGTTCGACGTGGTCTCCGCGATCAATCAAGCCGCTATTGCGGATGATGCACCGCCATTGGTGTTTGATACCTTGGTTGATTTGGATGTGCGGGCGATTATTAATACCGCCAACGCGTTTAATCTCGATGTATTTGAAGGCATTATTGGTAAAATTGCAGGTGAGCTGAATGTTGAGCCTGCACCGATGGTCGGCACGTCACACAGCTCAGTCGATTCGGCAAGCTATAAAGCGCGTATTGATGCCGTACATTTTGCGCTCGACAATGATGACGGCGCACGGACACGACATTATGATATGGCAGATATTATTTTAATTGGGGTGTCTCGCTCTGGTAAAACCCCGACCAGTTTGTATTTGGCCTTACAGTTTGGGTTGCGTGCGGCCAATTACCCGATCACGGAAGATGACCTTGATGACAATCGTTTGCCCAAAGTGTTACGCGAATATAAGCACAAGCTATTTGGCTTGATGATTGAGCCAGATCGCTTGGTGGCGATTCGTAATGAGCGCAAGGCCGGCAGTCGCTATGCTAGTTTTCAACAATGTCAGATGGAGTTGCGGGCAATTCAAGGCATTTATACCTCGGAGGGGATTCCGTGTATTGATGTATCTGAAATGTCGATTGAAGAAATTGCAACTCGGATTATCCAGCGCACAGGATTACAACGCCGAGTGAATTAATCACAGCCGAATTGTGGTTGCTCAGTAAGTCAATCGTGTTGCTTTGGTTGACTGAGCGTGCCTCATGCTTGGATTTTGCTACTATCCAGTTTTGTTTTTGAGTTACCATCATGCGACATCAACGGCGACAGCGGGTGAGTGTAGGGGTATTATTCACGGCGTCGCTGTGGATGGTCGGTTGCCAAACGCCGATCAGTAACAGCACTACACCATCAGAGCGTGATCGTCCAGCCACTAGCCAAACTCAGCAGCAGGCTTTACAACGGAATGTGCAGCAGTTTCAGATCGAGGTTGCGCCTGTGTTGGTCGATTGTGTTGGGGTCGCACCGATGAAATGCCTGCACTATCGCAAAGTTGGTGATATCGAATGGTTGAATCATTATTCGGGTATTGATGGTTTTGAGTATCAGCCAGATTATCGCTATGTGTTAGAAGTTAAACAAACTCCTGTTATCAATCCGCCTGCCGATGCGTCATCGTTGCGTTGGGAGCTAGTACGCATTGTCGAAAAGCATCCAGTGACTCAGTAGCGCCAGTAGCGTTGCTGTCCTGATTCAGCCGCCTGCTGCCGATACAACAGGCGGTTGGGGTTGCGGACTACGCGCTTGCCAAAAAGTCTTTAATCAACGTGACTAAGCGCTTGACCAGTTCATCAGCGTCAGCATGACTCAGATTCAGCGGTGGCAGCAAACGCACCACTTTATCGGCAGTGACGTTAATAATCAGATGCTGTTCATCGCGCGCGCGCGCCACCAGCACTGCACAGGGGATCGGCAGTTCGATCCCGATCATCATGCCAAACCCACGCACCTGCACGTCCAGACCAGCCAGCGCTTCGGTAAATTGGGTTTTTAAATACGCACCGACCGTTGCCGCATTTTCAATTGCGCCTTCGTTGCGCAGGCATTCGATCACGGTATATACAGTGCGACAGGCCAGCGGTGTACCGCCATAGGTCGAACCATGATGACCAGCACTAAACAAATCTGTGGCTCGACCACTGACCAAGCACGCACCGACCGGAAAGCCATTGCCTAACCCTTTGGCCGTGGTCAGCACGTCTGGTGTGATGCCGGTGTGTTGATAGGCAAAGTACGTCCCCGTCCGACCGTTACCGGTTTGGATTTCGTCGATCATCAGTAACCAAGCATGCTGATCACACAATGCGCGCAATTGCTCTAAATAGACAAAGCCCTGTGGTGCTGTATTGACACCGCCTTCGCCTTGAATCGGCTCGACCAAGATCGCGACGATTTCGTCATGTTGTGCGGCCAGCGCTTCAATCGCCGCCACATCGCCGAACGGGACACGCAAGAAGCTGTCATTCAGTGGATAAAAACCCTGTTGCACTTTGGCGTTACCAGTCGCGGATAGCGTGGACAAGGTGCGGCCATGAAAAGATTTTTCCATGACGATGATTTTAGGCTGCTTATACTGCTGATTATGCCCGTACAAACGCGCCAGCTTGATGGCTGCTTCGTTGGCTTCTGCACCAGAGTTGGCAAAAAAGCACTGTTGCATGCCGCCGATAGTGCACAGCAGTTTGCCCGCCGCTTCTTGCCACGGCACTTGGAATAGGTTGCTGGTATGCACCAAGGTGGCCGCTTGTTCGGCAATTGCGGCAGCCACGACCGGATGTGCATGTCCCAGACCACACACCGCAATCCCAGTCAACGCATCCAGATAAGCGGTGTCATCGGCGGTATACAGCCACGAACCGCGACCACGCACAAACGCAATCGGTTGACGCGCATAGGTTGGCATCAGATAGCTGGATTGTGGATCAACTGCTGGTGCAGTGGTGAGGGCTAGACTGACAGGCGCAGGCGCGTTCATGGCATAGACTCGCGAGTAACACAAAAAAGAGCCATCATCTTAGCAAAAGATTCGCCGCTTGGCAGATGGAAAATCAGTTAGACAGACAGTCATTGCTGTAGAAAAACGCTATAATCAAGCGACTGACTGATGAGGTAAAGGTTATGCAAGACGCACAAAATGCAACTGAAGCGTTGATCCGTGAGCAAATTGCCAAGCATGCGGTGATTTTGTACATGAAAGGCACGCCACAGTTTCCACAATGTGGTTTTTCGGCGCGTGCGATTGAAGCACTGAGCCAGATTGGTCGTCCATTTGCTTATGTGAATATTCTGGAGAATCCAGATATTCGTGCGACGTTGCCTAAAATTGCCAACTGGCCGACCTTTCCACAGTTGTGGGTGGCCGGTGAATTGATTGGCGGTAGTGATATTATTTTGGACATGTTCCAAAAAGGCGAGTTACAACCGCTGATCCAAGACAACAGCCCAGCACAGGCTTAACCGACAGTGTGCGATTCAAAAAGGCCGATGACATTCGGCCTTTTTGACTGCTGCTTTTGATCAGATGCGTTGTGATTGTGGTTGCGGCTGATGTTGCAAATGGATCTGATAGCAGTCATCAAGCGCCAGTTTGTAGTAGGCTAAGCCTTCGGCCGCCGCTGCAAATGCACGTTGTTGCATCGCTAGATCACCATCCGCGAGCAGTTTGATCAGTTCCATCGCTTCATGTGGATGGGCATCATCATACATCGCATGTGAGCGCAGCCATGCCAAGGTACGGCTGCTGATATCGACCCCGTCAATATCGGTATAGGCTTTAATACCTTTATAGACCTGAATGGTCCAGTCACCCGTTGCCCATTCGATGGCCAAATTGGTGGCAGCAATCCCTTCAGCCAGTCCCATCCGATGGTTCACACTCCACAGAAAATGGTTGACTGCATTCATGGCCGCCGAGGGTTGCGCGTGATTGAGTTGATCTTCAGTGAGTCCAAACCCACATGCCCAATCGCGATACCAGTACAGATGGTTTTCTTCGATTTTAATGTTTTGGATCAGCCAATTACGCGCTTCGGTGACTCCGGCGTGCTCAAAATGAATGGCTTTGGCCAAGTTGAGTGCCATATAGGACGGGAAGCGTGCCACTAATGGATAAAAATTCAGTAGGGCATGCCGAAAACATTCGACATGCAAGCTGCCATCTGCCATCGCTTGAAACAGTGGGTGCAGCACGACTTGGTCTTTTAGGGGGATCAGATTGTCCCAAAATGTTGCTGCCCATCCGGTATGTGGCGTACACGCCAAGCTGTCTTTATTGGGCATTTTAGTGCGGCTGTTCATAAGTTCATCCTGTAAGGCACAAACAAAAAGCAGTGTGACTCACCTGTATGGTAGGGCACAGTCGTCTGGATTGGACGAGCGTTCTGGTTTATTTTGCCGCAAAATCGCTGGCTTTTTATACGGACGTGTCGTGAAGGCTGCTATTTCCGATGAAAGGTTAAAACAGCTTCAAGCCAAGCTTTTATATTAGCTCAGTTGTGGCGTGGTCCTTTCGCTTGAGATGAGGCGTAAAAAGCGGCCATTGGTCGAGCTTTTGCTGCAAAATATGGGATTATCATCTATTGATCACTGCATACGATAAGCATGCGTAATAAGTACGGCAAACCGAGGATTGGGACTGCCGCTGAATAATGACCCCGCAGTCGATAGACCAATGGTCAATAGATAGTGTTAGGACAGGGAGCAACATCATGAATGCTGGGCGTTCACAGGAGTCAGCTGATTCATCCTCATTCAGATCGTCTGACTTAAAACTCCGACTGTTGTTGCGCTTTCGACCTGAGCTAGAGCAGCGCTATTGTTTACTGCACAATCAACAAGCCGCCCGTAGTTTTCGCTACCGTGCTGCGGTGATTTTTTTATTATATGTCATCCTTTCTACTGGAATCGCCAGTCTGCTGCCAGCAGGACAGGTCAATACATGGCTGGGTATTTACGGCTGGGTGGGTGTGATTGTCGTAACCGCCGGTGCGTTGGCGCATTTGCGCGAGTTAGACGATTGGTTCAGTTGGTATGTCGGATTGGGCAGTGCGGTTGCGATTGCATTGTCTGTTTTGGCTGCTGCATTTATTCAGGGCGATCATAGCGATATTTTGCTGCATGTGGCGATCATATACGCGGTGATTATTGTCTATGGTTTTAGTGGCTTGCAGTTTTATCCAGTGACGTTTGCCGGTTGGTTTGGTGGGGGCTTGGGGGTATTGGCCAGTCAACGGCTCGATGGCGTGGTGGATTGGCAGTTGTTGCTGCGTACCTACAGTGGCCCTAGTTTGCTTGGTATGTGTCTGGCCTACGCGGCCGACTATCGCAGTCGGATCAATTTTTTACAATCCTGTGCGCTAGAGCAGGCGCACCAAGAGGCCGAGCGCAAAAATCAGTTGCTACAAGAATTGAACTGCGTTGATGGTTTGACCGGACTGAGTAACCGCCGTCATTTGGATGATGTGTTGCGAGAGGAATGGAATCGGGCGATGCGGCAGCAACAGCCACTGGCCTTGCTGATGATTGATATTGATTATTTTAAACGATACAACGATACCTTGGGGCACCCCGCCGGTGATGCCTGTCTACGGCAGGTGGCGGATCAGATCGGTCGTTTGGCACGCCGGAGTGGCGATCTGGCCGCACGTTATGGCGGTGAGGAGTTTGTGTTGTTGTACCCCTCGACCAATCCAAGTCAAGCGGTGCGATTGGCGCGTGAGTTATTGGCAAATATCGATCAGACGGCGATTCCACATCCAGATAGTCCAATCGGAGTGTATGTGAGCTTAAGTGTGGGGATTGCGGTGATTACGCCACCGTATGGTGTGCCGCTCGAAATTATTCTGGATCAAGCGGATCATGCGTTGTATGAGGCCAAGCTCAATGGCCGTAATCGTTCGGTATTGTTTGGGATGGGGGAGATGGTGCAGAACACCTCACCACCGGCCGTGTGAGGCGGTCTGGCTTATGTGCAGGATACGCGCACGGCAACGCATGTCTATGCACCGCGATGACGCGTCGCAGCGGGTCATCGCAGTCACTTGAGTTATTTTTCGGTGGCGGCTTCGGCCGGTTCAGGCACTTGCGGTTCCGGTGCTGTGGTTTTGGCTGACTTGGCTTTTTTCTTGCGTTTTTTGCTGGACTGCTCTGGCTCATGCTCTAACGCTTGCCAGTGTTTCAGTTGGCGCATCACTTCGGCAAAGATACTGTCTTTAGGATATTTGCCCTGCGTGTTCATCTGACCCGCTGGCCGACCAATCAGCAGTTCGAGCGCTTGCTCAACCTGATCGACCGCATGTAGGTGAAATTTGCCCTGCTGCACCGCCTCAATCACATCTGCCCGCAACATCAGGTGTTGAGTGTTCAACGCCGGAAAAATCACGCCTTGTGTGCCCGTTAAGCCTTGTAGGACGCAGGTGTCGTAGAAGCCTTCGATCTTGGCATTAATCCCGCCAATCGGCTGTACCATGCCCAGTTGGTTCATTGAGCCAGTGATCGCCCATGATTGCGCAATCGGCAATTGACTGATTGAGGAGATGAGGGCGGACAGCTCGGCCAGCGTCGCGCTGTCGCCGTCGATTTCGCCGTAACTTTGCTCAAAAGCGAGTGCTGCCGAAAAATGCAGCGGCTGCGTCCGGCCAAAATGCGCCCGCAAGAAGCTCGACATGATCAAGATGCCTTTGGCGTGTAATGCACCCCCGAGATCGACACTGCGCTCAATGTCGAGAATATCGCCCGCGCCTTGGTACACCGCAGCGGTGAGTCGTGCCGGCAAGCCAAACTCGCTGTCGGCGTAATGCACCACCGTCAGCGCATTGATCTGGCCGATGCGTTGGCCGCTGGTTTCGATCAGTTGTGTGCCACGTTGCAGGTCATGCCAGTACAATTCACGCAAATAGCCCAAGCGATAATTGCGCTCGGCCACCGTGGCCTGAATATGTTGTGCAGTGATTTGTTTGGCATTTGCGCTGGTCGCCAGTTGATTGGCTTCACAGAGCAGGTCGCCGAGGCTGGCCGCATGCAGTGACAACGAGGCCTGATCTTCGGCTTTGCGGCTTGAGTCCATCAGCAACTCGGCTAAACCACTGCGATCAATCGGCAGTAGTTTTTTCTTGTGTACATAGTCGGCAATCAAGCGCAGATAGTTTTGTTCATTGTCGGCGGTGCGCGGTAAAGTGTCGCTAAAATCTGCCCGAATTTTAAACAGTCGATTCAGCTCAGGCTCAAACTCCAGCAGCTCATAATAAATCTGCGGCTCACCCAGCAAGACGACTTTGATGGACAGTGGAATGCTGTCGGGTTCGAGTGAAATGCTACCGGTTAACGTCAGCATTTGTTCGAGCGATGACAGCCGAATCTGCCGTGAACGTAGGGCGCGTTTTAATCCTTGCCATGCATACGGTTGCTCAAGGATTTGTTCGGCTTCTAAAAACAAAAAACCGCCGTTGGCACGATGTAATGCACCGGATCGAATTAAGGTAAAGTCGGTACTGATCGTGCCCATCTGCGTCAGTTGTTCGACATGACCCAACAAGTTGTAGTGGGTCGGCAGATCCTCGAACACCACTGGCGCACCGCTATTGAGTTTGTTACTGACCATCACGTTGACTTGATAGCGAGCGGGTACACGGTCGAATAAGGTGGGGCAATAATCCGTGTCTTCTTGTGCCAGAATGTCTTCGACATTTTCGATCACGTCCTGCGTGTAGGCTTTTAAATAAGCCGCCAAGCCGTCGACATGTTCAAAGCGTTGTTCGATCTGCTGGATTTTCGGCAGGACGATCTCGCTGGCCAGACCGGCGTTCAGTTGTGCGACTTGGTCACGGGTCTGTTCTTCGATGCGACCGAGTTGTGCGCCGAGTCGCTCAAGTTTTTTGTCCATTTGCCGCATGTGTTGACTGACTTGGGCGCGTTGTTCGGCCGGAATATTATCCAGCTCAATCG
>JBAQKP010000180.1:0-13689 GCA_049301135.1 Moraxellaceae bacterium | reverse complement strand
AGACTGACCGTGGCCAAAATGGTAAAGGTCGGATAATCCGCAAACGCCCCCATCAAAATCAGGAACTCACCGATAAAGTTACCCGTACCTGGAATCCCCAACAACGCCGCACAGAAGAACATCAGCAGCACTGGCAAATAACGGAACTGCCCCCACATGCCGCCCATCAGGCGCAAGTCACGCGTGTGCAGCCGCTCGTAGATCTGACCGCTCATGATAAACAACGCAGCCGAGCCTAAGCCATGCGCCAGCATCTGAATCATCAAACCTTGTAAGGTCAGTAAGTTACCGGCATAAATCGCCAGCAACACGAAGCCCATGTGTGACACACTGGTATAGGCCAGCAAGCGCTTGATGTCAGTCTGTTGAAAGGCCAACCATGCACCGTAGAACACGCCAAGCATACCGAGGAAAATCGCGATATTGGCAAAATCAGCCGACGCATTTGGGAACAGCGGCAACACAAACCGCAGCAAACCATAAGCAGCGGTTTTAATCAAAATACCGGCCAAATCCACCGAACCGGCGGTTGGCGCTTGCGCGTGGGCATCCGGCAACCAACCATGAAACGGCACGACAGGCAACTTCACCGCGAACGCGATAAAGAAGCACAGCATCAGGCCATATTCAAAACCGGGTGGAAACGTCGTGCCCAGCAGCGCCATGTAGTTAAAGGTCAGCACTTCGGTCTGGGTGTAATTCAACAACACCAAGGTCAAAATACCGATCAGCATGATTAGGCCAGACGCTTGGGTATATAAGAAAAACTTGGTCGCCGCATACACCCGCGAACGCCCTGTTGAACCACTATGCCCCCACAACGCGATCAGGAAATAGATCGGAACCAGCATCATTTCCCAGAAGAAGAAGAACAAGAACATGTCGATGGCCAGAAACACACCGATCACACCGCCCAGGCTCCACAACAAATTCAGGTGAAAAAAGCCAACCCGTTTTTTAATTTCGCCCCACGAACACCCGACCGCCAGCACACCAAGCAGCGCAGTCAGCACCACCATCAGCAGCGACAGGCCATCAATCGCCAAGTGAAAACTAATGCCCAACAGTGGAATCCACGGCAGCACAAACTCAGCTTGCCATGTCGGTAGCGTACCGGGTTGCAGCACAGTCGCCGCAGTGCCCGAATAGTTACCTGCCAGCCACAACTGTACCGACAGCGATAGCGTCAGTAACATACCAAACAGCGCAATCCAGCGCGGCAGGCGGTCAGAGAATTTTTCAACGATCCAGCACAAAAAACCAGCGATAAACGGGATCAGGATCAGCGCGGGTAGAATCAGATTATTTTCCATCTTAGTGCCCCAAAGCCTGAACCATCAGCGTGACCAACATCACCAGCACACCGATCAGCATCCAACTGGCATAGCCGCGCAACGAACCGGATTGTTGTTTGGTCGCGGCGGCGTTACCGGCTTTAATAATGGCAGGCACTACGCCCCAGACCCGATCGACCGGATCACGTCCGAGTAGCCGAGCAATCGCCAAAAACGGTTTGACAAACAACAGCTCGTACAACCGATCAAAGCCCCAACCACCCAGCCACAGATGCGCCAAGCTTGCACCAACCCGACTGTTACGCAGTTGGGTCGCCAAGCGACGCTCACCGGTAAACAGTAGCGCACCGACCACCAGACCAGCCAACGCCGTACCAATCGCGACCATTTCCACAAAATGTAAATCATGCGCTGCGCCGGTACGTTGCAGCATCGCGCCGACACCTTCCGGCAATACACCCGCCAGCGGTGGATGAATCAGCGCACCGACCGCAGTAGACACCAGCAGCAGCACGGCCAAAGGCAGCCAGTACGACACGCCTTTTAGCGCATGTGCAGGAGTTTTTTCTTCACCATGAAACACGATCCAGATCATCCGGAACGTATAGATCGAGGTCATGAATGCGCCAACAATCCCCGCCCAGAACAGTTCTGGATGGTTACTCGCCCACGCTTCCCACAAGATCGCATCTTTGGAATAGAAGCCGACCGTGATAAACGGCAACGCTGCCAACGCACCACCACCGACCAAAAAGCACACATACACAAATGGGATTTTTTTACGCAAGCCACCCATTTTGAAAATATTTTGCTCATGGTGACAGGCCAAAATCACCGCACCCGACGACAAGAATAGCAGCGCTTTAAAGAACGCATGCGTCATCAAGTGAAATACTGCGGCTTGCCATGCCCCGACACCCAGTGCCAAGAACATATAGCCGATCTGACTCATGGTCGAATAGGCCAAAATCCGCTTAATATCGGTCTGTACCAACGCTGAGAAACCGGCCAGCACCAACGTCACCGCACCGATCTGACCGACCAGCAGCAGCACATCTGGCGTCATGATAAACAGCGGATGCATCCGCGCAATCAGATACACACCCGCTGTCACCATCGTGGCAGCGTGAATGAGCGCCGACACCGGTGTTGGGCCTGCCATCGCATCGGCCAACCATGTTTGCAGTGGCAACTGCGCGGATTTACCGACCGCACCACCGAGCAACATCAAGGTCGCCAAAGTCATGGTCAAGCTACCCGCGGCCAACTCTTGCGGCGCACGGGTAATAATCTCTGCGATATTCAGCGTGCCAAGCTCACGGAACAGAATAAACAGACCTATCGCCAAAAACACGTCACCGACACGGGTCACGGTAAAGGCTTTAATCGCGGCTTGACCGTTGGCACGATCACGGAAATAAAAGCCGATCAGCAAGTAGGAACAAATGCCCACCCCTTCCCAACCGAGATACAGCAACAGCAAATTATCGCCGAGTACCAACAGCAACATGCTGGCCACAAACAAATTCATGTAACCAAAAAACCGTGCGTAGCCATCCACTTCGCCGCGCATATACCACGAGGCAAACAAGTGAATAAAGAAGCCAACGCCAGTAATCACCCCCATCATGGTGACCGCAAGGCCATCCAGATGCAGGCCAAAGGCAGGGGCAAACTCACCGATCTGCATCCACGTCCACAACACCTGATGGTAGGCCGCGCCTGAACCGGCTGGAATCGTGGCAAAAAAATCCATGCCAACATACAGCGCCGTCAGTGCTGACAGCCCCATTGAGCCAACGCCAATCGCAGCGGCGGCATTTTCTGGCAGGCGATCACGCAGACTCGCCAACAACAAAAACCCAATCAGTGGGAATACAAAAGTCAGATATAAAAGACTCATCCGCGCATCTCACTGGCTGCATCGACATCCAAACTGTGGAAGCGACGATAAAATTGCAGCACAATCGCCAAGCCAATACAGGCTTCGGCAGCGGCCAAGGTCAAAATCAAAATAAACATGACTTGTCCATCTGGCTGCACCCACGCACTGCCTGCAACCACAAACGCCAACGCAGCGGCGTTCATCATCACCTCAAGACTCATCAAAATAAACATCAGGTTACGGCGTGCCATCACCCCGTAAAAGCCCATTGCAAACAGCAACGCTGCCACAATCAGGCCATGCTCCATCGGAATACCGCTGATCATGATTGTGCTCCGTCTACACCGTGCTCAGTGGGTAAGCGTTTACCCAAATGGAACGCTGCAACCAACGCGGCCAGCAATAAAAACGCCGCCACCTCAACCAACAACACATACGCACCGAACAACGAAATCGCCACTGTCTTGGGTTCGACGGTTTCGACACCCACCAGCAACTCACCGTTGGTACCGGCACGAATCATCCACACCATCATCAAGCCCAAAATAAAGCTCAACGCTGCAGGCACGGCCCAGACTTGTGGGGTAAACCAGTGTTGTTCTTGTACTTCGGTGCTGCCGAGATTCAGCATCATCACCACAAACACAAACAGCACCAAAATCGCCCCAGCGTACACCACGATTTCTAACGCACCCGCCAGTGGTGCACCGACGCAAAAAAACAGCGCGGCAATGCCCAGCAACGACACAATCAAATTCAATAGCGCATGCACAGGATTAGTATGCGTGACGACCCGAAGCGTCGAAATCAGCGCAACAGCGGCTGCCACATAAAACGGCCACATCATGGCATCAGCCCCCGCACGTTGATTGGCGCAGCTTCAGAATCGGCGGCACCTTTTGGCTTACCATCGACCGCCATACCGGCCACTCGATAAAAATTATACTCAGGATATTTGCCCGGCCCCGAAATCAGCAAATGCTCTTTTTCATAGACCAAATCCTGCCGGACAAACTCCGCCATCTCAAAGTCAGGCGTGAGCTGGATCGCGGTGGTGGGACACGCTTCTTCGCACATGCCACAAAAAATACAGCGCGAAAAATTAATCCGAAAAAACTCCGGATACCAGCGACCATCATCTCGTTCGGCTTTTTGCAGAGAGATACAACCGACTGGACAGGCCACCGCACACAAGTTACAGGCGACACAGCGCTCGTCACCATCCGGATCACGGGTCAGTACGATCCGACCCCGATAGCGTGGCGGCGGATTAACCGGCTGTTCTGGATAGCAAATCGTGTCACGCTTACGAAAGCCATGACTGAACACCATCAGCATACTGCGGATGATCGTCCCCGCACCCACAATCACACTTGCTAAGGTTTTTAACATGTTGGATTCTCCTGAGTGCGCTTACGCAGTTGGGGTCTGCCACAGCACCACGGCTGCGGTGATCAACAAATTTACCAACGCCAATGGCAAACACACTTTCCAACCAAAGTTCATCACTTGGTCATAACGTGGCCGCATCAACGAACCGCGCGCCAACACAAACAGCATCACAAAAAACGAGGTCTTCATGATGAACCAGAATACTTCTGGTACAAATGGAATCTCAATCCCAAACGGTGGCAACCAACCGCCAAAAAACAGCGTAGTCAGTAACGCCGAAATCAGCACCACGTTGACATATTCACCGACAAAGAACATGCCCCACTTCATGCCGCTATACTCGACATGATAGCCTTCGGCCAGTTCTTGCTCGGCTTCGGGTTGGTCAAACGGATGACGGTGCGTCACCGCCACACCGGCCACAATAAAGATAAAAAAGGCCAGTGGCTGGGTAAACACAAACCAATAGTTACTTTGGGCTTCGACGATATCGCGCAGGTTATACGAGCCGACAATCGCCACAATCCCCATCAGGGACAGACCCATAAACACTTCATAACTGATAGTTTGTGCGGTACTGCGAATACTACCGAGTAGCGAGTATTTGTTATTGGATGCCCAACCGCCAAACATCACCGAATACACGGCAAGCGCGGCCATCGCAAAAAAGAACAACAAGCCGATACTCAGATCCGCCACACCAAGGCTAGGCGAAATCGGAATCACTGCAAACGACAATAGCGCGGTGGCCATCGCAATCGCGGGTGCCATGATAAAGATGCGTTTGTCCGAAAAACTGGGTGTCCAATCTTCCTTAAACAACAGCTTCAACATGTCAGCGACAATTTGGAAAATCCCAAACGGGCCGACACGGTTTGGGCCATAGCGGTCTTGCCACCATGCCAGCAAGCGTCGCTCAATAAAACTCATCAGCGCAGCGACCAGCACCACCAACAACAAGATCACCACCGCCTGCACAATACTAAAGGTCATCGACCATTGTGCGGGGGTCAACACACCAGCCAAAAACTCGGGAGTTTGCGGATCAATACGCATGTTAGCCTCCCATCGCTTGGGCGGTCACAGACACGCTGACGGGCTGATGCAACTCAAGTACAGGCGCTTGTCCGACTGGATAACCGATCAAACCAAGCGGCAAATAATCGACCACTTTCACAGGCAGTACCAGCGTTTCAGTCCCCACTGACACACTCAGCATCTGGCCATCTTGCACTTGCAAGCTGTCCGCATCATCACGACACAAGGACAACACAGGCTCAGGCTGACGGTCTGTAAACACCGCGACCCGACCTGACATTTCGCCACTGGCAAACAGGTTAAACACAGGGGTCAAACGGAACTGACCGAGTGCAATCTGTTCGGCATCGGGCGCAATAAACTGCCGCGCAGCACGCTTGGCCAGCCGATCAAATAAACGTACACCCGCATCACCGCCTTTTAAGTGACCGCCGACTTCGTCTTGAAATTTGTTCCACGACTGTGGCGAATTCCAACCTGGTGCCCATGCAAACGGAATCAACGCGCTATCGGTTTGATCACCGACATAGCCTTCCATCGAAAAGGTCAGCCCCGAATCCACATCAATCGGCTGCTTCGGTTCGTGCACCGACAACGGCGCACGCATCGCGGTACGGCCAGAATAGCGACGCGGTTCACGCGCGACTTTTAGCCCACCAACCCGATAACCGGCATTCGGCGCAGCATCGACAATCCCCGCCAATGCAGGCACTTGCCGTACAATCGCGTCAATCACATCATCCAAAATCATCCATTCGACTGGCTGATCATTCAGGCCGGTTTTAATGGCATGCAACCAACGCCAGCCTTCTTTAATCTGGAGATTTGGATCGAGATAGCTTGGGTCAAACACTTGGAAAAACCGCTGGGCGCGACCTTCCAGTGAGACCACTGTGCCGTCGCCTTCAGCAAAGCTCGCCGCTGGCAACACCAGACCAGCCCGCTTGACCGTGTCGGTCTGCTGGTGATCCAGCACGATGACGTTTTGGGTTTTGCTCAACACTTGCTGCACGAGGGTTTTCGGTAAGCGCGAGAACAGGTCGTTTTCGGCCACCACCAACGCATCATAGTCACCCAGCAACGCTTCTTCGAGTGATAGGCCACCGAGTAACACACTGCCCATCGAGTTGACTTCAGGCAATACCAAGGTCAAGCCTGCCGCTGCGCCAAGATTTTGCGCAATCTGTGCGGCGGCTTCGAGCAGGGCGGGATCTTGCAGCGAGGTGCCGGAGATGATCAGTGGTTTTTTAGCAGACTTCAGCTTGCTGGCAATTTGCTGGGCAAATTCCACCGCTTCTGCCGCCATGCCTTGTACCGAATCACCAACCAAAGCCGCCGCCACCGCAAAGCCTAACCGCGCGATGTCGTTTGGTGTGGCCACGCACTCGCCTTCCGCGATGTCGCTTAGGCGGGTTTCACTAACCGAGAGGATAAACACCGGACTGTTGACGTTTTGCCCGATGCGTTTGACTGGCTCAGCCAGCCACGGTTGCGTGCGGCGTGCTTCGGCCATGTTGACCGCTTCGTTTTTAGCGGCTTGCCGTACCGATAACGCCACTCTCGCCGCCGTTTGCGTCAGGTCTTCACCCAAGATTAGCACCGCGTCGTAGCTTTCGATTTCACGCAAAGTTGGGGTGTAGATCCCTTCTGTTTGCAAAATCGCGGCCGCTTTTTCGACCAGTGCTTGGTCTTGACGGGTCATGCCCGTTGAAAACTGATTGATGCCGACCAATTCACGCAGGGCAAAATTGGTTTCAAGGCTGGCGCGGGGTGAGCCAATCCCAAGGATTTTTTTGCCTTTTAAGTGGGCAATCGCTTGATCAAGCGCGGTATCGACACTGACTTGTTGTAAGTCACCGGCGATTTTTTGCAGCGGCTGGCGTGGCCGGTCAGTACGATTGACATAGCCATAACCAAAACGGCCTTTGTCACACAGGAAGTACTGGTTCACGTCGCCGTTAAAGCGATTTTCGATGCGGCGCAACTCGCCATAACGCTCACCGGCTGAGATATTACAGCCACTCGAGCAGCCTTGGCAGATACTCGGCGCGTACTGCATGTCCCATTTGCGGTTGTAACGGGCGCTGTGGGTCTTGTCGGTGAATACGCCGGTTGGGCAAACTTCGACCAAATTACCCGAAAATTCACTTTCAAGGATGCCGTCTTTTTCACGGCCAAAATACACATTAGAGGCCGAGCCGTACACGCCCAGATCCGTGCCACCGGCATAGTCTTTGTAGTAGCGCACACAACGATAACAGGCGATACAGCGGTTCATTTCATGTGAAATAAACGAGCCTAAATACTGATTTTCGTGGGTGCGTTTGGTAAAGCGATAACGCCGACTATCGTGACCTGACATCACGGTCATGTCTTGCAGATGGCAATGACCGCCCTCCTCACAGACCGGACAGTCGTGCGGGTGATTGGTCATCAGCAGCTCAATCATGCTGGCACGAAACGCTTTGGCTTCGTCGTCATCAATCGAGATATAGGTGTTATCCGCCGAAGGGGTCATACAGGACATGACCAAGCGGCCGCGTTTGTCGTCGGCGTTGGCAAATTGCTTGACCGCACACTGCCGACACGAACCGACGCTACCCAGCGCAGGATGCCAGCAGAAATACGGAATATCGAGGCCGAGTGACAGACATGCCTGTAATAGGTTGTCTGCGCCGTTGACTTCGAGCTGTTTGCCATCGACATGAATGGTTGCCATCTGTCGAGTTCCTTATGCTTGCTTAACGATGTTTTTGGTCAGGCTGGCTTGAGCAGCAACGGGTTTGACCCCTGCTTCAAACTCGCTACGGAAATACTTTAACGCGCTTTGTAGCGGCTCCATCGCACCAGGTGCGTGGGCGCAAAAGGTTTTGCCGATCCAGAGATTCTTGGTCAGTTCGGTCAGATGTTCAATATCTTGCATCTGGCCTTCACCGCGCTCAAGGCCGCGCAGGATTTTAACACCCCACGGCAGACCATCACGGCACGGTGTACACCAACCACACGACTCACGCGCAAAAAACTCTTCAAGGTTACGCACCAGCGCCACCATGTTTTGCGTTTCGTCGACCACCATGATCAGACACGTGCCGAGCCGCGAACCGGCTTTCATGATGGTGTCACCATCCATCGGCAGGTCGAGATGATCTGGCGTTAAAAAGTCAGTCGATGCACCACCGGGCAGCCAAGCTTTCAGGGTTAAACCGTCTTGCATGCCACCGGCGTGTTGTTCGATCACTTCGCGGGCGGTCGTACCAAATGGCAACTCCCACAGGCCGGGGAATTTGACCTTACCCGACACACCGTAAATCTTGGTACCAGGATCTGGTGATTTGTGGGCGGATAGGTTTTTGTACCACTCCGCGCCACGCAGCAAAATCGACGGCAAGTTGTTAAAGGTTTCGACGTTGTTGACGATGGTCGGCCGACCCCAAGCACCGGCGACTTGCGGAAACGGCGGCTTGGTGCGTGGATTGGCACGGCGGCCTTCCAGCGAGTTAATCAGGGCGGTTTCTTCGCCACAGATATAACGTCCTGCGCCGGTATGCACATGCATATCAAACGCCCAGCCAGTCTCCAGAATATTGCTGCCCAGATAGCCTTTGGCACGCACATCGTCTAGCGCTTTGTTCAGGTATTGGGCGGCTTCAATATATTCACCACGGATAAAGATATAGCCCAGCGTCGCTTCCAATGTGTAGGCGGCGATGATCATGCCTTCGATCAACTGATGCGGTAGCTTTTCCATCAGTAAACGATCTTTAAAGGTACCCGGCTCCATCTCGTCGGCATTACAGATCAGATAGCGAGGGCCACCATCGTTTGGTGCCATCAGCGACCACTTGATCCCCGCTGGAAAACCCGCACCACCGCGACCTTTTACGGTGGCATCTTTGATGATCGCTTGTACTTCGGCAGGGGTCATGCTGAGGGCTTTTTTCATGCCCGCATAGCCTTCTAGCTGCTCATAAGTCGCCACATCATGCACAAACTCATGATGCTTTAAGCGCCACGTCAGTGGATGGGTGTCGGCGGTGCCATTGCCATGAATCGGCTTCGGCTCGGTATTAGGCTGGCTGTTGGGTTGGCTATTCATGCGTATTGCTCCAATAGACCACGGATCGACTCAATCGTCACCAGACTATGGGTGTCTTCATCAATCATCAAGGTTGGTGCTTTATCGCAATTACCCAAACAGCAAATCGGCAGCAAGGTAAAGCGATTGTCTGCGGTGGTTTGGCCGTACTGAATGCCCAGCTCACGCTTAAACGCTTCAGCCAGACTTTCTGCACCCATCAAGAAACACGCAATCGAATCACAAATCAAAATCACATGCCGCCCGACGGGTTGGCGATAAATCCGATTGTAAAACGTCGCCACGCCTTCGATGTCAGTGGCCGGAATGCCAAGTTTTTGCGCAATCGCACTGACCTGTACATCATCGACCCAGCCATTGCGCTTTTGCACGATCTTCAGCGCGTCAAGACTCGCTGCACGCGGATCAGGATAGTGATGCATATAGTGCTCAATATCATGAATCTCTTGTGCGGTCAGAATCGCTTCGATGTTTACGCGTGGCTTTCGATCAGTCAAAATCATCATAATCGTGTGCTCCGGTTAGCGATCCACATCGGCCATCACAATATCGATGGTCGCTAAATAAATAATCAAGTCTGAGACCAAACTGCCGTTAATCACCGACGGCATTTGCTGCAAATGCGGGAAGGTCGGCGTGCGAATCCGCGTCCGATAGCTCATGGTCGATTTGTCAGAGGTCAAGTAATAGCTGTTCGCGCCTTTCACCACTTCACACATCATCGACGCTTCAGCCGCAGGCATCACAGGCCCCCACGACACCGAGACGAAGTGATTAATCAAGGTTTCGATGTCTTTGAGGGTTTTATCTTTTGGTGGTGGCACAGACAGCGGATGATCGGCTTTGTATGCACCCGACGGCATGTTTTTCAGGCATTGCTCAATGATCCGCAATGACTGCTTAATCTCTTCAAAATGCACCAAAATCCGATCATAAGCATCACCATGCTGACCGAGCGGCACTTCAAAATCGAAGTTTTCATAGCCGCTATACGGACGGGCTTTACGCAAGTCAAAATCAATACCGGTTGCGCGTAGACCCGTACCCGTCACGCCCCATGCCAGCGCTTGCTTGGCATCGTACTGCGCGACATGCCGCGTCCGTGCAATCATCACTTTGTTTTTCAGGGCGGCGGTCATGTACTCATCGAGACGCTTCGGCATCCAGTCGAGGAATTCACGCACCAAACGATCCCAGCCATGCGGCAGATCGTGCGCCACCCCACCGATCCGAAACCATGCCGGATGCATGCGAAAACCAGTAATCGCCTCGACCACATCGTAGACTTTTTGCCGGTCGGTAAACATATAGAACACCGGCGTCATGCCGCCTGCGTCCTGAATCGCCGTCCCGATAAACAATAAGTGGTTATTAATCCGGAAAAACTCGCTCATCATCACGCGGATGGTTTGTGCGCGTTCAGGAATATGGGTAATCCCTGCCAGCTTTTCGACCGCCATCACATACGGTAGATTTTGGGCAACCCCACCGAGATAATCGACACGGTCGGTATACGGAATAAACGAATGCCACGTCTGCCGCTCCGCCATCTTTTCGACACCACGATGGTGGTAACCGATGTCCGGAATACAGTCGAGCACTTCCTCGCCATCAAGCTGCAAAATCACCCGAAATGCACCGTGCGCAGAGGGGTGGTTTGGCCCCAAGTTCAAGAACATAAAGTCCTCGTCTTTGTTGCCACGCTTCATGCCCCAATCTTCGGGCACAAAACGCAAATGCTCTTGCTCAAAATCTTGTTTGGCTTGGGTCTGATGATACGGTGTGTACTCGGTCGCGCGCGCCGAGTATTCTTTGCGCAGTGGATGGCCTTCCCAATAGGTCGGCAATAGAATCCGCCGTAGCAACGGATGACCGTCAAACTTAATACCGAACATGTCCCACACTTCGCGTTCGTACCAGTTGGCATTCGGCCAGATACGGGTCGCGGTCGGCACGTTCAGATCCGCTTCGGACAATGCGACCTTGATCCGCACATCACTGTTACGCTCAAGCGACAACAGATGATAGAACACAGTAAAGTCAGACGGCGGCAAGCCTTCACGATGGGTGCGCATCCGCTCGTCCATCGCCGACAAGTCATACAACATCACATACGGACGTGGCACAGTGCGCAAAAACAACAACACATCCAGCAATTGTGAGCGAGTCACCCACAGGGTTGGAAAATCATCCAACGTCTGCTGTAAATGGAGCCAATCGCCGAACTTTGCACGCAACTCTTCGACGATTGCAAATGCTGAACGGGAATCCACTGGCGCGGCCTCTGCGGAGGCAGTTTGAGTTTCAGCCATTGGCTTGGCTTCCTATAATGACAAAATCGGCTGGGTCGCTGCGACAGCAAACGACCGAAATACAGGGGATAGCTGACCCGACACTTGAGTACGGGTGGGCTTATTCAATCCCATCGGGTGAGCGTAGGTTGGTCACGGCAATCCGCTCGGCCTGCTTACGATCACGCTCCGGCAACATCTTCGGGCGATAGATCGGCTTCAAGTCATCACCGATGACCGCTGACAGTGAACGGCGCTCTTTTTGGATCGACTCTTGTAGCACCATCAAGCCTTGCAGCACCGCTTCAGGACGTGGTGGACAACCGGGGATGTACACATCAACCGGAATAATTTTATCCACGCCTTGTACCACTGAGTAAATATCGTACATGCCGCCTGAGTTGGCACATGCACCCATCGAAATCACCCATTTCGGTTCGAGCATTTGTTCGTAGAGGCGCTGAATCACCGGTGCCATTTTGACAAAGCAAGTGCCCGCCACGATCATCAGATCCGCCTGACGCGGTGAAGCGCGGATAACCTCTGCGCCAAAACGCGACATGTCATGCACTGCGGTCAGTGTGGTGGCCATTTCAACATAGCAACATGACGTACCGAAGTTATACGGCCACAACGAGTTTTTACGCCCCCAGTTCACCGCACCATGCAACATGTCTTCTAGACGGGTCATGATGATATTGCGGTCAAGATCAGCACTCAGTGGATCTTCAACATCATGCCGGTCTTGCATCGGGTACTGGTCAGCATCGGGATTCGCACGGGTCAGGGTATATTTCATCCCGTATTACTCCTGTTCAGATGACTGAGATGATTGGGCTTTGGACAGCTTGGATTTAACGCGGCCAGACAACTGTGCGGGCACTTTGCCGGTTGGATCGCGCTCTAACTCTTCCACGCCATTAAAACGAGTAATCTCAGCCAGCGCCAACATCGGATTGCCGGTCGCTTTTAGCGTGCGTTGCCGATTGGCTTTGGCCAGATCGGACGGCGACCAATTCAATGCCCCTGTGCTCAGTTCGTACACCAAGCCCACAATCAAAATCAGCACAAAAATAGTGGCCGCAATAAAGCCTTGCCAGCCGACATCGCGCACCGCGACCGACCATGTATACAAGAACAACGCTTCTAAATCGAAGATTACGAAGAAAATCGCAACCAGATAAAACTTGACGGACAGACGCATCCGCGCACCACCCGCCCCGACCACACCCGACTCAAATGGCTCGTGTTTGGCGCGGGCTTTGGAACGACCACCAAGCAGTTGTGGCACGGTGAGCATGAAAACACACAGAAAAACCACACCAATCACAAAGGCAATCAGTGCCCAGTTTTGTGTTGTAAGGGCGCTCATGCGGGGAGTACTCCTAGCTGGCCAGATACAGTGCGCCAACCCCATCGTCGGCGCAGCACTGAAATAGATACACTTGCCGCGAAGTTTACTCGATTTAACAGTAAATTTTCTATACAAAGCAGAAACGAAAACATAAAGCCGCTCAACAGCGCCGCGCGAGCCCGCAGCGGTGTTAGATTTGGGGCGATTGGCCTGTTGCGGTATGCGCCTAAAGTCGTAGTCTAAAATCGTAGATGGGTTCGTGCCGGTCTGGTTATTTATGCCCACCCGATGACCAGCCGCCGGTATTAATATAGGTCGAACTGCCCCGATGACTGGCA
>JBAQKP010000179.1:0-4898 GCA_049301135.1 Moraxellaceae bacterium | reverse complement strand
AATCTGCCCTGATGTGCCGACCAAATGCGGCTTGATGGTCGGCTTGGGTGAAACCGAAACCGAAGTTTTGGCCTTACTCGATGATCTACGCGCGTATGGGGTGGATTATGTGACGATTGGGCAGTATTTGCAGCCGTCTAAGAGTCATGCGCCGGTTGAGCGCTTCGTGCATCCGGATGAGTTTGAGCGCTATACCGCGCATGGTCAGGCGTTGGGCTTTAGGAATATTTGGGCAGCGCCGATGGTGCGTTCGAGTTATTTTGCGGATCGTCAGTATCGTGGTGAGCCCGTGCCAGCGGTGCGGCGTAGTGTGAAAGCCAATCCAGCTTAATCAGTCATCATCAGTAGGCGATGCCGTTTGGGGATATATACATGAATGTACAGCGTTCGATCCGTTATATCGCCAATCGGTTTTGGCTGATTATGTTGATTTATACAGTCAGTGTGTTGCTGGCGGCGGGGCTGTTTGCGGTGATTGAGCAACGCAGCTTTGCGGATGGGCTGTGGTGGACGATTGTGAGCGCGCTGACCATTGGTTATGGTGATGTGACGCCGGTGACTGCGGCCGGTCGGGTGATGGGTGTGGTGTTTGGGCACTTTTGGATTTTTGGGATTGTGCCGATGATCGTGGCGAATATCATCACCAGGCTGTTATACGATGAGCATCAGTTTAGCCATCAGGAACAAGAGTGGACAAAGGTGAGTCTGGAGCGTATTGCGGATCGGTTGGAGATTGAACTCCCCGAACCGCCGACGCATAAGCCAGATGTTTGAGCTTTAGATCAACTTAAACCCTTTAAGGATCAAATCCTCCACACCCAAATCCTCAGCGTAAAAAGAGGGATTTTCCGTCAGTGTGGGAATGTTATGCTCTTGCAATAAGTGGTATTGCTCATCAACGTTAGACAGTATTTTCTCATTATTGCCAACCTGATTGGCACGAATAGGATTTCTAACTTTCTAAAAGTTCAAATTAAAATCTTTAAAATCATCTATATTTTCAAGTTTGAACTCCAAAAATTTAAGGAATAATTCTGCTTGTTCTTTATTTGGAAAATCATCATTCTCCTTGCGACTTTTAGAATAATTTATAAGGTCATTTATACATTCTTTTGAAAGCTCAATACGCATACTTTGTATATAAGCATCCATTCCTCGCCCCCAAACTTTTAAGTAAGTTGAGGCGTATACTTCTCTTCCTCGTTCTAAGAGTTCCTGAGCTAAGAGACTAACAACAGGATTTACGCCCCAAGCTTCTTTGGCAAACTCTGTTTCTGCATCATAAAGTGCCGCGATAAGTGAAACAGAAAATGTACCTTTATGGCTTTTGAAGTAATCAAGCACCTCTCGACGAAATTTAAAATTTTCATCCTCGAAACCATTTGCATGCTTGCCATTCCAAGCAAACATGATTTCTAGTTCGTCGTCTTCTCTGTAATTTTTGACATATTCTTTGATGTTCATAATTTTTGAGCACTAACTAAGGATACACGGCGTTTTTGATGTATAAACTGCTGTTAGCATGACGTATATCCTGTTTTAAAAGCAATATTTCTATTGCGAGCCAAAATACAAAACTAACATGCTTTTACTAGGACGGCAAATCAAACATCCATGAATACAAAAAAATACAAGAAATTGATTTAATTTAAAAAATTAACAAAATCTGCGCACAGAGCAATCCTACTGTGGCTGGGTTAAACGTTTTGTTTTGCTCCACAATAAGCGTCACCCTAGCGAAATTGAACATTCACCGCGTACCTAACCCGCCCGCGCTGTTTTTGGTGTAAAATGTCGCCCGAATGCACACCGCTGACCGCCAGCGCGCAAGATGCCGCGTGTGTGACCCAATACCATAATGACCCGCTGATGCTGGAGCCACCATGCAACAAGACCAACTGTCGAGCCTGATCGAACAAGCCTTTGAAGACCGCCTGAAGTTTTCACCTACCGATGCCCCACAAGACGTGCGCGATGCGGTCACTGACGTACTGGCCGGTCTGGACAATGGCAGCCTGCGCGTGGCCGAAAAAATCGGTAATGATTGGCAAGTCAATCAATGGGTTAAAAAAGCCGTCCTCCTGTCATTTCGCCTCAATGACAACGTCGCCATGAGCGGCGGCGATGCCCAACAATACTTTGATAAAGTCCCGACCAAGTTTGCCGACTGGAACGAAGACCAATTCCGCGCCGCAGGGATTCGTGTTGTCCCGCCAGCAGTCGCCCGCAAAGGCAGCTTTATTGCCCGCAACGTCATTCTGATGCCGTCCTATGTCAATATCGGCGCCTATGTCGATGAAGGCTCAATGGTCGATACATGGGCAACCGTTGGCTCATGTGCGCAAATCGGTAAAAACGTGCACTTGTCTGGCGGTGTCGGTATCGGCGGCGTGTTAGAGCCACTGCAAGCCAACCCAACCATCATCGAAGACAATTGCTTTATCGGTGCGCGTTCTGAGATCGTCGAAGGCGTGATCGTCGAAGAAGGTTCGGTGATTTCGATGGGCGTGTATATCGGCCAATCGACCAAGATCTATGACCGCGAAACTGGCGAAGTGACCTATGGCCGTGTGCCTGCTGGCTCAGTCGTGGTCGCGGGCAACCTACCGTCTGCTGATGGCAAATACAGCCTGTACGCCGCCGTCATCGTCAAAAAAGTTGATGCCAAAACCCGCTCAAAAGTGGGTTTGAATGAGTTGCTGCGAGTAGACTAACTCACTTAAAAGATGGATGTCGTACAGGGATAGCGTGCTTGGAACTGTTTGAGCCATGGATGGCGAGTCTTCCAAGCGCATGGGCTTTTGCTTACTTTTGGCCTGTCAAAAGTGAGGCCAGCCGCAGGCATAGCACGATGTGTGAATGCTCAAAGGTTTAAACTACCTCGGCATTTTTTCAAGAGAACCGCATGCGCACCAGCCAAATCCCCGTCACCGACCCTGCCGCAGGCTTGCGACTGACCGAGATATTTTTTTCGCTGCAAGGCGAAGCCAACCACTCCGGCTGGCCGACCGTGTTCGTGCGGCTGACTGGCTGTCCGCTGCGCTGCGTGTACTGCGATACCACCTACTCGTTTGAAGGCGGTGAGCGGCACAGCCTTGAGCAGATCATGCAACAAGTTCAAAGCTATGGTGCACGGCATGTCTGTGTGACCGGCGGCGAACCACTGGCGCAACCGAACTGCATTCCACTGTTACAATTATTGTGTGACGCGGGCTATCAAGTGTCGCTGGAAACCTCTGGCGCGTTGGACATCAGCAAGGTTGATCTGCGTGTGTCACGCGTGGTCGATCTAAAAACGCCGAGTTCTGGCGAAATGGCGCGGAATGTGCTCAGTAACCTTGAGTACCTGACCGCGCATGATCAGCTTAAGTTTGTGATCATGAACCGACAGGACTACGAGTGGTCACGCGACATGCTACAGCAGTATGATCTGGCCGCAAAAGTCAGTAGCGTCTGGTTTTCGCCAGCATTTGCAGTCGATCATGCCAGTGCAGCCTTGCCTGCCCTCGCCCATGATCTGGCCGAGTGGATTTTGGTGGATCGCCTACCCGTTCGTTTTCAACTGCAACTTCATAAACTACTGTGGCAAGATGCGGCGGGACACTAAAGCCACGCCTAATACCGCGTGCAGGTTTTCACAAGATCTGATTTTGAAATCGTTTTAAGATGATGAGCAACACAATGACGACTCCCCAAGCTAAAGCAATTGTCCTCCTCTCAGGCGGCCTCGATTCCGCGACGTGTCTGGCGTGGGCAATGCAGCGTTATCATTGTGAAGCGCTGAGTTTTTCGTATGGACAACGGCATTCGAGCGAGTTGGTCGCGGCCAAACGACTGGCCGCCGCTGTCGGTGTTAAACTACGCGTGATTGATATTGATCTGCGTAATGTCGGTGGTTCAGCCTTGACTGACGACAACATCGACGTACCAGAGGACAGCCCAGAAGGAATTCCTGTCACCTATGTACCTGCGCGTAATACGATTTTTTTATCGTATGCCTTGGCAGTGGCCGAAGTCACCGACAGTCAGGCGATTGTGATCGGCGTGAATGCCGTGGATTATTCGGGCTACCCTGACTGCCGTCCTGAGTATATTCAGGCATTTACCCAGCTGGCCAATCTTGCCACCAAATCTGCCGTAGAAGGCCAACCACTCTGCATCGAAACACCATTATTACACCTGAGCAAAGCGCAAATTATACAGTTGGGCGCGACACTTGACGTAGACTACAGCCTAACGGTGTCGTGCTATCAGGCCGATGCTGACGGTCGTGCCTGTGGACGTTGTGACAGTTGTCGTCTGCGTCAACAAGGCTTTTTAAACGCCGCCTTACCTGATCCAACTCGTTATCAAGCGCACTAAACCAACTGACGAGTCGAACCCACTGAATTTGGATGTCTAATGAACCTATTTCGTAACACACTCATCGCCGCACTTGCATCTGGTTTGTTCAGCCTTGCACACGCCAGCCCAGCACCTGCCCGACCTGCTGCACCGAGCCAGCCGGTCGATATTCAAACCGTGATGACTCAGCGCTGCGCCAGCGAAATGACCGCGATGAAAATCACCGATGCCACCACCGCGCAAAAAGTCTGCAAATGCACTGTTGCCGTTCGTGCCAACAACCTAAAAGTCGGTGAATTTTGGAAAATCCAAAGCATGGCGATGAACGGCCAAAATCCAGAAAACCTACCTGCTTTTGTTCGCATCAAACCACAACTGGAACAATGTGTTGCAGGCGTAAAATTTAACCCGCCATCATAAGCGGCGACTTTCCCGCAGATCATGTCCTACACCGACCGCTTAACCGCGGTCTTTTTATGCTATCGTAACGACATTGTTTTGTCGTGCAGACAACCCCACATGCAAGGAGTGCATTTACGATGTCGATTGACACC
>JBAQKP010000178.1:0-2263 GCA_049301135.1 Moraxellaceae bacterium | reverse complement strand
GCACCGACCTATACCATGCTGCTCGAAATGCTGATGCTGGGTGTGGGCTGGGCGAGTTTGCCGCGCTGGATCGTGCAACGCTACGCCGCGCAGCAAGTGCTGGAATTACCGATTGACGGCTGGCCGGTCGAGTTATCCGTCGATGTGATCTGGTCGCGCCGCTACCCACTGGGTCAGGCTGGACAGTGGCTACTGGAGCAAATGCGCGATGCCTAACAACGGTGATTTTGACTTATTGTCCGCTGTGCAACGGATCAAGCAACACTACCCACACAGCACTCTGTATACACTGACTGATCTGGCTGATGCGGTGTTTTTAGCGTGGTGCGAGTTACAACAACTCCCCAGCGAATTGCAACACAGCGCAGCCAAACGTCAGCAGGAATTTTTGGCGGGACGTTATTGTGCTGCGCGTGCATTACAGCAACTCGGCCAGCCTGAACTGGACATGCTCGGTCGACAGCCGAATGGCTCACCCGCTTGGCCGGCCGGTTACAACGGCAGCATCACGCATCATCGCGGTCGTGCGGTGGCATGGGTCGCGCCATCCACCCATTACCGTGAACTGGGCTTAGATCTGGAAGGTGTGGTCTGTCTGGCGCGGGCGCAACAACTCCAGCGACGTGTGCTGAATCCCGCCGAACTTCAATTCGGTGAAAGGCTTGGCTATCCGCCTGCATTGTGGTTTAGTTTGCTATTTTCCTGCAAAGAAACCGTCTATAAGCTGCTCTCACATGCCGCTGGACGGTATATGCCGTTTAATTCAGTTGAAATTATCGCGCTTGAGCAAGACGTAACTGCCTCAATGCTTCGGCTGACCTGTCGGCTGAACGAGGACTGGTCGGTGGATTGGCCGTGTGCGGCACAAGTCAGCGTATCGGCCTTGCTGTTAGACGACGGACAAAGCACGGTACACTCAGCAGATCAAACATGGACACAAGCCACACACGTTCTCAGTTATGCTGCGCTCGCCGCTTCCACGCCCCAGCAGGATCACTGACTGATGCCACAACCCTCGAATATGTCACCAACCGCTCTACCGAGTCCGCCGCTGCTGGTGTTGTCGTGGCCGTTGCTGCTGCTGATGGCTTTAGCGACCGGCTTGGCAGTCGCCAGTAATTATTATGTACAGCCGCTGCTGCATAGTCTGATGCAGCAGTTTGGGCTGTCCAGTGCTACAGCAGCATGGCTGGTCACCACGGCGCAGTTTGGTTATGCACTTGGTTTGCTGTTATTGGTTCCGCTCGGTGATTTGTTTGATCGGCGTCGACTGATCGTCGGCATGAATATGCTCACGGTGGGCGGTTTACTGCTGATTGGTTTTGCGCCGTCTGGCCTATGGCTGTTTATTGGAGCGACCGTGACCGGACTCTGCTCGATTGGCGCACAGATTCTCGTGCCATTTGCGGCCAGTCTTGCGCCAGAAGCACAACGCGGGCGGGTGATCGGCGTGCTGATGAGTGGCTTGCTGCTGGGGATTTTGCTGGCGCGTACCGTCGCCGGTGCACTGGCCGGTCTGGGCGATTGGCGGCTGGTGTACTGGTGTGCAGCGGCAGCCATGCTACTGATCACGCTGGTATTGGCACGACGTTTACCGACCGAACCACGCAAACCCGCTGTGCGTTATGCAGATCTGTTGCAGTCGGTGTGGCGGCTGTTTCAGCAAGAGCCGTTGTTACGCTTGCGGGCGTTTTTTGGGGCGATGGCGTTCGCTTGTTTTAGTGTGTTGTGGACGGCGTTGGCGTTTTTACTGAGCAGCCCACCGTATAGCTATGGCGAGGCGCTGATTGGGCTGTTTGGGTTGCTCGGGGTTGCTGGGGTGTTGGCGGCCAATTGGGCAGGACGGCTGAATGACAGTGGACGCAGCAATCGCGCCACGCATATTTTTTTGGCGGTGTTGTTGTGCAGTTGGTTGCCGCTAGGCTTTGCTGAACACAGCTTGGTTGCACTAATTATTGGGATTTTATTGCTCGATCTGGCAGTGCAAGGCGTGCATATCAGCAATCAAGGGCTACTGTACGCGATTCGGCCAGAATCGCGCAGCCGGATGACCTCGGCGTATATGACCAGTTATTTTGCGGGCGGGGCGCTTGGGTCGCTCGGCTGTGGCTGGGTCTATCAGCACAGCGGCTGGTCGGGGGTGGTCGGTTTGGGCGCGGGTTTTGCGCTGCTGGCCGTGCTGGTGTGGCTTGCAGTGTTGGGGTTGCAACGTCAGCAAGACAAAAGCTAACGAAAGCTCAACTTAGGAATTAAATATTAACTA
>JBAQKP010000177.1:0-12569 GCA_049301135.1 Moraxellaceae bacterium | reverse complement strand
GTACGTAGTTCACGAGTCACTGGCCCGAAAATACGAGTCGCAATCGGGGCTTTGTTGTTGTTCAACAAAACAGCAGCGTTGTCGTCAAAACGGATCGATGACCCATCTGGACGGCGAATGCCGAATTTTGTACGAACTACGACGGCGTTCATCACGTCGCCTTTTTTAACGCGACCGCGTGGAATTGCTTCCTTAACGGTTACTTTGATAATGTCGCCAACAGAGGCATAACGACGATGTGAGCCGCCCAGTACTTTAATGCACTGAACACGGCGCGCACCGCTATTGTCTGCCACGTCGAGCATCGTTTCGGTCTGAATCATTGCCCTACTCCAAAACCGAGCATCATCGGCCAATTCGGAAAGGCGCAAATCCTAACCGAATTTAACCGATGATGCAATGGATACTAGTTTTGCCCAGCAGCTTCGACCACTTCAACCAGAGTCCAAGCTTTGGTTTTAGAGAGCGGGCGACATTCCTTGATGGTGACTACATCGCCTGTTTTGCAGACATTGAGTTCATCATGGGCGTGAATTTTGGTAGAACGGCGAATCATTTTGCCGTACACCGGATGCTGTACACGACGTTCGATCAGGACGACGATGGACTTGTCCATCTTGTCACTGACCACACGGCCGGTCAGGGTGCGTTGGGTGGTTTGCTCGGTCATTGTCCGTTCCCCTGTTTTTCAGTCATGAGGGTCTTGATACGGGCAATGGTCTTGCGAGCAGTTTGCACTTCGTGCGTCTTGCCCAGTTGACCGGTCGCCTTCGCCATACGCAGACGGAACTGGTTCAACTGCTGCTCATCGAGCAACGTGGCCAGCTCTTCGACTGATTTTTCACGTAAATCTTTGGTATTCATTACATTACCGTCCGCAGAACAATGGCGGTCTTAAATGGAATCTTGGCTGCTGCAAGGGCAAACGCCTCACGCGCCAATTCTTCAGACACACCGTCGATTTCGTAAAGGATTTTACCTGGTTTGATTTCGCAAACCCAGTATTCAACGTTACCTTTACCGTTACCCATCCGCACTTCAAGTGGCTTTTCGGTGATTGGCTTGTCTGGGAACACACGGATCCAGATTTTACCACCACGCTTGACGCGACGTGTGATGGCACGACGGCAGGCTTCGATCTGACGAGCAGTCATACGACCACGCTCAACAGATTTTAGTGCGATGGTACCGAAAGACACGGTGCTGCCGCGATGAGCTAGGCCAGTGTTACGACCTTTGTGCATCTTGCGAAACTTAGTACGCTTCGGTTGCAACATGGTTTATTCCCCTTTGTCTGCCTGACGACCACGGCCTTCGCCACGGCCACGACGGTTTTCACCATCGTTACGACGGTCGTCACGACCGCCACCACGGCGCTTGGCTGGACGGGCTTCTTCTTGCACAGGGTTCATGACTTGTTTCATGCCGCCCAAGATTTCGCCACGGAAGATCCAGACTTTGACGCCGATGGTGCCATATGTAGTTTCAGCACGCATGCTGGAGTAGTCAATATCAGCACGCAGGGTATGCAATGGCACACGGCCTTCGCGATACCACTCGGTACGCGCAATCTCTGCACCACCAAGACGGCCTGATACTTCTACTTTGATGCCTTTAGCGCCAGCACGCATCGAGTTTTGTACCGCACGCTTCATGGCGCGACGGAACATCACTCGTTTTTCCAGCTGTGATGCAATGCTATCAGCAACCAGACGTGCGTCGAGGTCAGGGCGGTCAATTTCGTGGATGTTGACTTGCGCCGGTACACCCATGATTTTGGTCAAATCACGTTGTAGTGATTCGATGTCTTCGCCTTTTTTACCAATCACGATACCCGGACGGGCGGTCGAAATGGTGACCTTGGCTGCGCCAGTTGGGCGCTCAATCAAGATCTTGCTGACCATGGCCGCTTTGAGTTTCTTCAGAAGAAAATCACGGACTTCCAAATCTTTCAGCAGATAGTCTGCGTAGTTTTTTGGACTGGCATACCAGTTGGCGTTGTGACGCTTCACGACGCCTAGGCGGATGCCGATTGGATGGACTTTCTGACCCATATCAAACCCCTACCTTGATGGTGATGTGGCATGTACGCTTGCTGATGCGGTCTGCACGGCCTTTGGCGCGTGGAGAAATACGCTTCAAGGTAATGCCTTCATCGACGTAGATGGTCGATACTTTCAGATCGTCAACATCAAGGCTGTTGTTGTGTTCAGCGTTTGCAATCGCAGACTCTAAGCACTTTTTAACCAAAACTGCCGCTTTTTTGTTGCTAAACGTCAGGATTTCGAGCGCACGTCCAACCGGCTTACCACGGACTAGGTCTGCGACCAGTCGGGTTTTTTGCGCCGAGATGTTGGCACCGCGCAATTTGGCAGTTACTTCCATTTTAAGCACCTTACCGTTTGGATTTCTTGTCAACGCCGTGCCCACGATAGGTACGGGTTGGCGCGAATTCGCCGAGTTTGTGGCCGACCATCTGCTCAGTGATGATCACTGGCACATGGGCTTTGCCGTTATGTACAGACAGGGTTAAACCGATCATGTCTGGCAAAATCATCGAGCGGCGCGACCAAGTTTTGATCGGCTTGCGTGAGTTGCTAGCCACAGCCGCATCGACCTTAGCCTGCAAGTGCGCATCGACGAATGGGCCTTTCTTAAGAGAACGAGGCATATTCAGATTCCTTTACTTGGCGCGACGATCGCGAACGATCATTTTGGTCGTGCGCTTGTTGCTACGAGTCTTATAGCCCTTGGCTTTCTGACCCCATGGGCTTACTGGTTGCATGCCTTTGTTACGGCCTTCACCACCACCATGCGGGTGATCGACAGGGTTCATCGCCATACCGCGAACGGTTGGACGAACACCACGCCAACGACTTGCACCGGCTTTACCCAATGAGCGCAGGTTATTTTCGCTGTTCGATACTTCACCAAGTACTGCACGGCACTCAACGTGGATCTTACGCGTTTCACCTGAGCGTAGACGAACAAGTGCGTATGCACCATCACGACCAAGCAACTGAACCGAAGTCCCTGCTGAACGTGCAATCTGTGCGCCTTTGCCGATTTTCATTTCAACACAATGCAGTGTCGAACCGATTGGCATGTTGCGCAATGGCAAGCAGTTACCTGGACGAATCGGGGCATCATCACCAGACTGTACTTTGTCGCCCGCCAACACGCCTTTAGGCGCGATGATGTAGCGGCGTTCACCGTCTGCGTATTTCAGCAAGGCGATGTGCGCGGTACGGTTTGGATCATATTCGATCCGCTCAACCACGGCAGGGATACCATCTTTGTTGCGTTTGAAGTCAACCAGACGATAGCGCTGTTTGTGGCCACCACCGATATGACGGGTGGTGATGTGACCGTTGTTATTACGACCACCAGTTTTCTTTTTGGCTTCTACCAAAGGTGCGTACGGCTCGCCTTTGTGCAGATGCGGATGGACGACTTTCTCAACGAAACGACGTCCGGGGGAAGTCGGTTTACATTTTACGATAGGCATGCTCTTCGTCCTTATTCCGCAACGTCAACTTGCTCAGTCACATCTGCCACTTGGACATCTTGACCAGCTTTGAGTTTAACGTAAGCTTTTTTGGTGTCGGAACGACGGCCAACAGTCTTGCCAAAACGCTTGGTTTTGCCTTTTGTGTTGACGGTATTCACTGCTTCGACTTCAACGCCGAATAGTTTTTCGACGGCTTTTTTGATTTCAAGCTTGGTCGCAGTCGGAGATACTTTGAACACCTGAACGCCGAGCTTATCGCCAAGACGTTGGGCTTTTTCAGAGTATACTGGACCTAGCAAGATCTGATACAGACGCTCGTTATTCATCCCAGTTCTACCTCAAGTTTCTTGGCAGCGTTGACTGACATGATGACTTTTTCGAATGCGATCAGGCTGACAGGGTCAATGGCCGCAGTGTCGATGACGTCAACGTGTGGTAGGTTGCGAGCAGCCAGATACAGGTTTTCGTCAACAGCATCAGTGATGATCAATGCTTTAGTGGCATTGAGTGCTTGCAGCTTGACCAACAGATCTTTGGTCTTTGGCGATTCAACGCTGATTTCTTCAACCAAGATCAGACGATCTTGACGAACCAATTCAGCCAGAATGCACTGCATCGCACCACGATACATTTTACGGTTTACTTTTTGTGACCAGTCTTGTGGACGAGCCGCAAATGTTTTACCGCCGCCACGCCAGATTGGGCTACGAATCGAACCCGCACGGGCGCGACCAGTACCTTTTTGCTTAAATGGCTTTTTGCCACCGCCAGATACATCGCCACGAGTTTTTTGCGCTTTGCTACCTTGACGACCACCAGCCAAATAGGCGGTAACCACTTGGTGTACAAGCGCTTCGTTGAACTCTCTGCCGAAGGCAACGTCGGACAGCTCAACCGCTGCACCGGATACAGTCTTCAGATTCACGTTAATTCCCTCAGGCCTTGATCGACGGGCGGACGATTACGTCGCCACCGATTGCACCGGGTACTGCACCTTTAACAACCAGAACATTACGTTCCGCGTCAATAGATACAACTTCTAGACCTTGCACGGTGACACGCTCATCACCCATGTGGCCGGCCATCTTTTTGCCTTTGAACACACGACCTGGGGTCTGGTTCTGGCCAGTAGAACCGTGTACACGGTGCGATACTGAGTTACCGTGTGTCGCGTCTTGGGTACGGAAGTTCCAGCGCTTAACGCCGCCTTGGAAGCCCTTACCTTTGCTTTGACCAGTAACGTCAATTGCTTGACCAATTGTAAATACGTCAACACCAATAGTACCGCCGACTTCACGACCTTCAAGGTCGGCTTCGGTAGCACGGAATTCCCAGACGCCACGACCAGCAGCAACACCTGCTTTGGCAAAGTGACCTTTCATTGCTGAAGTCACGCGTGATTCACGGCGCTCACCTGTGGTGATCTGAACAGCTTGGTAGCCGTCAGTTTCCAAGGTTTTAATTTGGGTAATGCGATTGGGATCGACTTCGATCACTGTCACAGGTACAGAAACGCCAGCGTCTGTAAAGACACGGGTCATACCGCACTTGCGACCGACTAGACCAATAGCCATTTGTTTAAACCTCTTGTTGAGTAGCAAACCTCGCATCCATGTCGATGCGGTTTGCTAAAACCCGTTAACCCAAAGCGATCTGTACATCTACACCAGCGGCGAGATCGAGTTTCATCAGCGCATCGACAGTTTTGTCGGTAGGCTGCACGATGTCGACCATGCGCTTGTGGGTACGGATCTCGTACTGATCACGCGCGTCTTTATTAACGTGCGGTGAGGTCAGAACGTCAAAACGTTCGATGCGGGTAGGCATCGGGATCGGACCACACACTTGTGCGCCGGTACGCTTGGCGGTCTCGACGATTTCCTGAGCCGACTGGTCGATCAGACGATGATCGAATGACTTCAGACGGATACGGATTCTCTGGTTAGCCATGCCAGCAACTCCAAACCAAAAAAAATTGTGCCCTTGACCGCTTCATGTCACTGAAGCCGCAAAGACGGTGATTTCACCAAGGTCGAGATCGATGCCTCGACTGTAAGCACGACGAAAACGCTAATAAGCGAAGGTCGGCCGTTAAAAGGTGTGACATTGTATGCAACTTGAGCAGACAAAGCAAGGTAACGATGTGAATGTTTTTTGAACGCTGGCAATACCCTTTCGCAGAGATACTTTAACCCTCCTCCTAGCCTCCTCCCAAAGGGAGAAGGAACTTATGTTGCTGATCTGTTTGAGCAGTGCACGTTTTAATCCCATCGTGAAACCCCCTCTCCCTCTGGGAGAGGGCTGGGGTGAGGGCGAGTCAGTAATGAATGTTAACCGCCCGTAATACCTCGAGTAAGACCCCATCAGTATTTTGAATGACTTGATGATTCCAAAAGCGTAACACCGTTAAACCCTGCGCTTGTAAAAAGTCAGTGCGAATTTGATCATATTCGACCTGTTGTATATGTTGACCTCCATCTAGCTCGACCACTAAGCCCTGTTCGTGACAGTAAAAATCCACAATATAAGAGCCGATTGGCACTTGCCGTCGAAATTTCAAATTTCTCAGTTGCCGATTACGCACTTTTGACCATAGTAATTTTTCGGCATCTGTCTGCTGCTGGCGTAACTGTTTGGCATGTGTCAGCGCTGTCGGTGTGTGGCTCAGCATGTTTCTTATCCTTTTTGTATAGTTGAAGTGCGTTTGCTAGCCATAACTCCTATGCATAAAAACTAGTCCTTTGGATCAAACATATGGATTGGATTGGGTGAACCAGTTACGACATACTGCACCGCAGAAATAAACGCCACTGCAAGTAACCATGCGCCAACAGCACGCTCGTCTAGTGAACCAAGCGCAGCGACACCCAGCAATCCAAAAACAATCCAAAGCACTACAAAAATTCGCCGGATAAACTCTTTCATGACTTACTCTCAGACATTAGGCATTCCAAGCATACACACTTATTCACCTGTGTCAGCACTAAGCACGTAGAAACCTAAATTGTGTTCGGTACGGACGATCTTAATCGCCTCAATCATGCGGCCTTGTTGCAGGGCTTGCAGCGCGGCAGGGGGTAATGACTCACTCATGCAACAACACCTCCAGCTAAAACAAACTCAACCGCCCGTTCTAACAACTGATTCGGCGCAACAAACTGCTGATCCGACACGCCAACAATTTCAGCCAAAGGCTGCACATATTGCCCACCGACCATCTGCTGATAGTCCACATCTTCAGCAAACAAACGTGCATTCGCTGGCGTGCTTTCGGGATGAAACTGAAACGCCAATACATGCGTACCGAGTTGATAGGCTTGATGTGGACAGGCTGCGCTTTCGGCCAACAATACAGCACCGGCTGGCAACTCAAAGGTATCACCGTGCCAACTGAGCGGCACAAGCTGATATGGAAACTCAAAAATCGGCGTATTGTGAGATTGTACGGCGACCCGTTGTACCGGCCACCAACCAATCTCACTGTATGTGTTGCGTTTGACGGTTGCACCGAGCGCACTGGCGATCAATTGCGCCCCCAAGCACAGCCCAACCACTGACTTGCCTTGTGCAACATACTGGCGAATCCATGCTTTCTCACTGACCAACCATGAGTAGTCCGCTTCGTCATTCACGCTCATCGCACCGCCCATAATCACCAGCAAATCAACCTGCGCGATCTCCGGCAACTCGACCTGCGCTTGTTCAGGCGGCAGTGCAAAAAACTCAGTACAACTGACCTGTGTCGCGTGTGCGGACAGCCAACTGGCAAGACTGCCCAAGCCTTCGCCTTGAATATGCTGAAAAAAATGTACGCGTAGCGCGGTAGGTTCAGTAGTTTGGTTCATGTCGTTTTTTCCAGATCACACAGGATTGACCGTTTAAGCATAACGATTTTTTGACGCTATGCTACCGTCTGACCACAACAATTTACGCTACTATTCGAGCTGTCTTGTTTATCCAGTGGTGTTGTGATGTCTGAATCCTCGCCTGACCATCTGATCACTCAATTGATTCATCAGCGTAGCCCACTGCCGTCTGGTTTTGCATCGGCAACCACACCGATTCATAAGGCATCCAGTGTATTTTTTGCCTCGATGGCCGATCTACGCGCCCGCGATTGGCAAGCCGATTACGACTATAGCTATGGGCTGCATGGCACACCGACCACGTTTGAATTGGCGGATCGGATTGCACGCTTAGAAGGCGGTCAGTATTGCCTGCTTGCGCCGAGTGGTTTGTCGGCGCTCAGTGTGGTGAATCTGGCGTTACTGCGACAGGGCGATGAAGTGCTACTGCCCGACAATGTCTACGCACCGGCGCTGGATCTGGTCAAACGCCTGATGGCGCAGTATGGCGTGACGTATCGGCTATATGATCCGCTGCAACCGGAACGGCTCGAACTTCGCGGCAATACGCGGCTACTCTGGTTAGAGGCGGCTGGTTCGGTAACGATGGAGTTTCCGGCATTGCGGGCATTGATTGCCAAAGCCAAAGCGCACAACATCTTAACCGCGTTGGACAATACATGGGGTGCGGGTTTGGCGTTTTGTGCATTTGACTATGAGGTGGATATCAGCATTCATGCGCTGACCAAGTATCCCAGTGGCGGCGCGGATGTGCTGATGGGCAGTATCGTGACCCGTGATCGGACGCTACATCTACGGTTGAAAGACGCACATGCGCAGCTTGGGATTGGCATCGCCGCCAATGATGCAGAGCTGGTGCTGCGCAACCTGCCGACGCTGCTACTGCGCTATCAACAGCAAGACCAGCAGGCGCGACAACTGGCCGACTGGTTGGCTGATCAAGCACCCATCGCGCAAGTGCTACATCCTGCGCGACCCGATAGCGCGGGTTATGCAGAGTGGGTAGCGGTCTGTGGTCATAGCAATCTAGCAGCAGGCTTGTTTAGTGTGATTTTTCAGGCAGAGATCAATCAGGCTCAAGTTGATGATTTTTGTGATGCGCTGCGCTTGTTTAAAATCGGTTTTAGTTGGGGCGGCCCCGTCAGTCTGGTGATGAGTTATCGGTTAGATGGTATTCGTCCTGAAGGTTCAGCGCATTTGCAGCGCGGGTGTTTGGTCAGGTTTTCGATTGGTCTAGAGGATGTTGCTGATCTACAACAGGACTTATCACAAGCGCTGCAACAACTGGGGCATATTTGACAACACAGGTTGTCAGAATGCAAAAAACGTGCGATAAACAGCGCATTCTTTTACTCAGGTGACGGATATGTCTACCCCTCGGATTTTGATTACTGGCGCAAACACTGGCATCGGTTACGCGACTGCTGAACGACTGGTCAAACAAGGCGCACACGTGATTTTGGCTTGTCGTAATCTGGACAAAGCCCGCGCCGCACAGCAACAACTTCAACAGCTTGGGGCAGGTCAGGTCGATCTGGTTGCCTTAGATTTAAACAGCTTGGCCGACGTACAACGCTGCGCGGCTGAGATTGTGCAACGTTACGACCGACTCGACGTACTGATTAACAATGCGGGGCTGTTTGCTAAAGACAAACAATTCACGGTCGATGGCTTTGAGCAGCAATTTGGGGTGAATTATCTGGGTCATGTGTTGCTGACCTTGAAACTCCTGCCACTGCTAAGAAACGCCAAACAGGGACGGGTAATCAATGTTGCATCAGTCGCGCATTGGGTCGGCAGTATTCAGCCACAGCGGTTTCGTGCTGAAGGTCGCTACAATCCGCTGTTTTTTTATGGTCAATCGAAACTGGCCAATCTGTTGTTTAGCCACGCGCTCGCCGCACAACTGGCCGGCTCAAACGTCACCAGCAATGCCTTACACCCTGGTGCGATTGATTCTGAAATCTATCGCGGCCTGCCCCGCTTGGTACACCAGGTGATGCGCATCGGGCTGGTATCGACCGCAGCACCAGCCAAACTGATGGAAGACATGGCACTGAGTGTCGATTGGGCAACCCGCAACGGTGACTACGTCAGTGCCCAGTGGCCAGATGCGCAATCGCGCGAAGCGAAAGATCCAGTTGCTGCCGCTAAACTACATGAGCAGGCCTTGGCACTGCTGGCCGATTATCTTTAAGCTGAATGCTGCGGATCACGGGGAGTTGCTTGACTCCACGACACCAAGCATCACCCCAAAATCCTCTGGCTGGGCAGGCCGCAGGTTTTTTGAGTCATATAGCGCTGAAATACTGCCATCGAGATACAGTGCATCGCTACAACCGAGTCGATCTTTGAGCAGGCTCGCTAATCCGTAAAAACTGATCGGCTGCTCACTGATCACAAACACCACATGATCGGCATCAATCCGTCCCACTGCATTACGGATTCTCTGTGAGCTAGAGTGTGGATCAAACAACGGATTGATTTGACCATTCACCACCAGCATCGGCCCCGATTGTGTTGCCCACCGCAAGGAATTCATTTGGCGTTGTGCAAACTGTAGTGTCGGCTCTAGCAGTGCTTGGCCGGCTTGAGTCACTGCAAATACGCCGTTCGGTTGTAAAAAAAAATTGCCAGCACCATTGGCTGTATTTAACGGGAATTGTAGCTGACCATCCTGCACCAACATACCGACAGGAGTGCGATCGGCGTGGTACATGCCTGCGTTCATGGCAAAGCGTAACGATAAGTCCTGCTTGGCTAAATCAGACCGTAACGATTCAAAGCGGTGATATGGTTGCTGTTGTGGGTCGCGCCAAAACAAACGAAAATCTGACTGGCGCAAATCTACTCGAACCACAGTCATTTTCGTCTGCTGCCAAACAATCTGTTCGATCTGCACAGCAGCCACCGAACGACTGCTCAACCAACCTATAACTGCGCAGAGCAGCAGTAATCCAGCGCTCCAACCGAAGTACGGCCGCACCTCACATGGCATGGATTAGACCCAACCGTCTAGCGTGTCCACAAAACCTTGTACCAACGGCTTACTCAGACGCTCTAACAAGTCGATATGCGCCGCATCGGCGTTTAGCGCGGGAATATAACTATAAGTCTGGCCGCCCGCTTCAATAAAGGTTTCGCGATTTTCCACAGACAGTTCTTCTAGCGTTTCCAAACAATCGGCCGAAAATGCAGGACTGATGATCTGTACCGATTTTACGCCTTGCTCGCCCCAGCTTTTTAAGGTGACATCGGTATACGGCTTGACCCACTCTTGCTTGCCAAAGCGTGACTGAAAGCTGATCTGCCACTGATCCTCACGCAGCCCCAACGCCTGCGCCAACTGCGCCGCAGTACAGCGACAGCGCTTCGGATACGGGTCGCCTTTGTCGGCGTACGGCTGTGGAATCCCATGAAACGACATCAGTAGCTTATCGGGCACACCATGTTCGGCCTGATGCCGCCGCACACTGTCAGCCAGCGCCGCGATATAAGCCGGATGGGCAAAATAGTCTTTTAAAATGGTCAACGATGGCAAGTTGCGCTGGGTCTGTGTCCAGCGGGTCACGGCATCGTACACCGCAGCATTGCTGGTCGCTGAAAACTGCGGAAACAATGGCAGCACCACAAAATGCTCAACGCCTTCTGCACGTAAGCGACTCATGGTGTCAGGAATCGCCGGTTGGCCGTAGCTCATTACTGGATGCACCGACACCCGAAACGCACCAAACTGCCCTTGTAGCCGCTGCTCTAAGGCGTGGCATTGCTGTTTTAAAATATTGCGCATTGGCGAGTCGCCATCTTGCCAAATCGACGCATAGGCATGCGCTACCCGCTTACTGCGCAGTGGAATCACAAACAGATTCAGGATCACAAACCAAACCAAGCGCGGAATCTCGATCACCCGAGGATCGGATAAAAACTGCCGTAAGTAACGGCCAACCGCAGCAGGTGTTGCCGCATCAGGGGTGCCAAGATTGGCCAGTAACACCGCGATTTCGGGGGCTTGGTTCGGGCGCATCATAACTCCAGCAGATCAACCAAATCAGCGCGCTACGCTAACAGAAAATCACCCGCACAGGGCGGGTGAAAGACTCAACAAACTGATGTCATTCGCATCATGCACGACTATTCATTTGCTGCTGCATCAGTCGTGACAGTTGCCGCTCACCAGCCGCTGATAACTCCCATAGGATGCGCTGCCGATCATCGCGACCCACAGGAACAATCCATGCGTTGTTCTTAAATTGAGTTTTAATCATGTGCAGCGCACGGATATTAATCTGGCAGCGCGCCACAGCATGCGCACGCGGCATCACATCACGCACATCAGCGAGTGCAGTGCTATTCAGGTAGTCATTGAGGATTTTGGCAAAGCTGTCTTCTGGCATGGCAGGGCTAAAACCGGGGCCAATCACCATCAGCAAGTCGTTCCAGCTCATCTGCCGCTGTGGGCGTAGCTCTCTAAAGTTGCCATCTTGGTAGGCATGTACTTTGTAATCAAAAGCGATCTCTTCGTGACCTTGCACCTGCGGCAGATCAGCCACGCGCTGTGGCGTGCTGTTGACACGCGGTTGCTGTTGCTCAAGCTGGATGAGTTTTTGCCGGAGTTGTTCATTTTCTTCTTGCAATTGCTGCACCTGCTGCTGATTCGGCCGAATCCAACCTTGCGCCGGATAACGATTTAAAAACTGGGGCATGGTGTGCCGAATCGCGATTTCGAGATCACGCAAATCACGGAAAGTCATCACCATATCGCGCTCACGCTGCAATTGGCGACGAAAATCCAAAAACTTGACTTTGCCTTCTTGGTTCTTGTCCTGAAATTCCTCAGCACGGCTCTCAGGTGCCTCATACATCAGCACGAGGATTGGTTTTTGCTTGGTGACCGCGTAAATATACTCAAGGTGCATATAGCTGACCCCTGAAGCCGACAACTCGCCATAACGACTGCCCAGCATCAGGATAAAATAATCACAATCATCAATCTGACGGCGGGCAAATGCAGTGGTCAGCGGCGTGCGCTGCTCCAGCCCCCAAGAAAAGAATCCTTGACTGACTAAGGTCTGTGATAAGACGACCCTTTCGGCATGCATATCGGCTTCTGTGGTGCTAATAAAAACGTGATATCGCTTGTCGATCATGATCTTTCTCTCTGAGCGTACTCAATTTGGCTCTCAATGCTGAAC